>JAICZH010000003.1 GCA_025933775.1 Chitinophagaceae bacterium
AATTTTATTGCAGATTCCTGTACCATTCTTTCATCGCCGGTTACCGCCAGCTTTACCACTCCAGATACAGTTTGTGTGAACTCGCCGGTAACAATTCAAAATACTTCGCAAAATGCAACTAATTATTTTTGGAGTTTTTGCGCTGCTGATTTCAATACTACTCCCGAAGCCATAAATCTTGGTAATCCAAATGGCGTATTAAATTCTCCGGTATTCGGCTGTTATGCACTTGATGATAATGGAAATTATTATGGGTTATTAATTAATTATAATTCGGGAGAACTTTTGCGACTCAATTTTGGTAATAGTTTATTGAATACGCCTACCGGAGAAAACCTTGGTAATTTTAGTAATGCATTGCCCGAACAAGGGGAGGGAATACAACTCTTACGAGTAAATGGAAACTGGACTGCAATAATGGTTGGCGGTGGAAATGGTTCCTTTAATTCAAGCCCGCGAATTGTAAAAATTGATTTTGGTAATTCTCTTGCAAATTCACCTGTTGCTACTAACTGGGGTAACATTGGCGGGTTGAATTTACCTCACGATCTATATATCACTCAGGAATCGGGAAATTATTATGGCTTTGCAATAAATGTAAATGATAATACAATTACACGATTGAGTTTTGGCCCGGATTTTAATAACACACCAACCGGAATTAATTTAGGAAACATTGGAAACATAGATTACCCAGCAGGATTTAATTTTGTAAAATATAATGGCAATTGGTTTGCATTTATAGCAAACAGAGTAACTAACTCACTCACAAGATTAGATTTTGGTTCTTCACTTTTAAATACTCCAACCGGCACAAACATCGGGAATCCCGGAAATCTTTTAGATTATCCCAGAGATATTTCGCTTTTTAAAACTTGTGATGGCGTTTATGGTTTTGTTGTAAATGAAACGAGCAATGAAATTGTGAAATTAAATTTTGGTGGCGATCCCACTTCAAGCCCGCAGGCAACTGATCTTGGCAACTTGGGAAATTTAAATTTTCCACATTCGATATCAGATCTGTTCAGAGTTGGAAACGATATTTATGCATTTATACCAAACGTAAATAATAATTCGTTGACAAGAATTCGTTTTACCGGATGCCAGAATTTACCAGGTTCAACTCAACAAAATCCGGCACCCGTTTCTTATCCTCAAGCCGGCACTTATACTATTAATTTACTTGTTGATTTGGGTTTACCCACTCAAACTTCTTATTGCAAACAAATTGTTGTACAAGATGTAAAGCTTACAAAAAGCAATGACACCAGTATCTGTGCTAATTCATCAATACAACTAATTGCAGCAGGAGGCACTAATTATTCATGGACGCCTGCTTCGTCTTTAAATAATTCAACTATTGCAAACCCTGTTGCAACTCCTGTTAATACAACAAAATATTTCGTAACTGCAACTAACAATTTTGGTTGTTCTAAAATGGATTCAATATTAATTACAGTGAACCCTTTGCCGGTTATAACAAAATCAAATGACACCAGCATTTGCATAAACTCTTCTGTACAACTCGAGGCAGGCGGAGGCAGCAATTATTCGTGGTCGCCTGCTTCATCTTTAAATAATTCAAATATTGCAAACCCAGTTGCAACGCCCGTTTCTCCAACAAAATATTTTGTAACAGTTACTAACGGTAACGGCTGTACGAAAACAGATTCAATAAAAGTTGGAATTAATCCTGTTGCTGTTATTACAAAATCGAATGACACCACTATTTGCAATCAAACATCAGTAAGAATTTTTGCCGGCGGCGGAACTTCTTATTTATGGTCGCCCGCATCATCATTAGATAATCCAACAAGCGCTAATCCGCTCGCATCGCCCGTTTCAACCACCCTTTATAAAGTGGCTATTAAAGATGCTAATTCATGCAGCTACGAAGATTCTGTAAAAATAATCGTAAAGCCTGTTGCGGTTTTTAATGTTACGCCGGATAATTCTATCTGTAATAACTCATCGGTACAATTGCAAGCTTCTGGCGGCGATACATACACATGGTCGCCATCCACCGGACTTGATAATCCAAATATCAGCAATCCTGTTGCTTCGCCTGCTGCAACAACAAATTATACGGTTATCATTCATGAAAATATTTGCAATGAAACAGGAACACTTTCAACAAATGTAATGGTGCTTCCGCTTCCTGATGTACAAGCAACCAGTGCGAATGATTTAACCTGTTCTTTAGGATCGAGCCAACTGAATGCAACGGGCGCAACAAATTATGTATGGTCGCCTTCAACAGGATTGAACAACAACAATATTGCAAACCCAATTGCAGCGCCTGATGGAACCACTGTTTATAAAGTTACCGGAACAGATAATAATGGTTGTTCAAATTTTGATACAGTGATTGTAAAGGCTGATTTTAATATGAATGCTTTATATCTTTTACCCAATTCGTTTACGCCCAACGGTGATGGAATAAATGATTGTTTCGGAATAAAATATTGGGGTGTTGTAAAAGAATTGAACTTTAGTATTTACAATCGTTTTGGTGAAAGAGTTTTCCATACTACAGATCCAAATCTTTGCTGGGATGGAACGTACAAAGGTAATCCCCAAAGCCCAAATGTTTTTGTTTATATTATTACTGCAAAAACTGCCTGCGGAATTATTAATAGAAAAGGAACAGTTGCTTTATTAAAATAGAATTTTTTATTTATGAATCTCACTGGTAAAATGAAATTCAATATCTGGATTATTGGTGCGTTCGGTATTTAAAAACCATTCGCTTTGTGCGAGGTAAACGATGTGTCCATCTTTATCTTCAGCGATATTAGATGATTTAAATTTTATAAACTCCTGCAGTTTTTTTGGGTCTTTAGATGTAAGCCAGCACGCTTTATAAAAAGGAAGTGAATTTAATTGAACGGATGCGCTGTATTCATTCAGCAAGCGATATTGAATTACTTCAAACTGCAACTCACCCACGCAACCAATTATTTTTTTATTTCCACCAAATTGTGTGAATAATTGCGCCACGCCTTCATCAGTAAGTTGCAACAATCCTTTCTCCAATTGTTTTGTTTTCATAGGGTCTTTATTCACCACTTCTTTAAATATTTCTGGCGAAAAAGATGGTATGCCGGTATAATAATAATCTTCTCCTTCGGTAAGCGTATCACCGATTTTAAAACTACCTGTATCAAACAAACCGATTACATCGCCAGGATAAGCTGATTCAATTACATCTTTATCTCTTGCTAAAAAACTATAAGGATTGCTGAATCTAACGGTCTTGCGTAAACGCACATGATGAAAATATTTATTGCGCTCAAACTTTCCGGCGCATACTCTTAAAAATGCAATCCTATCCCGATGTCTCGGATCGAGATTGGCATGAATCTTAAAAACAAAGCCGCTGAATTTATCTTCTGCAGGTTCTACAATTCTTGTTGTAACAGCCCTGTGTTGCGGCAGTGGCGCTATTTGTATAAATGTTTCTAATAATTCTTTTACGCCAAAATTATTGATAGCGCTTCCGAAAAATACTGGTGCAACTTTTCCCTGCAAATAAGGTTCTTTATCAAAATTTCCATAAACTCCTTCAATCAATTCCACATCTTCTCTTAATTGATGCGCATCTTTTTCGCCAATTCTTTTTTGTAAAATATCATCATTTAAATTTTCTAATGGTAAATAATCTTCTTCTGTTGCTTTTTGATTTGAATTAAATAATAAAAGACTTTTATCATACAAATTATAAACTCCTTTAAATTCTCTGCCCATATTTATTGGCCAGGTTAAAGGATGCAATTGTATTTTTAATTCACTTTCAATTTCATCCAACAGATCAAAAGGATTTTTTCCATCACGATCTAATTTATTTACAAAAACAATAACGGGCGTATCACGCATCCGGCAAACTTCCATTAATCTTTTTGTTTGCTCTTCTACTCCTTTCACGCAATCAATAACCAAAACAACACTGTCAACTGCAGTGAGTGTACGATAGGTATCTTCTGCAAAGTCTTTGTGGCCGGGCGTATCCAGAAGATTTACTAAGGTGTTTTTATATTCAAAGCTCATTACAGAAGTTGCAACAGAAATACCACGCTGTCTTTCTATTTCCATAAAATCGGAAGTAGCATGCTTTTTAATCTTATTGCTTTTAACGGCGCCTGCGGTTTGTATAGCGCCGCCAAACAAAAGAAATTTTTCAGTAAGTGTTGTCTTGCCTGCATCAGGGTGAGAAATGATCGCAAAGGTTCTGCGCTTTTGTATTTCGTTTAGATATTTCATAAAAGGCGCAAAGGTACATCAATTAAGAATTGTGAGTAGTGAGTTTTAAATGTGAACTTTGTTATGTAATAGAATTATATTTTTCAAGCAATGTTTTTAATCTTCGTGTATGCATTACCGTTAGTTAACTGATAATTTTTTTTGAGTTGCCTGTTGCGAATTGCTAATTTGTAATCTTTATTCATTCGTGCATTCGTGGCAATAATTTCTCTCTAAAATTTTATCTGATTAATCAATCTTTTTAATTCAATCTCTGATGATTTAGCGGCATAGCTTAAGTTGGTATAAGCATACTCTGCCTGCTGAAAGCTTTGCTGGGCTTGAGTGAGCTCTACAATGGTGGCTGCGTGCAATTGAAAACGATATAATTCAAGGTCAATTAATTTTAATGCAAGTTCTACATTTACCCGTTGGGAATCGAGCTGGTGCAAAGAAGAAATATATGCTTCAAAAGTTTGCACAGCCTGTGCATTATAATTTCTGATGGTAATTTCTTGTTGCAGCGTTGCATTTTTTACATCTATTTCAGCAACTCGTTGTTGTCGCTTATAAATGGAACCGTTATAAATCGGGATGCCAAGCGATAAGCCTGCCACCGGCCCGCGGCTTTGATTTAGTAATAAATTTCCTGCGGTTGTTTGCGAGCGATTATAATTATAACCAACAGAAGCACGCAAAGACGGATATCTTTGCGCAGCGGTTTCTTTTACAATCAACTCATTTATTTTTATCTGTTCACCCGCGGCAATCACATCAGCATTGCGATTAATATTGTCGAGTATATTTCCGAGAATTAATGTAGTATCCACAATGATGGAATCATTTACATAAATTAATGAATCGGGTTTTAAATTTAATAATAATAACAATCCTGTTTTTGCCTGGTCAATTACCAAAACCTGCGCCTGCCTTTGTTGTACAAGATTATTTAAATTTATTTGTGATTGAAACAAATCGGCATTGTTAGCATATCCAACGCTTTGCTGCGTTTTTACAACATCTAATTGTTTTTGCGCAACATCAATAGATTTATTAATTGTTTTTAAATAGGCTTGTTGCCTTACAATATCATAATAGCTGGTCATTACAGAAGCCATTGTATTTTGCACAGCTGAATTAAGATATTGCTCGCTTTGCAATTCCAATTGTTGCAAACGATTTTTTGTAGCTATTACTCTTGAGCCATTGTACAATAACATTCCTGCTGTAACACCGGAGTTTAAACTGTTGCCAACTGCTGCATTTCTTTTAATGATGGTGCCTGTATTTAATTCCTGGTTTACATTAGTTGATTGTTCATTATCTGTTGCAGAAGCTGTAACAAGCGGAAGGCCGCCGGCTACCCCGATATTATTATTGATAGAACTTATTTCAACATTATTTTTCAACAATTGCAGATCAAGACTTTTTTGTAATGCAATATTTATCGCATCCTGCAATGAAAGCGATTGACTAAATACAGTGGTATGAATTAAAAAAACAAATAGTATAGAAAGGATTTTTTTCATTCAAAATTTTTTTTGTTTGAGCCTCACCTCCTGATAGCTATCGGGGCTCTCCCGAGAGAGAGGGGCTTGAAAGCTACAATCAGGAAGGATCTTCACTAAGTTTAAATTTAGTCGGATAAATATTTATTAATTTTTATAAGGATTTATAAATATCATTTATGTTAATGCTGCTTCACTTCCCTTAGGTGTTGCAAATTCTTTATCCTTTTCTTCTTTTGTTTTATGCTTTCCTGATATGTATGTATAAGTTGCAGGAATTACAAATAGTGTAAAAATTAAAGCAAACAAAATACCGCAAACTACTACAATGCCAAGCGGCACACGGCTTGCAGAAGATGCTCCCAATCCAAGTGCAATCGGCAATGCGCCTAATGATGTAGCAAGGCTTGTCATAATAATTGGGCGCAGCCGATGCACCGAAGCATCCACAACAGCTTCCATTTTTTTCAATCCTTTCGCTCTTCGCTGATTGGCAAATTCAACAATTAAAATTCCATTTTTTGTTACCAGCCCAATAAGCATAATCATTCCTATTTCACTAAATATATTTAATGTTTGCCCGAAAATCCATAAGCTTAATAATGCGCCCGCCAATGCAAGCGGCACTGTAAACATTATGGTGAAAGGATCTAAGAAGCTTTCGAACTGTGCGCTTAAAACAAGGTATATTAAAACAAGCGCCAGGATAAAAGCAAACTTAATGTTGGATGAGCTTTCAGCATAATCTCTGGAAGGGCCTTTTAATGCAGTTTGATAGGATGCATCTAATAATTTGTTGGCAATTGATTGCATAGCTTTAATGCCATCGCCTATCGTATATCCCGGCGATAAAGATGCAGAAATAGTTGCGGCTTTGTAACGATTGTAATGATACAAAGTAGCAGGGTCGGTACTTTCCTTCATTTGAATTACAGAAGACAATGGAATATTTTGTCCCAAATTATTTCGAACATACAACCTGCTTATGTCTTCGGGTTTGTTGCGATCAGTTCTATCAACCTGGGCAATTACATAATATTGAAACCCGTTTCGTATAAAATATGCGAGCCTTCCTCCGCTGAATGCAGCTTGTATGGTTGAAATTACATCCCTTGTTGATAAACCAAGATCTTTTATTTTCATTCTGTCAACCGAGAGTTGCAATTCGGGCCGGTTGAATTTTAAATCAACATCTACATTTGAAAAAGTTTTATCTTTTTTTGCTTCATCCAAAAACTTGGGAATAATATCTCTCAGCTTATTAATATCCTGGTTTTGTAAAATAAACTGAACCGGTAATCCGCCACGGGAACCGCCAACAGCAATGGTTTGCTCCTGTGTTGCAAAAATTCTTGCTTCATTAAAACGTTTTAATTTCTGTTGAAGGTCATTGGCAATCTGATCTTGTGTGCGTATTCTTTCACTGGCAGGAACAAGACCAATGCGAGGCTGAGCCTGATTAGTACCGCTGCCTGCAGGAGTTCGTGCAAATACAAAATCTCTTTCAGGAACCGAATCATATAAATAATTAGAAATTTTATCGGTAATGCTCACCATCGAAGCATAACTGGTTCCTTCGGGTGCAGTAACGGAGAAGCGTACACTATTTCTGTCTTCCATGGGAGCGAGTTCACTTTTTAAAACATTTGCCATTATAAAAATGATAACTCCACATACAGCAATGATAGCCCATGCCATCCAGCGAACTTTCATAAAACGCTGTAATAAGCGCCTGTAGCCATTTTCCATTCCGCTAAAGAATGGTTCTGTTTTTTTATAAAACCACCCATGCCCGGCAGTTTTTCTGTTTAAAACCACATTAAGCACAGGAGTGATTGTGAGAGAAACAAATGCTGATACCAACACTGCTGCTGCTAATGTTACTCCAAATTCTCTGAATAATCTTCCGATGAATCCTTCTAAAAAAATTACCGGAAGAAATACAATTGCCAATGTTATTGAAGTAGAGATTACGGCAAAAAATATTTCTTTGCTACCTTCTAATGCTGCACGTTTAATAGGCAATCCGCTTTCCAATTTTTTAAATATATTCTCCGTTACCACAATGCCGTCATCCACCACAAGCCCCGTAGCCAGCACAATTGCGAGCAAGGTTAAAATATTAATTGTAAAACCTGCCAGATACATTATAAAAAATGTAGACACTAATGAAATAGGAATATCTATTAACGGCCTTAATGCAATAAGCCAATCGCGAAAAAAAAGAAAAATAACCAATACCACCAGTGCAAAAGAAATTGCCAAAGTATCTTCCACTTCGGCAAGCGATTGGCGAATATATTTTGTATTGTCAATAAGAACTTTTAATTGAATATCCGATTTGGAATCTTTTTCAATTTGTGCAATGCGTTTATTAAATTCATTAGCGATTTGAATATTATTAGCGCCGGGTTGCGGAATAATGGCAAGCCCCACTGCATTTACTCCATTATATTTCCAGCTTTGCTCCAGGTCTTCGGGGCCAAGCTCCACGCGGGCTATATCGCCGAGCCTTACAATTCCTGAACTGTCTTCTCGTATAATAAGATCACGAAATTGTTGTTCGCTGGTAAGCCTTCCTAATACGCGAATAGTAAGTTCTGTATTATTGCCATAAATTTTTCCCGGAGGCAATTCTATATTTTCATTGTTGAGCGAATTACTTATATCGTTGTAAGCAACTTTATACGCATTCATTTTATCTGGATCGAGCCAAATGCGCATGGCATAACGCTTTTCACCAAAAATATTTATAGCGCTTACCTGATTGATGGTTTGTAATTGTTGCTGCAAAACATTTTCTGCATAATCGCTTAGCTCCAGTAAATTTTTTGTGCGGCTTTGGACGGCAAGTATTAAAATAAAATCAGCATTAGCATCGGCCTTTGTAATTACCGGCGGTGCATCTATATCATCGGGCAGGCTGCGGGCTGCGTGGCCTACCTTATCTCTTACATCACTGGCTGCGGCTTCCAGATCAACACCAAGATTAAACTCAATAGTAATACGGCTGTTGCCTTGTGAGCTTGATGAAGTAATAGAACGAATACCGGGAATACCATTAATTTCTTTTTCAAGCGGCTCCGTAATTTGGTTTTCTATTATATCAGCATTGGCGCCCGTGTAAGAAGTGCTTACTGAAATAATGGGCGGATCAATAGCCGGATAATCTCTTACCGCAAGAAATGTAAGCCCCACGATGCCAAACAAAATAATGGCAAGATTCATCACCGTAGCAAACACGGGCCTTCGCAAAGAAAATTCGGATATATTCATATTTAAATAAAGAGAAAAGCCTCACCCCATCCCAAATTATTTATTAATTTTTTTTATAAATATTTTATTAAAAAATTTATTGCAAACTATCAGCTTGCGCTAATGTTTTTATACTTCTTATATTTACGTCGGCTTTGGGCCTTACAAATAATACTCCTGTTACAACTACCGTGTCTCCTGCATTTACGCCTTTTGTAATCTCTACATTATTGGCAAGCCGTACTCCTGTGCTCACATTTACAAATTTTGCTTTACCATTTTTTATTAATACCAATTGATTATTTAAATCATTTGGAATAATAGTATTGGTAGGAACCATAACCACCATTTTTCCGGGATCATTAGCGCCCACCAACACTTTTACAAATGCGCCGGGATTGGCTTTCACTCCTTCTAAAACTGCTCTTACTTCCAAATTACGTGTCTCAGTATTTGCCTGAGGTTCTACTGCAATGATGGTTGCTTTTTGTGTAATTTCTTTTGACGCATCCACTTGTACATCTACTACTCCACCCACTTTTACCAGGTTGCCATATTCTTCAGGAATGGTAAAATCAACCTTAAGTTTGCCTAATTGCTGAAGCGTTGCCAATACCGTTGTGGGAGTTACGTAAGCACCAGGGCTTACCTGCCTTAAACCCATTGTACCGCTGAAAGGCGCATGAATAACGGTTTTGTCAATAAGTGTTTGCGTGTAAGCCATGTCAGCTTTTAATCCATTAGCAGTATTTACTGCTGCGTCATAATCACTTTGATTGATGCCGCCTACTGCTAATAATTTGCCCAATCTTTCAACAGTAATATTGGCAAGCTGCAACTGAACTTTACTTTTTTGATATTGTGCCTGCAGATCAGCGCTATTAATTTTTGCAAGCACAGTTCCTTTTGAAATATATTTTCCTTCGGGAATATTTAAATAAGTTAATCTGCCGCTCACTTCAGGATGCACTTCCACATCTTCATTTGCAATTACGGTGCCACTGGCTTCTACAGTATTATTAACTTTTTGTAATGAAGCAATCATTACATCCACAATTACAGGATCATTGTTTTTTGCAGGCCGTACGGTTGATTTGCTTTTGCATGAAGCGATTGAAAAAATAAAAAAAATAATAAATAAAAATGAAATGAAACGGATACTATTCAAAAACATGCTGACTTTTTAAAAAATAAAATCAAATATAGAATTATTCATTAAGGGAAATAAACCGCAAATAAAATATCCTATCTCTTTACAGAAATATTTATTTTGGACGACAAAAAAATAATAATACTGTGGCCATTAATAAATTTTATTTTGATTATCAGCTTTCATTTTTTTTGTGAAAAGCATTTTTATTTCTTTGAAAAGTATTTTAGTATTTGATAGACCTCACGGTTTTGAAAACCTGTTAGGTCTTAGCTCCAATATGGATTAATAAAAATTGTGTTTCTTTGTTTTAAATAAAAATAAATGAAACCTCTTGTAGGAATTATTATGGGCAGCGACAGCGACATGAAAGTAATGGAAGCTGCCGCAGAAATTTTAAAAAAGTTTAATGTGCCTTACGAGCTTACCATTGTTTCTGCACATCGCACACCTGCGCGAATGGTTGATTATGCTACATCGGCAAGTGAGAAGGGATTGAAAATAATTATTGCCGGCGCCGGAGGCGCCGCACATTTACCGGGCATGGTGGCTTCACTCACCACATTGCCTGTAATTGGCGTTCCAATAAAATCTTCTAACTCAATTGACGGATGGGATTCTGTACTTTCCATTTTGCAAATGCCCAACGGCATTCCAGTGGCAACGGTTGCATTAAATGCAGCAAAAAATGCCGGCATACTGGCCGTTGAAATTTTAGCAACTGCAAATGCTTCTCTTACTAAAAAATTAATTGATTTTAAAAATGAAATGAAGGAGGAAGTGGAGAAAAAGGCAGCCTCCCTGCCTCCAAAGGAGGAAAAAAAAAATCTTCAATAGCAAACTTAGTTTTATTCCCATCCTTCGGAGGGGTTAGGGGAGGCCTCTTCAATCACACAAAACTCCTGCTCTAGCATCAATGAATTTTTATACAGCATTTCAAAAAAGTCATTTCCCCATTTAGAATAGAATAGCATAAAATTTTCTGTACGTTCCTGCAAATTATTTTCGGGAAACAATACAGAGAGAACTTTTGAAAGTTGGTTTTTAATATCCAAAAATTTTCTTTTTTCAGCACGAAGCATCTTCTTTTCTGTTTCCGATAATTTTTTTATCGTTTGCGTTTCCAACGCTTCAGCATGCTGTTCCAGCGTTGCATCAATTTCTTTTACTAATTTTTTTATGGAAAAATATGCCTGTTGAATTTGAAATTTTTCTTCATCCAATTGCAATCGGTGATGCGTGTGCCTTGCAACAATTTCATTTATTAAAGTTTCTTCACCTTTAAATAAATCAGCCCCAATTAAATGCAGTTTTTCAATGAGCTGCTGATATTTTTTTTCAATAATTAAAAAAGAATTTCTTATAATCAATAATGGAAATGGAACTTTATAATAATGAAACAATCCTTTCAGCTCAAGCCAGTAAGCAATTTCGCCGCCGCCACCAATGAATACAATGTTGGGCAAAATCATTTCCTGCATAAGTCCTCTTAAAATTACGTTCGGACTAAAACGTTCCGGATAATTTTTTAATTCATCTTTTAATTCATCTTTTGTAAAAATAATTTTAGTGTCCTGAACAACAAATCTGTCATTTATATGCATAATTCTGTTGCGAATATTATCTTTCAGATAAAATAAATTAATTTCTCTGGGATGCGCCTGTACGTTGTATTGTAGCGATAATTTTTCTAAAGCTGTATGTACAATTTTTGATGGCGTATTTTCAAAAATATCTTCTTCAAAAACAGATAACATTTCTTTTTTAAACTCAGGATTGTCCGGTAAAAAAATTATTAATCCATACTTTTTAAAAAGATGATGCACAAATAGAAAAGTGGATTGTTCAATTGAATAATTTTTTTGAAAACTTTTTTTCAAAACATCAATAATTTCTTTTCCATATTTTTCAACCGATAATCTGCCTTCCATTTCAGCAATCAATTGTAATAAATTATCATCCACTTTCATTCTTCCAACAGCGCCCGTTTGCTTTGGATGCCATTCATATTTTTTGCCATCAATAATTACATGATTCAATTCTTCCAGATCTGCGTCTTCACTTCCCATAAAAAAAACCGGAACAAAATTGTATTCCGAAAATTGCCTTTTTAAATTATCCGCGAGTTTTATCGCGTGAATAATTTTATAAATAAAATATAAATGACCGGTAAAAATATTAGGCTGATGCGCTGTACAAATGGTAAATGCATTTTCGCCGGAAAGTGCATGAATGTTAGCTTTTACCAGATCACTATCATCCATATTTTTGTATTGAAGAAGTAATTGCTGCGTTAATAATTTGCGATTGGTATTAAATTTTTTTCTTGCTTCGACAGATGTTTTGATTCCTTCAATACCTACTTCGTGCTCATAAAAATCTTTCAGATCACGGGAGCCGGCAATATAATCCAAAATGATTTTTGTAAACTTTCTTGTTTGCGAATAAGGTAAATAGTTAGATTGAAAGTTTGTTGACATCTATATTTTTTTGATTGCTTAATTATGCAGTTTTTTTTAAGAGGCAAAGATATAAGGAAAAGTTTGTGAGAAAATTCAACATTATTTTATAAAAAAATTAAAATTATAAATCAAAAGGTTCGTTTGTTTTTTTTAAAACTAAACGCTTCAAAAATTTTATCAATATCTTGCGAATACCGATTTTTTTGGATGAATAAAATCTGGCAATTTTACCAACTTAATTTTTTCAAAGAATGAAAAAAATCACCGGCGTTGCTGCTTTTATTTTTTTTAATTTTCTTTTTATCTCTACGCATTGCCATGCGCAGAAAGTGAAGCCGGATACAGTAAAAACGGGCATTTACATTACCAGCATTCATGATATTGACTTTAAACAAAAAGAATATACCATTACTTTCTGGCTTTGGTTAAAATATAAAAATAAAGACTTTGATTTTTTGCAAAATCTTGAAGTGCCCCTGGCAAAAACTATTACAAGATCATTTGCTACTGTTGATAGCTCCGAAGGAAAAATTTACATCCTCATGAAATTGCAATGTGTAATGAAAGATTCGTGGAAGATTGGAAATTTTCCTTTCGACCAACAAAAATTGAGATTGTCTATTGAAAATTCGCAGTACGATTCACATGATTTAATTTTTAGCGTAGATACACTTGGTAAAAATTATGATCCGCGTTTTACAATGAGCGGATGGAATATTGATAGCTGCGACATCTCTGTAAGAAATAAAGCTTATGAAACAGCCTTTGGCGATGAAACTGCTGCCAGGCCTCATTCTGAATACAGTTCATTCAGAGTGAGGGTGAGTGTAAGCCGTCATGCATCAGGTTTATTCTGGAAAATGTTTATAGGAATGTATATTGCTTTTTTAATTGCGTATGTATGTTTTTATATTCATCCGGATGGTATTGATTCGCGTTTCGGATTAAGCGTAGGCGCTTTATTTGCAGTGATCGGCAATAAATACATTATTGATTCTTCCTTGCCGGAATCCACTTCTTTTACGCTTGTGGATACGCTTCACGGTATTACTTTATTTTTTATTTTATTAATCATCAGCGCCACCGCTTATTCTTTACAACTTGTAAAAAACAATAAAGAAAAACAGGCAAGTAAATTTGATATGATTGCGGCGCAGATTTTTCTTTTATTATATATAGCTATAAATATTTATTTTATTTCGCAAGCGAATGCAGGTTGAGAAATATTTTTTATTGTAATGGCTTTGTAGTCATGCGTTGAATGTGCCAGCCACCAGGCCGCATCCAGCGCCACGTTGCCGTATATTCTCCTTTTAATTTAATAGTATCTTTCCCGGGAATAAAAGCTGTTTGGTAATACAATCCTTTTTGAAACGCCGTGTCGCCATTTATTTTTAAAAAATTTGTTGTGGAAGATTGGGATACCACACTCACGTTTTTAAATGATGATAAAAAGTTTCTGATAGAATCTCTTCCATGAGCCATATTGCCCAAATCACCATCTGGCGTATATAACAACGAAATAGAATCGGCATCCATTTTTTTTATTAAATGATCATATTGTTTCATGGCAAGCTCCACTCCTTTTGTGCTGTGGCCGGTATTACTGCACGATGCTGTAAAAATTACGGTTAGGTATAAAAATATTTTTTTCATTGTTGTTTTTTTATTTTTTATATAAAATAATACAAATTTTTGTTTGGAATAAACATAGTGGTATAAATTTTGTTTCATATTTTTTTTTAATAACATCGCTTCTTCTTTAAAATTAAAAAATATGGGCATCAAACATCTTTTAGGATTTTTTTTAATTATTGGCGGAGTAGCAGCGGGCTTTTTATTTTTGTTTTTTACAATCAATAATCAATCTTATAACCCATCCTTTTTATATTTTCTTTGTTGCTGTGCATTTATTTTTATAATTGCCGGCTCATTTATTTTAGTAAAAAATCAATAATTATTTATTGCTGAATTATTTTGAAACGGCCACTCCTACAAATGAATCTGCTGTTCCATAATACAAAAACCATTTGCTTTTAAAAAAAACCAGCCCTTCGGCAAATGTAGTGCCGGCCTTGTATTGACCTGTGATCTCATGCGGCAGTGAAGGTTTTAAGAAACTGGTATCGCTGCGATAAATTACTTTTTCGGGATTATTTTTATCGAATATAATTTCACCGGTTGAATAGGTTCCTTCGGGCAATGAAGTGGTTGCATTTTCATTCACTGCATTTTTTCCATTATATAATAATACAATTCCTTTATCAGTAATAATTGCTGGCGGCCCGCATTCGGTAAGATCGCTGTCAAATTTTTTTGGCCGTGGCGATGCAAGCGATTTTAAACCTCCTTTTTCATTCAGCAACGGATTCCAATTATATAAATTATTGCTCCATGCAAGGTTAATTAAATGCTCGCCCCAATACATCCAGTATTTGCCATTTATTTTTGCCGCCACCTGCTTTCCATTTTTCATTTTTGTAATAATAGAACCAGATTTGCTCCAGCCATCTAAAAAAAGTTTTTCATATTTTTTTTCAAATGCTGGCCCTTTTTTCTGCCAGTGAAAAAGATCTTTTGAAAATGCAATAGATAATCTTGCCGTTTTATTATTCCACGATGTGTAGGCTACAACATATAATCCATCTTCCGTCTGCACCAGGCGCGGATCTTCGCATCCACCGGGATAATCATATTGCATAAACATACTGCTGTCGGGATATAAAACCGGCGTAGGAAATTTTTTAAAATGAATGCCATCATCACTTTCAGCCAATCCTAATCGTGAAGTTCTGCCGCCGATGGCTGCTGCGGGATTATCTTCGCAACGATATAGCAAATAAATTTTATCATTTTTTATAATGGCAGTAGGGTTAAATACATCTGCCTTTTGCCATTTTATTAATTGTTTGGATATGGGATCAATAAATGTAAATGATGAATCGGCTTTTAATATCGGGTTTTCTTTTGGCTTATAAAAATCATTTACATTTAAATTGAATTGTTTTTTTTGGGAACAAGAAAAAAAAATTAATAAAGATGCTAATAATTTAAATGAATTTTTTTTTAGGTAAATAGTTGGAAACTTATTATCACATTTCATAAGGATTATAGTTTTGGCATTATTCTTTTTCAATGGTAATACATATTGCTGAGCCTTTGCCAGGCGCATTTTGCAGCGTCAGTTGTCCGTTTATTGAATTTACATATTCCCGCATATTAATTAAGCCGGCAGATTCATTTTTTGTATTCATCTCAAATCCGCCCTCATCGGTAATACAAATTTGCATGGACTCATTCAACTCATCAATTTTTATTTTTATATCGGTTGATCTGGAAAGGGTTATTACATTGCTAAGGGTTTCCTGGCAAATTCTAAAGAAATCTATCTTCATCTCATGCGATAAATTTTCTTCTTTATAATTGCCGTGAAAGCTGCACGGGATTTCATTTAATACAGAAAACTCTTTACAAAGCCATTCCATTGTAGCCGTAAATCCAAATTCGTCCAGCATATTCGGGCTTACTGAAAAAGAAATTTTTTGTATAGATGTAATAAGCAGTTTGGAAACGGCAAGCGCTCTTTCAATCATATCTTTTGAGGTGGATGACATCTGCGTTTCATTGTTGGCAATCCACTCAATATATAATTTCATTGCAGCCACCAACTGCGCCAGTTCTTCATGCAATCCATAAGCAATATGCTTTTTGTCGTCTTCAATTTTATTTTTAAAATAAGTAGCAACTCCCTTGTATTTTTTATATTTTTCCTCTACTTGCTTTTCAATTTCTTTTCTTTGTGTAACGTCTTTTGCAATGGCAAATACTACTTCGTGATCGGGAAAATAAATGGAAGTCCACTCAAGCCAAACCAATTTTCCGCTTTTTGATACATACCGGTTTCTAAAATTCAGCAATGTTTTTCCATTAAGCAATTCCTGCCTTGTTTTTTGCGTGATGGCTTTATCTTCGGGATATATAAATGAAGCTATGGGGCTGGCAAATAATTCTTTTTCGGTATATTCCAATTTATTAATAACGGCAGGGTTTACTTTTCTAAAATAACCATCTTTACCTGCAATGCATACCAGGTCGGGCGTCATTTTAAAAAGAGTAAATAATTCAAGTTCCACACTTTTAGTCATTGATAAAAATTTATTACTCTATTAAAAATTTATTTTGAAAAATTATAATGCAATTACCATTTGTTCCCATTCTTCTTGCAAAGAAATGGAAGGCGTTTTTTTAGCAGCCTTGCTATACCAATAGCCGGCATTTGCCAAATCGCCCTCTTTACGATGAAGATACGCATGTATCCACGAAGCGGTTGTATCTGTTACATCTTGTATCAGTTCGTGTGCTTTATGCCAATCGCCCTTTGCATCGTACCATAGCGCTTTTAAATACACCGATACATTTTGCGGAGGCTGGTTTTGTGATAAGCTTTCTTTAAATGATTGCAAGTCCATTTAATACATTTTTAGTTTTTCAAATTTAATTTATATCTCTATATAAAAAAGAATATGCAAAAAAGAACAACGTGCAGCAGTATAATTTTTTTCATTTATTTTTAGCAAACTCAATAAATATTCTTTATGAAAAAATTTGCAAGCCAGTTGATCATGGTTCTGTTTGCGCAATGCATGTTTCCGTTTTTTTTGCATGCGCAGGTAATTCAATTAAATAAAAAAAATAATTCTGTTAATTATGAAAGATTAGCAAAGATTGACGGATTGGTAAATGATTATATAAATAAAGGATGGCTAAAGGGAGCTGTAACAATAATTGTAAAAGATAATGAACTGGTACAGTACAAAGGTTACGGCTATGCTGATGCGTCGGCAAAAAGAATAATGCCCAAGGATGAATTATTTCGCATAGCCTCGCAAACAAAAGGCATTACGTGCGTTGGCATTATGATTTTGTATGAACAAGGAAAACTGCAGCTTGACGAGCCTGTTGCGGATTTTATTCCTGAATTTAAAAACGTTGCTGTATTAGATAAATTTAATGCTGAAGATACCACTTATACAACCGTTCCTGCGAAAAGAAATATTACGATACGCGATTTGCTTACACACACTTCAGGAATAGATTACCCTGTTATAGGCAGTAAAGAAATGAGCGCTATTTATGCAAAAGCCGGAATACCACCTGGTTTTAATACAGAAAAAGAAGATGAAACATTGCTTGGCGAAATGAAAGCGCTTGCAAAATTACCTTTGGCACACCAGCCGGGAGCCCGTTGGACGTATGGATTAAATTATGACCTGCTGGGCTGCATTATACAAATAGTAAGCGGCACAACGCTTGATAATTTTTTTAGAAAAAATATCTTTGAACCTATTGGTATGAAAGATACTTATTTTAATGTGCCGGCGGCAAAAGCCAACCGCCTGAGCACTGTTTATCGCGAAGATTCGTTGCATCATATTATTCAATGGGAAAAAAATTATTTAAATGTGGATCCTTCCTATCCACTCATTAATAAACAATATTTTTCCGGCGGCGCCGATCTTACTTCCACGGCTTATGATTATGCATGTTTTTTGCAAATGCTTTTAAATGGCGGTTCTTATAACGGGCATGAAATATTATCGCACAGAACGATTGCCATGATATTGAGCAATCAATTGGATTATACATTTAATGGCATAAATAATTTTGGGCTTGGTTTTGAAATTGTAAGCGAAAGAGGCGCTGCAAAAGGCCCGAGAAATAAAGGTTCTTTTGCATGGGGTGGTTTTTTTGGAACTACTTACTGGGCTGATCCCAAAGATCATTTGGTATGTCTTTTTATGACACAACAAACACCCAATAGCCATGGCGACATCGTAAATAAATTTGAAGCAATGGTGTATGCGAGTCTGAAAAATTAAAATACTTTTAAAGAAAATTATAAAAAATTTATTGCTCGTATAATATTCTTGATTTTTAAAAAAGAATTTTTTAAATAAAATTTTTTAAATAAAATAAGGTAATAATTTTTCAAACTGCATATTTTTTATTTTCAACAATGGCGATTCATAAAAAAATTAATCCTTTCTTAAAACAAAATAACGATACGGGTTTTGCAACCAATACCAATACTACAGGCGGTCGTTTTATTAATAAAGACGGAAGCTATAATTTGGTAAAAGAAGGAATGCCGTTTATAAAACGTTTTAGCCTTTTTCAGGATATGCTCAATCTTCCTGTGTGGAAATTCATTACCGTTATTTTTATTTTTTATATAGCCATCAATATTGTTTTTACTTTTTTTTATTTGCTCATTGGCCCTCAGCAATTGGAAGGATTGATCACCGGCAGCTATTGGAAAATTGCGAGGGAAATTTTTTATTTCAGCACCCAAACTTTTACTACCGTAGGTTACGGGCATGTAAATCCTGCGGGAGACGCCGCCAATATTGTTTCTGCAATTGAATCTTTAACGGGATTTCTAAGTCTTGCTATTGTAACCGGCCTTATTTACGGCCGTTTTTCAAAGCCGCGAAGCTATTTGGTTTTTAGTGATCATGCTTTAATAAGTCCTTACAAAGATGGCAAAGGGCTTATGTTTCGCTTCGCAGCCTTTAAAGATAAGCATGCGCTTTCCGATTTGGAAATACGGGTAACCACCGGTTTGCTTTTATTAGAAAAAGAAACGCCGGTTTATAAATATTTCAGCCTTACACTTGAAAGGTCTAAGGTTGAAAGCATGCCCATGAGCTGGACGGTGGTGCACCCCATTGATGAAAACAGTCCCTTCAATGGATTTACTGAAGAAGATATGAAAACTGCCGATGTAGAATTATATGTTATGTTGCGCGGATTTGATGATGTGTTTTCAAATTTTGTACAACAACGAACGTCTTATACTTTTAATGAAATTCTTTTTAACCGGAAATTTATTCCCATGTTCCGCGAAAGTGATGATGGCCAAACAACCATTCTCGAATTACATAAACTCAATTTGCATAAAGAGGTGTAATTTTTTTTAGAGAAATTTTTTATCATGCCCCAAAAAATTGCATAAAATAAATTAAGAGTACGGATTAACAGGGGAATGTTTACATCAAAAATTTACCTGCCAAGTTTGTTTTCAAAATTTTGAACAATGTTATAAAATGTAAATGCTTCTGCATCCGACAAACCTTGCCCGATGGTTGCCAGTTGACATTCTTTTTGACCGGGGTGCATGGTTACCCTTGATTTACCTATCAAAAAAGTAAGATTTGTAAATCCGTATTTAGGAGCCAAACCATAGGTGCTGACAACCGTTCCATTTCTATACCTGGTAACATTGGTTGCCGATGACGAAAGCATAAATAACCCGGTGGTATTTGGTGAAAGTATTTGCTGGCTGAAACCAAACCATTCTGATTTATCAGGAGCATCAGCGTAAATAGATAATTCATTATACGGAACTGCTCCATCAGTACATCCCATATCATAACCTGAAATGCTATTTTGCGTTGCAGAATAATAAGACATTGATGCATTCAAATTATCCAGGGAACTATCTGCCAGGTGTGTATCTGCATAATCTGATAATGTTGGAAACAACATTCCACTGGCGCTATAAACCGGGGTTCCAAAAAATGTTAACCGGTAAGCTTCATCTAAATTTCGTGGATCTTTTAAATTGAATTTATTAGTGGCTTCTGTGCCGCCCACCATTGGATAAATAGCTATAAATTTCTGCCACAATAAAGAATCTTTTAATTGAATTACAAAATTATTTATAGCAATTTTTTGCGTAGTATCTACAATTCCGGCGCTATTTATAAATCGCAATGCATCTGAATCATAAACAACCGAGGGCTCAGGATCAGGATTTGAAAATTCCTTTTGACAGGATAAAAAAATTACGGAGGAAAAAATAATAATTAGAAAGAGAAGGAAATTTTTCATTTAGTTATTTTTTAAAGACTAACGCCGAAAATTATATAATAGTATTTCAAAATATAAATTTTGAAAATTGTTTAATAAACAATCATCTTCTGATGCATTTTTATAGGAGGGTTTCTCATAAAACGCTTAGCTATTTATATGATTATTCCCTAACTAATTTCGTGCCATATATTTTGTTAAAAATTATTTCTCGGGTCTTCATTTACTATGAGACAAACCTTTTTAATAATGGTTTAAAAAAATAAACCCGGTTCAGGAAATTTATAATAAAAACTTTTTATTCTTACTGCTATAAATTATCAAATCGGCGTTAAAACATTTTATCGCATTTATCGTTTTAAGAAAAAAGTGTCAAAATATGTAAATTCATTTGAAAAATCATACATATGAAATCGCTATCAGAGACATGGTTTGCCGAAGGCTATATTGATTTTGAACTGAAAAAATATATTTTACTTGCGTATCTGCAACAGGTAAATTTATATTTCAATCAAAACAAGCTGTACCCGCAGCTTGCCGATATTATTTTTCATTATAACAATATTGTAGCATTCAGAGAAAACCGCAGATTTTTGCAGGAACATTTCCCAAAACAACTTACCGAAGTGAATTTAAAAAAGCTGCAAATGCAGTATGAAAAGATTATAGAAGATAATGAACTGATGAAAGAGCTTGAAGATATTGTTCATTACTCTGCAGAAAAAATAAAAAATACTATTCAAAACGGAACAGAGATTTATGAATTTGTGGAAGCGAAATTAAATATAGAACCGGTTGGCCTTATTCCGCTCGATACCAGCGAAGGTTATTTATTAATTTGTGACGGACGGTTTAATACAACAGTTGCCTATCAATATCATTTAACGATTTACGAAAAACATGATGAAAAATACCGCGGCATACGAACTGATTTTGTAAACCGATGGATTCGTTCGGTAAGCAACTCTGCCGAAAATATAAAAGCAGAATTAATTAAAAACCGGCCACAGTTGCCCAATCCGGCGGTATATAATATCGAAACACCCCTCGCCTATCCTATGGAAGAAACATTATTGCCAATTGCTAAAAGAAGCTTTGTAAAATACATCAGCAGCTAAAAAATCATAAAAAAATAATACTAACGGTAACGGCTACACGAAAATAAATTTAAGAATTGCCCGTAGATGTACCTGTTGTATCTTTATTAAAAAAATCATCGAAATGTTGGCCTGCATTTGGAAAATGTTCTTTAAACATTTCTGTTGCTTTATTCTTTAATTCATTAAAATAATTTTTAGCCGTATCTGTGGCGCTCTCTGCATCGTCTTTCAACTGATGAAATTTATCTTTTATAGAATCGGCCATTTTTTGTTTTTCTTCATCGCTCATTTTAGAATATTTATAAGCGCCAAAGGCGGCTGCAGCGCCTAACAATATTGTGGCGAGATGTTTATTGCTTACACTCATGATGCTTTATTTTACTTGCAATTTAATCAATAAGAATCTAAAAATATTTAAAAGTATTTTTTTTCGCATAATTAAATGAACGGTAACCACAATATAAAGGGTTTAAGATTAAAATACCTGGGTATAAAAAAATTTTAGCAGGCATTTTTCATTAAAAAGAATTATTTTTCTTTCATGTTTTATTTTGTAAAAACGCCCGGGCTTATTAAAAAAATATATCCGGAATGTGTATGGAATGTAACTACAAATGAAAATAACTCCCCGCCGGCAGACAAGATATTGTACCTCACATTTGATGATGGGCCTACACCACAGGTAACGTCATTTGTATTGGAAGAATTGAAAAAATATAATGCGAAGGCAACTTTTTTTTGCATTGGTAAAAATGTAAAAGACAATTTCGAAGTTTACAAACAAATTATTTTGGAAGGACATAAACCCGGCAATCATACATTTCATCATTTGAACGGATGGAAAACAAATGATAAAAATTATCTTGATGACATAACAAGAGCATCAAAAATTATTGATAGTAATTTATTCCGGCCCCCTTATGGGCGAATTACAAAATTTCAATTGAAAGCTTTGCAGGGAGAAAATTTTAAATTAAAAACAATTATGTGGGATGTATTAAGCGCAGATTTTGATGTAAAGATTTCTCCTGAAAATTGTTATCTAAATGTAATTAATAATGCCCTGCCCGGATCCATTGTTGTTTTTCACGACAGCGTGAAAGCCTTTCCACGTGTGCAATACGCCTTACCTCGACTATTGGATTTCTTTTCAAAAAAAAATTTCCGGTTTCATACTATTCCTCTATGAATACAAAAAAAATTGGGCCGGGGTAGATACCCAGGCCCGTTTTTAATCCGTACCCTATGAAAACTGTCGTGAAGTTAATTAAATATTTTTAACAAATCAACAACAATTTTTATCTGTGGGGTGAAATAATTAATGTTCCTCCATTTAAAGAAAGTGCAGCTTTATTAATCTGTAACCCGTGGAAAGAGTTTATAAAAGCGATAAAAATTTCATTTTCTTTGCGAAATGAGCCTGGTAGATACACATACCCATTTATATTTAAAAGAATTTACTGATGATATTAATGATGTAATAAATCGGGCAAAAAAAGAAGGCGTTACAAAATTTTATCTTCCGGCAATTGATAGCGCTGAAATGGATGCAATTACTTCTCTTGAAAAAAAATTTCCCGACAACTGTTTTGCAATGGCCGGCTTGCATCCCTGTTCAGTAAAAGAAAATTATAAAGATGAATTAAGAAAGGTTGAAGAGCAATTAACCGAAAGAAAATTTGCTGCTATTGGAGAAACGGGTTTGGATTTTTATTGGGATACATCATTTGCTAAAGAACAATATGAAAGCCTTAAAACCCAAGCCGGATGGGCATTGCAATATAATCTTCCTTTAGTGCTTCATACAAGAAATGCCATGCAGCAAACAATTGATGTAATTAAAAATTATTCAAAAAAAAATTTAAAAGGCATATTTCACTGTTTCAGCGGAACGCTGCAAAATGCAAAAGATATTATTGATTTGGGATTTTTTTTGGGCATCGGCGGAGTCATCACGTATAAAAATTCAGGGCTTGCAGCAGTTATAAAAGATATTGATTTAAGACATATTGTTTTAGAAACGGATGCGCCTTATTTAACTCCGGTTCCCTTCAGAGGTAAAAGGAATGAAAGCAGCTATTTAAAATATATTGCTCAAAAAATTGCTTCAGTAAAAAATATTTCAATTGAAGAGGTAGCCGGGCAAACTACAAAAAATGCGGAAGAAATTTTAGAAGGGTAGTTAAGTATAACATAATAAACTTTATTAAAAACCGTTATAGTTTATGATTGGCAACCAAAATAAGGTTTCCACCTTGCTTACCTCTGAACTTTTTAAACCTCAACCAAGCTGCTTCAGGCAGCTTTTTATTTTTTGTTTTTTTTAAAAAATTTCAAATATAACGGTAACGGCTATACGAAAATGTAAAATTATAAGCTACCTATTTTTCCTCATCAATATTTCCTTCAAACAATAAATTTACATCCGGATCCAAAAGGACAGATTGGGGCTTAAACGTAAGAGAAACATTAATATTGACGTTTCGGCTGTTAAAATCAATCGTTTTAAAAAGGGTTTGCGATCCGCCTTGTATGGCAATCTGCAATGGAAACCGAAATAAATAATTCTGTGTTTGCTGCATACTAATATTTAATATTTTTTTATTAACATCATATTTCCATTTCCCTGTAAGTTCCGGCTGGCCTGCAGTGTAAAGCCATTGCCTGAAAAATAACTGCAGGTTTTGTTTACTAACTTTTTCCATTACGTGCATAAAATCATCAGTGGTAGCATTACTTCCTTTATAAGTTGCATAATACGTTCGTATTCCTTTTTGAAACACTTCATTGCCCAGCTTTCTGCGAAGCATGTGCAACGCCCAGCTTCCTTTTTCATAAGAATTTATATTTAATAATTTCATCAAATTGTTTTTAGAAGATGTATCAACAACCGGCGTTTGTCTTTTTTTATAAAATGCTATGATAAGATCCCTGTCGTGCTTCATTCTTTTTTTCAAACTGTCTGCTCCATAACGAAACTCCATATACAAATGCGTCATGTAAGTAGCAAACCCTTCGCTAAGCCAAACATGCTGCCAGTCTGCTTCTGAAGCTTCATCGCCAAACCATTGATGCGCTGTTTCATGCGCAAAAAGATCTTCCAGCGGCCTGTTGTGTTTGTGCTGAAAAGAATTGATTGCTACTGAATTTTGATAATAAAAAATATTGCTGGCATTTTCCATTCCTCCAAAAATTGTTTTCGATTGCACGTTAGCTAATTTTTTATAAGGATAAGGACCGATATAATTTATATAGAAAGGAAGAATATTTTTTGAAACAGCGTATTGCGCAAAGCCACTATCGCGGTTTTCAGGAAATACCCAACTCGTTACGGGAATGTAATTGATTACCGTATCAAGTTGTACTGCAAAATCTGCAACTCCAATCACCATTACTTTTGTTGGCAACGCCATATCTTCTTTCCAATGCGTAAGTTTTAAATGATGTGGAAGATCAGACTCTTCAACAAGAACACCATTGGCAACAATCTGGTAATGATCGGGAGCCGTTACCAGAAATTCAACAGACGCTTTATCAGCAGGATGATCGTTGCAGGGAATCCAGTCGTGGGCCCTGTTTGGCCAGTTATCGGCAAAGAAAGTGCGGTGTGCAAATTTATTCGTATCAATAATAAGCCCATCGGCAGGAATGCCTTCATAAGTTATTTGCACTTTTTTTTCTGAATCTAACGGTAACGCGTACCCGAAAAAAATATTTACACGATTGGCATCCTGATTAAATTTTAATTCTGAATTATTTTCTGAAACTCTAATCACTTTCATTCCCTTGCCGGTAGAATCATTAAAATTATTCAGATCGAAATAAACTTTGCCGGCCGGCTGTTTTGCAACAAAAACAATTGCTGCGTTGCCATGAATTATGTTATTGCTGTCATTAAGAGAAATGGCAAAGTTGTAATGCTTCACATCAATTGATTTATTTTGCGCAACAACATTATTATTTATAAAAAAAATAAAAAATAGAAAAATAAAATTATAATACTTCACACTTTGTAATTTGAATGATTCAAAAAAAATTTTATCTGAAAAAAATCTTTCATTAATCTTTAATGCGCACATATTTTTCAATATTGATCCTGTTTACCCCAAGACTGTCAATTTTTTCAACGCCTTTTTGTAATAAAGTATCATTATGAATTGTAATAGTAAAATTAAAATCATTTCCCTCCCATTGCCTGTCGCTGCAATATTTCAGGTGCTCGGTGTATAGGCTGTCTTTCAAAGAATAAGGGCCGCCACCTGATGAAAAAAATGCTGAATCTTTTCTTTTATCAAGCTCATGACTTAAAAAAGCAAAATGGGTATCATTAATTATTTTAATAAATTCTTTTCCCTTTGTATAATCTGTAACCGTTGTGTCGCCTTTTTCTATGAGGGTTCCGGAAAGCAATTTCCAGGTGCCCTGAATAGGAATTGTTGCTTTGACGGTTTCATTTTTTTGAACAGAAGTGCTGCATGAAATCAGCATTACAGAAATTGTGATAATGTAAATTTGTTTTTTCATTTTATTTGTTTTTTTAAAAATTGTTTTTTGATTTGATATTTTTATAGAAAAGGTATAATTATAAATTCTAAAAAATATTCTTTAAAATTTTTCTTTTCTACATGCGGGTGATGATGTACTTCCATGTTAGTTTTAGTTTTATCAAACCAACAGGTTTCAAAAACCTGTTAGGTTTACTTAAAGTGATATTTATTGTTGATTGACTGAATTAGTTCTGTAGCCAATGTATCGGCATGGTTCAGCACACCGGAATACCCATAGTTTCTCGCTTTCAGATTTATGAAACTGTTGGCAAGTTTGTTTAAAGTAACAGTGTCTTTTACAAGCAATGGCATATCATACAAATCGCTATTTTCAAGTGGAATGTTATTCTGAATATTATCATCAATTTTTTTATTGAAATCTTTTTCGTCGCTTATAGCATCTTCCTGCGCATAAATATTATTTGATGCATCGTTCATATCTGTGGTTCTTAATTTTAGAATATAATTTTGCACATACGCTGCATAACCTGCTATTTTCCCGGCAATATTCTTATCATCTATCAATCTTAAATTGCCCGAACTTTTTAATTGTTCAATGGTGGTTAGCGATGGTTCATAAGTTGTTGTCGCTACATTTACCGGTGTATTCCATTTACCCTGCAATACATAATTAAATCGTTTTGCATCTTTTGCATTTATATAAAGAGAATCAAGAATAGGGCGCAGGTAAATAAGTTTTTGCACTAAGTGGCTATACTGTGCCGTATCATATTGCAGCTCAGAAACCATTGAAGAAAGATATTCGCGCTCTTTTGATTTATCACCCAGATGTTCTCTTATACTCTCTGCAAAAAACCCAAGTGTTACAGCAAGAAATATCATTACAAATTCTAAAAAATATTCTTTGAAATTTTTCTTTGTTACGTGCGGGTGATGATGTACTTCCATTTGTTTAAGCTTGTTAGTTTCTGAATTATGTTTAAAAAATAGAATAACAAGATATGAATTTACATTCTGTCATTTGAATTAATCGAGGATTCTTTTTTAAATTTATTTGTTTAAAAGGAATTTTTAAAAACAGAAATAAGAGGTAATCATCATCCGCACGTAAAAGAAAAAAAACTCAAAGAGTAAAAACATTTTGGATATTGTTATTACATTTTTTATTTTTGTTAAAACATTTACGATGCAAACTAATTTAAAAAAGATAGGTAATTCGTTTGGAGTAATTCTTAATAAAAAACTTCTTAGTCAGGCTGGCATCAGCACTGCGACTGATATTATTATCGAAGCAAAGGATAATGCCATTATAATATCTTCTATAGCAGAAAGAAAGCCGCTGAACAGAGATCTGAGCACCTGGAGAAAGCAGATAAAGGCGGCTATTAAAAAAGGCGAAAAGCCTGAAAAAAGTGTGTGGGGAAACCGGTTAAGTGAACGTGAAGAAAAGGAATGGACATGGTAAAAACAATTAAACAATTTGATGTATGGGTTGTGGAATTTGACCCTGCCGTTGGATCGGAGATAAAGAAATCGCGGCCGGCTGTAATAGTTTCAAATAATATAATTAATGATTTATATGCTACTGTAATGGTTGCCCCGCTCACAAGCACCATCAGGCATTATCCTTCAAGAATAGACACTGGGTTTGGCCAAAAAGGCGGCCAGATAGCAGTAGATCAATTAAAGTGCTTTGATAAAGTAAGATTGAAAAAAAAGATAGGAACCATTCCGAAAGCAGAATGCGATGATCTCATAGAGATGCTTTCCTACATTTTTCAACCGGAATAATTTTGATAAAAGTATTATAGCATTCAGACCGCAAGAAATATCATTACAAATTCCAAAAAATATCTCTTTGATTTTTTTTCTTTTACTTATGCAGCAAGGATTGAGATTAAATTTTTATTGTGAGTTTTAGTTGGTTTCAATTTGCAGTTTTAATTGTGAAGATTAAATCTCATTTGTTTGGTAGCAAAAGGGGCTCATATCATCCATAAAAAAAATGAAATTTATTTTTAAATATTTTACCATTCACTTTCTACAAAATACATTTCAATCATTCCTTTATTTTTTGCAGCGCGTTTACCACGAAATGTACAATTGAATTTATCTTTAATAAGATCGTAAGTGCTTTGAGAAATATTTATTTTATTCGGCTCGCTGTTTTGTTCCATGCGTGAAGCGGTGTTCACTGTATCGCCCCAAATATCAAATGCAAATTTTTTATCGCCTACAACGCCCGCCACGAGCGGCCCTGTGTGAATGCCTATGCGTACATCAAAATAATTTTGTGCATTGGTATTTTGCCTGAATGAACAAATAAACTCAATGATTTCCATCGCGGCTTTTATCACATTTACAGCGCTGTGATCTTTTTTATCTGGTAATCCGCTAACACATAAATACGCATCGCCAATTGTTTTTATTTTTTCAATATTATATTTTGAAATGATTTCATCAAACTTTTTAAAACACGTATCAATTATTGCAACCAATTCTTCGGGGGAAAGTTTTTCACTTTTGCTGGTAAAATTTTCAAAGTCAGTAAACATAACAGTGGCCACTTCATAGCTGCGTGGTTTCGTGTTTCCGGTTTGCTTTAATTCGTTGGCGATATCTTCTGGTAAAATATTTAATAATAAATCATCTGATTTTTTCTTTTCGATTCTTAATTCATTCGTTCTTTCTTCCACTTTATGCTCAAGCTCATTATAAAACAATGCATTTTCAATTGATATCGCCATTTGACCTGCTAATAATTTCAAGAGCCCCACACGTTTTTCAGTAAATGCGCCAAGAGTAAGATCATTGGCAAGATAAATGACCGCCTGAATTTTTCCCATGTTCAACAAAGGAATGCAAAGAATAGATTTCGATTCATTATTTTTTATGAATACATCATTACTGAAAAGCTGGCTCCTTGCGGCGTCATCAAGAATAACGGTTTCCTGAGTCATATATACATAATTTATCACAGATTCTGCAAGCAAATTATTTTTTGAAACGGGAACTGATTGCATAATTTTTATTTCTTCGTCTCCGGCTGTTATTTCAGCTTCAATATATCGTTCGCCATTTTTTTCCATGATAAGAAAACCCGTTTGCGCGCCGGCATTTTCTAAAATTATCTGCATCATTTTTTTTAAGAGCTTTGGTAAAATTATTTCGCCAGATAATGCAGAGGAGGCTTTTAAAATCGTTTCAAGGTCAATGTTTCCGGTTCTCTCTCTTGTAGTTTCCTGCAATGATTCCATTTGCCATTCTGCAGCACCGCCGCCTCTAAGCTGTGTATATTGCTTTTCCATCTCTTTTAATTTTGCATCAGCGCCCCAGCGTTTATAAACCCTGTATGCATTTTGCAAATAAAAATTGGCAAGCAAATCCTGTTTTGTATTTACAAAAAAACGGCCTGCTCTTTCCCAGCAATAAGCAATATCATTTGTCATCCCGTTTTCGGTTCCAAATTTCAGCGCTTTATCATACAATATTTTTGCGGCTTCGTTATTTCCTTTTAAATAATTGTATTCGGCTTCGAGTAAAAATATTTTGTGGCTATAATTTTGCGGGCATTCTTTTTCATATTTTTTTAAAAAATGAATATCCTTTGTAATCTGTGCCAGCGCTGCTTTTCGTGAGGGAGCGCTTAATGGAATATCTGAAATAAGCAGCGAACGATAATAATAAAATAAAGGATACAAAGCAGTTCCCTTCACACTTTCCTGAAAGCGCTCTGCGAGTGAAAGATATTTTTTTGCATTGCTGTTCAAATTAAATACCAAAGCGAGATATAATTTCTGCAGGTATAAATTTTGAAAATAAATTTCATTGCTCTTGGTTACGTCGCTAATATCCATTTGCGATTCAGAAAAAATTTTTCCATTCAGCTCATCAGGGTTTTGTGTTTCTTCCAAAAGGTTGGCGATTGACTGGCGAAATACGCGCAATCTTTTTAATGTAAGATCTTGCTTAAATTTTTCAATAGTTCCATCAAGGGCTTCTGCTTTTTTATACAGTTCCTGCAGTGGATAACCCATAATGAATAACTGGTAAACGATATTGTGCGCTGCATAAGAAGCGTATTCGCTATCGCCCGATTCCAGTGAGCTTTTGAAAGATTTGTCGAGATCGTGAATGGTTTCAGGAAAAGGTTTTTTCCAGTGGGTTAAAAAAATATTGCCCGTTACCATAATGGAGCCAATCAATTCTTCAGCATGTATTTTTTTTGCAAGATGCAGGGCAATTTCTCCGAAATGAATTCCTTTATCTGTTTCGTTTAAATAAACGCTTAAAATATATCCATAAGCCACAAAGCTGAAAGGTGATTTACGCGACAAGCCATGCTTTACAGTAAGACTTATCATTTTAAAAACGAGTATCGGAACCAGGGTGGGAACTGCAAAAAATGAAGCCGAAGAAATATCGGATAAAATGCGCATAGCTGCATTTTTTTCAGCGTTTTTCATTTCGGGCAAGTTGTTGAAATAATCCATAGATTTATTTCGCAACAAGAATTTGGTTTTTAATAAATCTTTTGTAACCTGCAACCTGCCTGGGTTTGCGGGCAAATCTATTCCAAGTTTTTTAAGAATGTTTAAGCCTAGCGTTACCGCTTCCGAAGGTTTATTTTGAGCAATAAGCTTTTTAATATTTATTTCATACGCTTTGGCAGAATCAATTAATGACTGGCTGTTTTGTAATATTTTATTTACAAAATTATCTACTTTATCATACCGCGCAGATAAGTAAGCGGCATCGGCTGCGTTGGTTGTTATTTGCAATAAAAGATCATAATGATTTTGCCAATCACTTTCATCCAGTACATTTAAACCTTTTTCAAAATATTGTAAAGCCTGCGGGTAAGCTGTTGATGCCATTGCTTTATGCCCGGCAGAAAGATTTAAGTTGGCGAGATATAATTTTTCTTTTTGGTCTGTAATTTCATCTGCGCCTAAGTTCCATTGATTCACGAGTTCAAATAATTTTTCCTGCAACTCACTTTCGTTGAAATGTGCTGATAATCGCCGGCCATTTAAAAGATGTATAGAAGATTTTTCTTCATTGGGTATTAATGAATAAATAGTTTGTTGTATGCGGTCATGAGCAAATTTATATTCAGCAGATGAAGGAATAATAAGCCCTTCGGTAACTGAAAGCTTTAATAAATTTTCTATATTTTTTTCGCTGGTTTGTTTTATTACAGAAAGATTTCTTTTGGTAAATCTGTTTCCAATGCTGGATGCAGTTTTTAATAAACTTAATGTTTCTTCAGGAAGTTTTACAATAAAAGAAGTCATTAATTCTACTACGTTTCCCGACACATTCATTTGCAAAATAAGGTCGGTATTCCATTGCCAATGCATTTGCTCAAAATCAAAGCGGAGGAGGCTTTCATCATATATTGATTTTAAAAATTGCCGTACATAAAATGCATTTCCTTTAGTTTTATTGTAAACAATATCTGCCAGAAAAGAAATGTTTTCCTGGGTAGTGAGCAATGCATCTTTAATTAGTTTTAATACATCATCATACAAAAGATCTTTTAAAAATAATTCTTCAAAAGCGGCGTGATCTTCTTTCAGCTCGTGCAATATTTTAGAGAGCGGGTGTTTTTCATTCACTTCATTTTTGCGATAGCCGCCAATGAGCATGAGATATTTCACATCTTTATTTTCGGCAATAAGTTTAAAAAGATTTAATGAAGAAACATCGGCCCATTGCAGGTCATCCACAAAAATAATGAGCGGCGAATCTTTCACCGCAATCGCTTTTATAAACCGGATAAATTCATAATTAAAACGGTTTTGCGCTTCAATGCCTTTTAATTCCGGAACGTCTGATTGTTTGCCCACAAGGGTTTCAATACCGGGCATAAATTGGGTTAATAATTTTCCGGAATTTCCCAATGCGTCAGTAATTCTTTTTTTCCATTGAGCCTGAAAAATAGTATCGCCTGCAAGAATGAGCTGCGCCAGCTCATTAAATGCCTGAACAAAAGTGGCATAAGGCGTATCAGAACTTATCTGGTCAAATTTTCCTTTTATAAAAATTCCCTTTTTTGCTGATGCAGAAATTTTGAGAGACTCTGCAAGCGCCGATTTGCCGCTGCCGGAATAACCGGAAACAAAAAGCGTTTGCCCATGACCGCCTGCCTCTCCGGGTAGGTTAGTACTTTTTTCAAACAACTGATTTAAAAAATCAATTTCTTTTTCTCTTCCAAATAATTTATTTGAAAAAAATAATTTACCGGAAAAATCAAATGCAGCAATGGGAAATGTAATTGCTGCCGGGTTATTTGTTTTATCATCTGAAATAAGCTCCAGCGCTTTTTCCAGATCATGCTTTACACCAAATGCTGACTGGTAGCGGTCTTCAGCATTTTTTTCGAGCAGCTTCATTATGATATTTGAAATCACTTCGGGTACATCTTTATTAATAATATGAGGCGCAACAGGTGTTTTGGCAATGTGCGAATAAATCAGTTCCATGCCTTCATTACTTTCAAAAGGCAGCTCGCCGGTGAAGAGTTTATAAAGAATAATCCCAAACGAATACAAGTCTGCGCGCATATCAACAGCGCGGTTAATGCGGCCCGTTTGTTCCGGCGCTATATATTTTAAAACTTCAATTTCGTGTTCATCTAAAGAATTCAATTCTTCATGTAACGGATTACCATCTGATGCGAGGCCAAAGTCTATAAAAAAAATTTTATTGGTATTTTGTTCAATTAAAATATGAGAAGGATGTATGCGCCGGTGAAAAATATTTTCTTTGTGCAAAACAGCCAGCGCCGAAGCTATATCGGTTGACAGTGCGCATTGCTGTGCAAGATTCAATTTCTGTGAAGTAAAAATTTTGCTTAGCTCTGTGCCATCAATATATTCTAAAAAAATGGCTGCGTGATCGTCAACATTTTCTTTTTTAAAAGCTTTTCTTACACAACTGCATGTAGTTTTGGAACATATTTCAAATTCATTTTCTAAATGATTTTGTATTTCTTTTGCGGGAAATTCTTCTTTTAAAACTTTGATGCACGAAGGCTTGGCTAGGCCATTGGAGGCGGTTTTCATGATCAACGATTCAAAACCATAATGAATAACATTGGCATGATCTATATTTTTTATCATTGCAAAATGGTTTTTGAAAAATATTTTATTCTTTACAGCAATATTGGATTGAAAAGATTAAGGACGTTTTTTTAGGATATGATAGTTACGTTGAAGTTAAATCATCTTTGCTAAATATTTATTTTTACAATTATCATTCTCATTACATAATTAATTTGTTTAAATTAGATTCCTGAAAAAGCGAAACTGAAATTTAATATTTTTTTCAATGATACGCCAAAACCCGCTCACATTGCTTACACCGGTAAGAACTGATTGCGTTGAGAAATTAAATATCATACTTGAGAAATTTAAAGTAGGACTTAACGCCAGCCTCAATGAAAGATTCAATAAGCTCGGCACCCTTCATTATGCACGTTGGTTCATACTTCGCGAAGATTCGTTCCGTGATAAAACTGCAATGCCTTTGCAGGAACGATTGGTTTTTTCATCCAACTTCGATGGCGAAATTGATGAGCATGTAAAAGATTTAGTAACTATTTTTCCTGAATACTTTGATGAATTATATGAATGTTGTGAAGATTATCCCAAAGCAGAAATTAGAAACACCGAAAGCAGAAAAAATTATTTATTGAAATGGAAAGTGCCCATCACTGCTTTTTATGTAGGCGCTCCCGGCCGCAGCTTGAAACAAATACAACAGGAAGATGCATTAAAAAATTATATCTGGAATTTTATAAATAAAAATAATTGGAATGGCACATCTGCATTGCAAATTCAAAAAGCAATTCGGCAGCATGTAGATGAAAATCCTGAATTTGAATGGTCGAAGAAACAAGCGCCTGTAAAAAAAATAAACTGGCCGGGATTAGCTGTAATGACTTTGATCATTATAATTCTTTCGCCTGTTTTAATTACATGGGTTTTGTATTTGCATTTTTTTCATGAAAGAAGAGATACAAATTGTTATGATAAAAGAAGCCAGCTCAATGATGATCTTGTTCGCAGGCTGGAAATGGATGAAGACTTGTTCAACCAAAATCAATTTACGCAAGTGCTGGTGATGAAGCCAGGCCCGGTGCGGCTTGTAACGGTTCAGGCATTGATGTTATTTTCAAGAACGCTGATCAAAAATTTATTTGTAAAAGGAAAGCTGATGGGAATACCAACCATTCATTTTGCCAGGTGGGTCTTAATAGATAATAATAAACACATGATGTTTTTCAGCAATTTTGATGGGAGCTGGAATCAATATCTTTGCGATTTCATTGATAAATCGGGATGGGGATTAACATCCATTTTCAGCAATACCAAAAATTTTCCCAAAACAAATTTTGTATTTACCGGCGGCGCTTATGATGAAGAACATTTTCTTGCATGGAGCCGCGGCACGCAAATTCTTACGCAGGTTTGGTACAGCGCTTATCATCATCTTTCAATAAAAAATATTATCAACAATACTTCAATAAGAAATGAGCTGCGCAAAAATTTATCAGAAAAAAAAGCACAATTATTTCTTAAAAGATTTTAAAATAAAACCGGATGCAGGAACTTGAACTCTCCCAAATACAAGGCTTTCTTGTAAGAGATTATAAAGAAATGAAATTTTCAAAATATTTTCTTTTGCAGATTGCTGATGCAGATAAAGCAAAAATTTTTTTAAAAAATATTTCAAAAAAACTAACAACTGTTAGTTTAAAAAATGAAGATTCATTTATAAATATCGGCTTTACAAGTTTGGGATTGACTGCATTGGGTTTGCATGAAAATAATCTTCGTTCTTTTATAAGAGAATTTCGCGAAGGCATGGTAACTCCGCACCGGCAAAGGCTTTTAGGCGATTGTGACCGCAATGATCCGAAGAACTGGAATTGGGGCGGCCCCAATAATGATGCAATTCATCTTATGCTGATGCTATTTAATAATGATGAAGAAAAAATAAATTTTCAAATACAACAATGGCGCAAAGATTTTACTGAATATGGTTTAAAAGAAATTTTTATTTTGGATGGAAATACTTTTCCCGAAGACAGAGAACATTTTGGATTCAGGGAAGGCATTTCACAACCGGCAATAATTGGCAGCGGCGTTACAGGAATTAAAAATGATAATATAAATGCAGGCGAATTTGTATTAGGTTATAAAAATGAATATGACGTAAATCCTGATACGCCTTTGCTGAAAGTAGAACAAGGAAATATTAAAATCCTTGCAAATGATCCTGATGGAAGTAATCAAAAAGACCTGGGCAGAAACGGAACTTATTTTGTGCTTCGACAATTAAAAGAAGATGTAAATGGCTTCTGGAATTTTTTAAATGAAAAAACAAAAAATGAAGATGGAAGTATAAATGCCCAAGAAAGCACAAAGCTTGCAGCAAAGATGATGGGCCGATGGCCTGGTGGTGCGCCATTAGTAAAATTTCCTGATAAGGACCCGGGAATATTGAGTGATGATAATGATTTCGTTTATACCGATACAGATAAAGATGGTTTAAAATGTCCGTTTGGTTCGCATGTGCGTCGAACCAATCCGAGAGATAACTTTGAAGAAACCGGCCCCGCAGAATCGTTACAGCTTACCAAAAAACATCGCATCATGCGTAGGGTGCGTTCGTATGGTGAAAATTATACGGCTGCTGCAACGCAGCACACACCTGTAAATGAAGTGGGAATTTTGTTTGGTTGTTTCAATGCGGATATTAACCGGCAATTTGAATTTATACAATATACCTGGGCTAATTACCCCAAGTTTAAACAACTGTATAATGACCCCGATCCTTTCATTGGCGTAAAAGAAAATCCTCAAGATGGCGTTGAACAACAATTTACTATTCCGCAACAAACTACGAGTAAATATATAACCGGGTTAAAAAATTTTGTAACCGTAAAAGGCGGCGCTTATTTCTTTTTCCCTTCAGTAACGGTGGTGGAATATTTGGGAACGATTTAAAAAAAAAAAATTTTATCTTGAAGCAGATGTATGCGATAATTGCGAAGCACGGCGTGCCAATAAATTTTCACACACTCAAATTCTTCGGAGTTTATCTGTCATAACACTTATGTACACACAAAAGTTTTGAAGGAGAGGGCAAAAAACAAAAAAGCCACGAATAAATCGTGGCTTTTTTCTTAAATTTAAAATTATTAATTTATTCTGCTGAATCATCTAACACCAACGGATACTCGAAAGGCTCGCTGTAACCGGGATAGATTCCTTCAATAGTAACCTGCTTGTTATCGCCAATTACATTTTTAAGATCATCTACCGATTTTATTTCTTTACCATTTGCTTTTGTAATTATAAATCCATCCCGCATTCTCGTTTGATCATTGATAGCGCCTTCATTAATTTTTTTCACTACCACACCGCCATCAATTCCATATTCTTTTGCTTTTTTAGGATCAAGTGTCTCCAGTTCAGCCCCAAGCCTGTCAATCATTCCTGCGGGTTTTACAATTGCATAATTGCCTGCATTATTTTTTAAAGTAACAGGATAGGTGCGTTCCGTTCCGTTTCTCTCAATGGTTACATTTATTTTATCGCCGGGTTTATAGCTGCTCAATTGTTCCTGCAATTCAGAACCCGAGTTGATAGTAACATCATTAATCTTTTTTATAACATCGCCTTTTTGTATTCCGGCTTCTAATGCAGCGCCGTCTTTTGTTAAGTCGGTAATATAAATGCCATTTATGTTTGCTGGAATATTTTCTTGTTTCTTTTGTTGCTCATTAAGATTACCGGCATCAATAAACATGGCGCCCAAAAATCCTCTTTGTACGCTGCCGTATTTCACCAGGTCGTTCACCACTTTTTTTACAATATCAACCGGTATTGCATAAGCATAACCATTGTAATAACCTGTGGGCGATGCAATGGCAGAATTGATACCAATCAATTGTCCATTGGTATTAATTAATGCGCCGCCGCTATTACCGGGGTTTACTGCTGCATCGGTTTGTAAAAAAGATTCAACAGCCATAGATTGTCCGCCGGTTCTGTCATGGTTTAAACCTAAATGCCGTGACTTGGCGCTAATGATACCTGCGGTAACTGTTGCATCAAGATTTAATGGATAACCTAATGCAAGAACCCATTGCCCGATTTTTACATCAGCAGAATTTCCATACAACATAAAGGGTAAATTGTTTGCATCCACTTTTACAACTGCAAGGTCGTAAGAAGGATCGGAACCAATAACCTTTGCGGTGTATGTTTTGCGATTGCTTAAAGTAACGGTTACTTCATCGGCGCCAGCAACCACATGATTGTTGGTAACAATATATCCATCATCACTTATAATAACACCGGAACCGGAACCGATTTCGGGATACATGTGTTGATTGCGCGGATTACCAAAAAACTGGCTGAATGGATCATCATCGCCAAACAAATCTGAAAAAGGATTTTTTTGATTGGGAAGATTATTGTTTACCTGGCGCGGATTGATTTTTGTTTTTATATGAACCACCGTAGGAATGGCTGCTGCTGCGGCTTCTGTAAAATCTGCAGGACCACCGGTTGGGTTGCCATTGCTATCAAAAAATCCGGCATACTTATAATTGGCGGGGATATTTGCAGTTTGAAAATTGGGATTATTGTTGCTGTTATGCTCGTATTGATTATATCCTAAAATAACAGCGATTGTAGTGAGTGCGCTTATAAGCACAGTAAGTAAAATGTTCTTTGTTTTCATCTATTAAAATTTTTATTTGTGTAAAATTCTTTTTCAAAATTAATCATCAAACGATATGCCTTAATATTGTACAGGATGATTAAAATTAAAACAACTATTTAAAATTTTATAACCGCCTGTTTATCTTAACAAACTATTAGTAAGGATTTCGTAGATGCGATTTAAATTATTTTTTAAGCAAAAGTGAAGTGGCAACTTTTTAAAATGAATAAAAAAACAGCAGCTTTTATAAGCTTAATAAAAATTCCATCACATCTTCGCCATCAGCATAATCGAATAACTCCGGCTGTTGCGCTTTTCCAAATTCTATTGCATTATTGCCAACAATGCATTGAATGCTTTCATTTTCTTTCAGCTCATTCTGCAAAACGTTTTTATCAGCATAAAAATTATAATGCAGCTCGCTCACCGGTGAAAAAATATTTTCATTTTCGGCAAGAATAATAGTCTCGTTGGTCATGTATAAAACATGATTCATAATGAGAAGCGCTAAGTTATAATCGTAATTATTTTTATACTTGGGATGGTCTATAAAATATTTATATTTTTTAAAAACATTTAATAAAGGAATAAAATCATAATCTTTTGGCACATAAATTTTGGTAACATTTCTGCATCCTAATCCAAAATAAATATTTACATCATCTGCCAATAAATTCAATTCATCCATTGTTTCACTTCCTGATAAAATAGCCACCGATGTTTTATTGCCGCGAATGATGGAAGGATATTTGCCAAAATAATATTTAAAATATTTTGAAGAATTATTACTGCCGGTTGCGATGTAGGCATCACAGTTTTTAAGCAAATCGGAAACGCTTACAACGCCCGGGACTGCTGCATTCCATTCGGTAAGTTTTTCAATTATGTGTGGCATCAATACATTATCTTTTTCTGACAACTTAATCATTTGCCGGTGTCCGGAAATAAAAACGCATAAAAAATCGTGAAAGCCTACCAATGGAATATTGCCGGCCATTACAATGCCAATTGTTTTAGGATTAATATTATCATCGAGATGGTAATGACTCACCCAACTTTCCAGTTTTTTGTTTTTAAGAAATTGAGCTGAAATATTTTTTAATGAAAGGTTTATAAATTCTTCTGTAAACCATTTATTTTTTTCAAACGCCTTTTGTTTAATGGCAGTTAATTTTTTTTCATCGCTTATTAAATAATCTCCCAGCTTTTCTGCCAAATTAATTCTTTGTGATAAATTCATTTTTTTGATAAATAATTATTCTGTTATCTATTATATTTGTGTTGCAAAAGTAAGTTGTATATAAGTAAAGTATAAGGTATGAGGTATGGATTGTAAATTATAGAAACGGTAAACCTAAACCCTAAACCCTCTAAACTTCTAAACTTCTAAATTTAAAAACAAAAGAATGGCAATAAAAATTACCGATGAATGTATTAACTGCGGCGCATGTGAGCCGGAATGTCCCAACAACGCAATTTATGAAGGCGGCGTGGAATGGGCAATTGCCGATGGAACAACCGTAAAAGGCGAAGTAACTTTAATGGATGGTTCAGTTATGAATGTTGACCAGCGAAATCCGCCCATTGCAACAGATATTTATTATATTGTTCCCAACAAATGCACCGAATGCCAGGGATTTCATGAAGAGCCGCAATGCGCTGCCGTGTGCCCGGTTGATTGTTGCATACCCGATGAAATGTATCGCGAAACTGTGGAACAATTATTGGCAAAAAAAGAAAAAATGCATTTGTAAAAATATTTAAGGCCATTGGCCTATCAGGCAGGTGATATTTCCTGTTTGGGCGAGGGTATTGAAAAATACTTTCGCCTTTTTTCTAAAATAAATACCAACATATTTTGAAAAAAATATTTTTTATTTCACCCGGTTTATTTTTCATTTTATTATTATTTTTTTCTTGCAGGCAAAAAAATAATATTCAGCAAAAAAAATCGCCGTATGAAATAGTAAAAGCAGATGAAGCATTTTCTGACCTGAGTAAAAAAGAAGGAATGAAGATGGCTTTCATTGAATACATTGATAACAACGGCGTGTTATTAAGGCCCGATCACATGCCGATTATCGGCGCCAATGCGATTGATTTTTTAAGCCAGTCAAATGATTCATTATACCAACTTACATGGAAGCCTTCCGGCGGAGATATAGCAACATCGGGCGATTTGGGCTATACCTTCGGAATTTATACACTCACTATGAAAGATACTGTAATGAAAGGAACGTATGTAAGCATTTGGAAAAAACAAAAAAACGGCAAATGGAAATTTGTTTTGGATAGTGGTAATGATGGATTGGGCAATGATACAATTGGCAATAAGCAATAAGCAATTGGCAATTGGCAATAAACCCTGTGAATCGTGAATCGTGAGTTGTGAATTTTTATAAAAAACATCATCAAAAATAAAATGAAAACAAAAATTGCATTTGTAACAGGAGGCTTTTCGGGCGAAGCAGAAATTTCATATAAATCTGCCATTACATTTGAAAAAAATATTGATAAAGAAAAATATGAATTATATAAAATTGATATAACCATTGATGGATGGTTTTATGAAATGCCCAATGGAAATAAAATAGAAGTAAATAAAAATGATTTTTCTATTTTAATTGAAGATGAAATAATCACTTTCGATGCAGTGTTAATCGGCATTCACGGCACGCCGGGCGAAGATGGAAAGCTGCAGGGATATTTTGATATGTTGCGCATTCCTTACACATCCTGCGATTGCGCCACATCCGCCATTACATTTAATAAAAGATATACCGTAGCTGTGGCGGCTGCAAGTGGTATCAATGTTTCTAATTCTGTTTTATTATTTAAAAATAATTTTAAAAGCCCTGACGAAAGAGTAAAAAATTTAAAGTTTCCTGTATTTGTAAAACCCAATAACGGCGGCTCAAGCATTGGAATGTCCAAAGTAAATGCGCCTTCCGAAGAACTCGGTAAAGCAATTGAAAAAGCATTTAAAGAAGATAACCAGGTATTGGTGGAAGAATTTATTGAAGGTCGCGAATTTACAATCGGCGTGTTTAAAGCCAAAGGAGAAATTATTGCATTGCCCATTACAGAAATAATTTCAAAAAATGATTTTTTTGATTTTGAAGCAAAGTATCACGGAGCCAGCAATGAAATAACGCCTGCGCAGGTTGATGAAAGCGTAGCAGAACAAGTAAAAAGTGAAGCCATAAAAGTGTATCGCGTTTTTAATTGTAAAGGAATTATAAGAATTGATTTTATTTATAATGAAAAAAATAAAAAACTTTTTATGCTTGAAATAAATACAGTGCCCGGCCAAAGCGAAGCCAGCGTGGTGCCGCAGCAGGTAAAAAAAATTGGCTGGACGTTGACAGAATTTTATACAGCTTTGCTGGAAGAGTGTTTGCATAATTAAAACTTATTAAATTGCATTGCTAAATTTTTTAACCTAATTTTTTTTCGTGTTTAAATTTATTTCCCGCCAACCTTTTTGGATCAATCTTATTGCAGCAATTGCATTAATTGTTCTTCTTATTTTTTTATTTCTGCAATCATTAAGTTGGTTTACCAATCATGGCAGCTATCTTAAAGTTCCTTCTGTAGTTGGTAAAAATGTAAATGACGGAGTAAAGTATCTCGAGGATCAGGGCTTCGATGTTGTGATCACCGATTCTCTTTATGATGAAACCGTTCCGCTGAATACCATAAAAAAGCAATTGCCAGATGCAGGCGCAACAGTAAAAGTAAACCGGACTGTTTTTCTCAATATTAATCCTGTTGTGCTTCCAATGGTTGTTGTTCCAAAGCTCGAAGGATTAAGTTATAGGTTTGCCGTGGAAATGCTTGATAAAAGTCATTTGAAATTGGGCGACACAACCAATCGCCCCGACTTTATGAAAGGCACCGTGCTGGAACAAGATTATAAGGGCGACCCAATTGCAAGCGGGGCAAAGGTTTTGTGGGGAGCAAAAATTAATCTTGTTATTGGCGGCGGATTGGCGCAGGTACAAATTTCGGTTCCGGAATTGTATGGGCTTACGTTGCAACAAGCCAAAGCTGAACTGGAAGCAAAAGGAATTACATTGGCTGCATTGGTTCCATCCGGCACAATTACCGATACGCTTCAATCTTTTGTTTTCAAACAAAATCCTGAAGCGACGAATGAAGATAATTCACCTAATTATATTCAGCCGGGGCAAACGATGGATTTATGGATTTCAGCTACTCCGCCTCCCCCAGATAGCACAAAAATAAATTTAGAAAAACCTGATAGCTTAACCCCAAAAATGAATAATTAAACTATGACAAACATTACGCCCGAAGAAGTAAAACAAAGATTAGATGCCGGCGAAAAGCTACATCTTATTGATGTAAGAGAGCCTAATGAAAATGCAGAATTTAATATCGGGGGTAAATTATTACCGCTTGGAAAAATTCAAATGATGCAAACAGACGATATTGACGATCTTAAAAATGAAGAAATAATATTGTATTGCAGAAGCGGCAACCGTAGTGGCATTGCAGCTATGACGCTCGATTCAATGGGCTTTATCAATACTAAAAATCTTACCGGCGGTATGCTTGCCTGGAAGGAAAAAATTAAAAGTTAATTGCATAAATTAAATTAGCCAAGTTATCTTTTTGGAAATTGGATATATAACGGTTATGTGTACACGAAAATGAAATAAATTAAAAAGCAGTTTATTCATTCATTCATTGAGAAAGTTCTACCAATCCGTTTAAAAAAGTCTCGAGTTCATTTTTAAGTCCATCAAAAAGATTTTGCGAAGTATAACAGAGTAATTGAATGGTTCCATTCTGATTGGAATAATAGTAACCCAGGTAAGTGAATTTTACACCTTGAATAGTCCCTTCCATTTTTAGGCATAAAACTTTTTTATTGTTAACGATTCTATATTCTTTAAAAGTTTCTTTTATATCCATTGATGCCTTCTGTGCATTTATTAGTGCAATTGCAGGCATGTTTTCAAGTGATATAGGAGTTCTTTCTGTAATCATCATAGCATATCCTTCATCTGATTTCATACTAAAACGATATTCGGGAATCTTTTCATTTTCTTTATGTGGAGAAAACAGCCATTTGGATGGATTAATATAAACCCCAACATTAAAATTTTTGCTTTTAACTAAAAATGATTCTTTATTTGTTTTAGAAAACGAATGTGAATTGGTGGATATGGAATCACTTTTATCATTGTCGTTATTAGCGCTGTCTGGCGAATACTTCCATGTTCCATTTTCAGATAAAAGCACCTCTCTGCCGGTTTCTGTAAGCGCTTTAATTTGTGCGTTTGAAACATTTACAAAGCATGAAACAAAAAGAACCACGATAAGTCTAAGCATTTTTAAAGTTTTGTTTTAAAATCTAAAGTAAACTAAATTTTTATTTTGGTTAAATAATTAATGAATGGTTTCAAAACTGCGTTTTTCCTTTCCGTTATATTAATATTTTGATAGAGAATATTTCAAAAATTAATTTTTATACAATGTAATTTTTTATAAAAATTATAACTGATATTGAAATTATATATATCACAAATTTTTTTTACAATAGACAGGCCAAGCCCCAGCGATTCTGCTGTGTCTGAATCTTTTTTAAATCTTTCAAAATAAACTGCTGTATCCACATTGGGTATGTTGCCTGTGTTACAAATAAACAAAGACGTTTTATTCAGATCAAAATGTATGGAACCATTTTCCACATTGTGTTTTATGGCATTGGTAAGTAAATTAATAATTAATGTTTCGGCTAAAGTTTCATTCATGGTTATAGTTACATCAGGCTGTATATTTTTGGTGAGTGTAATTTCTTTTGCATGAATTAATTCTTCATAATTATTTATATTTTTTTGGATAAAAAAACTCAGGTTAACAACGCTGTTTTGCTCAAACTGACGATTATCAATTTTAGTGAGCAGCAAAAGTGATTGGTTTAATTTGGAAAGACGATTGGTTGTTTCAGAAATAGTTTGAATCATATTCATTTGTTCTTCTTTCAGGTTTTCGCTTTGGCTCAGCAGTTCAATTTTTGATTGAATAATTGCAAGCGGCGTTTGTATTTCGTGCGAAGCATTTTCAGTAAAATTTTTTATTTCATTATAATCCCGGTTGGCTTTTTTAGTCATGAGATGCACGGCAGTATTAAGTTCTGTAAATTCGGTAATGTTTGTTTTTTGTAGCTGCACTTCTTTTTTGCCTGAAATATCAAATTGCTTTATTTGCTGCAACGTTGCGTTAAAAGGTTTCCAAAGTTTATTTAATACAAACCTGTTTATAATAAATAATGTTATTAATAAAATTAAAACTACAGCAAGCGTAATTTTTAAGATCAGTTGTACCATGTCTTCCGCTTCTTCCTGCGATTTTCTTACATCGGCTTTATATATTTTTCCATTCGCTGTTACCGGAAACTCAAGCTGGCGGTAGGTTGTATATTCTTTTTCTTTTTTATTATACACGTCAATGCTGCTTATATTTCTTGCAATGGTTTGGTGGTATAAAGTATAAAATTCCTGTTCGTCTTTTGTATTCGTGGGTTCAGGCAGTTCTTTGTTTTCTTTTATAAAATCATTTATTTCATTTTCTTCAATAAAAAGATTTTTATCGAGCTGGTGAATTAATGCGGCTTCTAAAAAAAAATAATATAACACCGCGCTTAATAAAAGCACAATTATGGTAACGATAATATTTACCCTGTTATATTTCGAAAATAGTTTCATGACGCTGAAAATTTATACCCCATTCCATAAACAGATTTTATATAATCACCTGCGCCGGCGTCTGATAATTTTTTTCTCAAATTTTTTATGTGGGTATAAATAAAATCATTATTGCCTTCCATATCATCTCCCCACAAATGCTCTGCGATAGCGTTTTTGGAGATCACCCTGTTTTTGTTGCTGATAAAATAAAGCAACAGTTCGTATTCTTTTTTTGTAAGCTCCGGCATTTTATTTTTTATTGAAACAGATTTGGCGATTGTATCAATAATAATGTTTTCAAATTTTAAAAGATTATTGCCTTCAAAATTTTTACGCCGAATAATAGCAGCCACTCTTGCGCTTAATTCAGAAAGATGAAAAGGTTTGGATAAATAATCATCGGCGCCAAGCGTAAGCCCGGATATTTTATCATCCAGAGAATTTTTTGCAGAGATGATTAAAACGCCATCCATTTTATTATTGGCTTTTAATTCTTTTAAAATATCAAGTCCGTTTCCGCCGGGGATAGTTATATCAAGCAAGATGCAATCATAATCATGCACATCAATTTTAGCGATGGCTTTTTTAAAATCGGTTGCCGTTTCACAAATATAATTTTCACTTTTTAAGTAAGTAACTATTGCCTCGCATAAATCTTTTTCATCTTCTACAATAAGTATTTTCACATGTATTTTTTTTGAAAAATTACAAAATGAATCTGAAGGTTTTTAAAGAACCTATATTTTTTTATAAAAATGAATCTGAAGGTTTTTAAAGAACCATTTCTTATAAATAATTTTTCTACAGGTTTTCTTCAGAATTAATTTTTACTTTGTACCAAATTTATTGAAGATGTATAAAAAAATTTTTTTAATAATTATTATTCCTGTTTTATTTAAAAATAATACAACAGCACAGAATAAAATAGATTATAAAGTTGTAAAAACTTTTCATATTGCAAGCCCTGGGGGATGGGATTATATTTCTGTAAACAATGGCCTGGTGTATGTTTCCCACAGCACACAGGTAAATATTCTTGATGAAAACACGGGTGATTCTGTTGGAGTAATTCCAAATACAACCGGCGTACATGGAATTGCATTTGATAATGATTTGCATCGCGGATATACGAGCAACGGCCGTTTGAATAATGTAACCGTTTTTGATTTGGAAACAAATAATATTGTTACGCAAATAGCCACCGGCAACAATCCTGATGCGATCATGTACGAACCATTTACCAAAAAAATTATTACTAACAATGGCCGCAGTCATAATCTTTCTATCATTGACCCCGAAAAAAATATCGTTGTTGATTCCGTTGCATTGGATGGAAAACCGGAAGAAGCAGTTTCAGATGGTGATGGAAAATTATTTGTAAATCTTGAAGATAAAAGTGAAATAGCTGTGGTAGATTTAAAAACATTTAAAGTTATTAATCGCTGGCCGTTGGCCCCCGGCGAAGGTCCTTCCGGGCTTGCAATAGATAATAAAACGAAAAGATTATTTTCTATGTGTTCCGATAGTAAACTTTTAATTGTGATGGATGCAACGAATGGAAAAATTATTGATAAGCTCGCAATTGGCGAAGGCTGCGATGGCGCTGCTTTTGATGAAAATAAAAATATAATATTTGCGCCAAATGGAAGAGACGCCACTATTTCAGCCTACCAGGAAAAGAATGCGAATGAATTTACCAATTTGGGAACCATAGCCACCAAAGCGGGTGCACGCACTATTACAATTGATAAAAAAACCGGCGCATTATTTTTACCTACTGCAGAGTTTGAACCTGCTGACCCCGCCAATCCCAATGCAAGGCGTAAAATGGTTGCAGGCACTTTTCAGGTGTTGATGGTGAAGTGATTTTTTTAAAAAAAAAATTGGAAAGATTGAAACTTTCCAAAAGTTACAAAGCATTAAAAAAAATTTTCAATTCTTTCTTGTATCATTTCAGGCATGTTGCATCGCTTCATAGTTGTTGCATTCATAAAATAAAGTGTAACGGTTCCGGTATTTAATAATTCATTTTGTTCATTATAAATTTCTCCAAAAAAAATTATTTTGTGATGCAAAGGCATTTCTTTTACAATCGTTACTACAGTTATAAGGTCATCATATTTTGCAGGCCGTAAAAATTTGGTATGAATTTCAACAACGGGCATTATCACTCCAAGCGCCTCCACATCTTTATAAGTAATACCGAGGCTTCGCAATGCCTCTGTTCTTCCTATTTCATAAAACTGCGCATAATGACCATGGTAAACAAATCCCATCTGATCAGTAAGCGCATAATGAATTCTTATTTGAGTTTTATGGGTGAACAATGTTGTGAGTTTGAATGGTGAGTTGTGAATGGTGAGAGTTGTGATGAGAATTTAATTTTGTTTCTGATTATTATGTATCTAATAAATTAGTTCCCTCTTCTTTGGAGAGGGGTTGGGGTGAGGCCTTATTTTCCAATCATTCCATCCACACTTATTTTTCCAGGCCCGCATAAAAGTATCGTTAATGTTGCCGCGAGATAAATTGCTCCTTTTTCTCCCTCGCCAAAAATTTGTCCATGGGTTGTTATAAACATTATAACACACATTTCAATGATGATGGGTATTACAGCAAAGCGGGTAAATAAACCGAGTATCAAAAAAATTGCACAAAAAAATTCAGCAAATACAACCAATGCAAGAGATACAGTGGCGCCTAATCCTATAAAATTCATAAAATGATTTTTCATAGAATTGAAATGAATTAATTTATTATAACCATGACTCGCCACTAAAACTCCTGTGGTTACACGCAAAATAAACATAGCAAAATTGAAAGCTCCTGTAGAATATTTTGTTGATAAAAATTTACTCATAAGTTTTTTACAATTGTATTAACAAAGATTGATGCAATTTAAAGTGTTTTATTTTCATCATTACATTTATTGAAGAAGAAATAACTGGAATGGTGTTTGTACTTTTGCGCGAATTTGATTTTACTTTTTTAATGTGCACAAAAGATTTAAAAAAAAATTTAAATAACATAATTCATGAAGCGTATTTTTTTTCTTTTCATCATTTTTTTTATTTCGCTTTCCTGTTTTTCACAAGCCAATTATAATGTTACCGATCCTGAAAAAGATTTTAAGGAAGCCAAAGAATTTTTTATTAAAGATGAATACAGCCTTGCTTATCCTTTGCTGAAAGCCTTGCAGGACAAGTATCCTGAGAATACACAAAGCAGCCATCAATATCTTAACCAGGACATAGCATATTATTATATCGTTTGCGGGCTTAAATTACATCAGCCCGTTGCTGAAGATGCAGCAAAGCGTTTTGTAGATGCGGCTAATAATGAGCCGCGTCAGCAAATGATGAGCTATCATTTGGCAAAATATTATTTTACCAAAAATGATTATGCACGTGCCGTTGTTTTTTATGAAAGAGCGGGTTATGATAATTTAAGCAATGAAGAAATTGCTGATGCAAAATTTGAACTGGCTTATTCTTATTTTAATCTGAAACAATTTGATAAAGCCAAACCTTTGTTTGATGAAATTCATCAATTGCCCGACAATAAATATTATTTCGATGCAAATTATTATTACGGCTTTATCAGTTACCGCAATCGCGATTATGCAAATGCATTAAGTGCATTTCAAAAAGTGGAAAACAGGGATAAATACAAAGGCTTGGTGCCTTACTACATTGCACAGATATATTATTTTGAAGGAAATAAAGATGAAGCATTGCGTTATGGCGAACAAGCGCTTTCGCGCAATGATATTTATTACCGCAATGATCTTGATTTGTTAATTGGCCAATTGTATTTTGAGAAAAAACAATTTGCAAAAGCATTGCCTTTTCTGGAAGAATATGTAAATAAAAGTGATAAAGTTTCTAAAGAAGTTATGTACGAACTGAGCTATTGCTATTATGATGCAAACCAAGTGGAGAAAGCGATTGAGGGCTTTAAGCAATTGAGTAATGAAAAAGATTCGATGGGGCAAAACTCAATGTATTTGTTGGGAGATTTGTATTTAAGAACTAATCAAAAAGAAAATGCAAGAAGCGCTTTTCAATACAGCGCAAATAACAACAGCAATCGCAAGCAACAGGAAATTTCGCGATTTAATTATGCGAAACTTTCTTATGAATTAGGCTATCAGAATATCGCATTAAGCGAAATGAATAAATTTTTAGATCTGTATCCCACATCAGAATATGCTGATGAGGCAAAAGAAATTTTAATTAATCTTTTAGCCAATACCAATAATTACAATGATGCAATGGCTTTGTATGCTTCATTTGATAAACCAACGCCTGCCATGCAAAAAGTTTATCCCAAACTTTTATTTGGAAGAGCAACGGAATTTATTAATGATGGAAAACTACCGGAAGCAGATGACCTGCTAACAAAAATTATCCGAGATCCTAATGCCGGCGCGGTTTTGCCGTTTGCCAATTTCTGGAAAGGAGAAATTGCGTATAGGCTTGCCCGTTATGATGACGTAATTAAATATATGAATGCATATCTTTTACAAGGAGGCATTCAGGGCGAAACAAACCCTGATGCAGCAAGATATACATTGGGATATGCTTATTTAAAAACTGAAAATTATCCTTTGGCGCTTACTAATTTTAAACAGGTTTCTCCCACCATCAGTTCACAATCTTCTTCTTTGCAACAGGATGCTTATGTAAGAGCTGCCGATTGTTATTTCATGCAAAAAAATTACAGCGTTGCAAAAAATATGTATCAGAATGTAATTAATAATGGCTTGCCACAAAGCGATTATTCTTTGTATCAGATTGCATTGATCAGTGGAATAAATAATCCAAATGAAAAAATAAAAACATTTAATGCATTGGTGCAACGTTATCCGAAAAGTGATCTCGTTGCTGAAGCGTACATGCAGGTTGCGAATGCTTACATGGTGCAGGAAAAATTCCGCGATGCTATTCCGTATCTCAATAAAATTTTGGATATAAAGGACGCCAGTGGCCAATTTCCCAAAGTGTATTTAAAGCTTGGGCTTTCCAATTATAATTTAAATAATAATGAAGAAGCATTAAAATATTATCAAAAATTAGTTAACCAATATCCGCAATCGCCTGAAGCTGATGAAGCATTGGATAACATGAAAAATATTTATGTAGAGCTTGGCCGCCCGAATGATTATGTTGATTTTGTTCAAAAGGCAGGAAAAGTAATCAGCATTTCAGAAGCGGATTCTATAACGTATGCATCGGCAGAATTAAAATATAATAACAATGATTGTGCTGCAGCTATTGATGCATTTTCAAATTATATCTCAAAATATCCGCAGGGAGCTTATGTTTTAGAAGCAAATTTTTACCGAAGCGAATGTTATTCAAAAAATAAAGATTGGCAAAATGCTTTGCCAGGTTATGAATATGCTGTAAACCAGGGCAGCAGCAGGTTTGCAGAAAGAGCGGCTTATGCAGCAGCGCACATTTTTTATTTTGAAACAAAAGATTATAGCAATGCAAAAATTTATTTTAATAAATTAAAAGATCTTGCCACTACTCCCGAAAATCAATTGGAAGCTTTGCGCGGATTGGTGCGGAGTTATTATCAAACGAAAGATTATGCGCAAGCCAATGATGCAGCAAAAGAATTGCTTACAAAAAAAGGATTAAGCACCGATGATAAAGCCATTGCCAATTTGGTTCTTGGAAAATCGTTGCAGGCTGCAAACCAGTGTGAGCAAGCCATTGCAGCGTTTAAAGAAGTAGCTGCGATTAATAAATCAGAATGGGGCGCCGAAGCACGTTATGAAATTGCCAATTGTTATTTAATGTTGAATCAATTGCCAGCTGCCGAAAAAGCCGGGCTGCAAGTGATTAAAGTTACCGGCTCTTATGATTATTGGGTTGCAAAGGCCTACATTTTATTAGGCGATGTTTATTTGCAGGAAAAAGATTATTTCAATGCAAAAGCAACTTATCAAAGCGTTGCAAATAATGCAACCATTCCTGAATTAAAAAAAGAAGCGCAGGATAAATTGAATATTGCTATAAGCCAGGAACAACAAAATTCAAAAGTGGCTCCCGATACAACAAAATAATTTTTTTTAAAACGAAACGAATTTACAGTATGCAATTTCTTCAAAATAATATTTATAAATTTTTTGCGGTAGCATTAATATTTTTTATTACTAACGGTAACGCCTATGCGCAGAATGATACATCAAGAAGACAAACTATTGAGATTACTTCTTCTTATAAACCTGAATTGCGTAATACGGTTAAAATAAATTTATATGCATCCCCGATCACGGCAGATACAAGCCGGCCAAGGCTTGCATACAACATTCCACCGCAAAATTTATTTTTTACTTATCAACCAATTTCATTAAAACCGCTTGCGCTTGATATAGATACAGCATTACAATTGGGCGACCGGAATCAATTGAAAGTTGGTATCGGAAGTTTTACTACGCCTTATGTTGCGGGCGCATTTAGTTTTGGCGATGGAAAGAAAAATTTGTTGAATGTATATGGTAATTATATTTCATCAAGAGGCAAAATTGATAACCAGGATTTCAGTGAGATTAGCGTAAAGGGTGATGGAAGCATTTTTACTGCAAAGAATGAAATATACGCCAATGCTGGTTTTGCGCAGCATGAATATTATCAGTATGGTTACAATCACAGCAAATATAGTTTTGCAAAAGCTGATATAAGAAGAAGTTACCAGGATTTATCAGCAGGCATTGGATTGAGAAATACTGCTGTGAATGATTTAAATTTTATTTACGATCCGCATTTGGAATTGCATGCTTTTTCAAGAGAAAATAAAGCAACTGAAACTACATTAATTCTTAATCTTCCGGCAGAAAAAAAATTCAGCGAATCTGTTTCAATAAAAATAAATGCCACCGGCAACTTTGATAAATATGAACAAAAACAAACAGGATTGCAGGTTACGAACAATCTGTTTGAACTGGCTCCTGAGTTTGTATTTTACAGCGACAGGTTTACTTTTCATGGTGGCGTTACACCCGCCTGGAATAATAATGATGTAAATCTTTTGCCAAATATTTATGCAGAAGTACAATTGCAAAAAAATATTTTGATGGTTCAGGCAGGATGGATTGGTAATTATATTGCCAATAGTTTCAGAACATTGAGCGGTGAAAATCCATACATGCAGGATCCTACATTTTTAAACAACACTAAAGAAGTGCAATATTACGGAGGCATAAAAGCCACTGTGGGCAAGCATTTCAACTTTAATGCACGGGCTGCATTTATAAATTACAACGATGTACCTTTGTTTATAAACGATAATGTAGATGGTAAAAGTTTTTATATAAAAAATGAAAGCAGAATTGACAATTTTCAAATTCATGGCGATTTAAATTTTATCAATCAAGACAAGTTTACACTTACCACCGCGCTCGATTTAAATACTTATACCGGTTTGCTTGATAATTCAAAAGCGTGGGAATTAATTCCGCTTAAACTTACCGGCTCGCTTCGGTGGAATGCATTTAAACAAGTTTTAATTAAAGGTGATCTTTTTGCATTCTCGGGCGCAAAAGCTTTATTGAGCGATGGATCAGAAAAAACATTGAAAGGTGGAACAGACCTCAGCGCCGGCGCTGAGTTTAAAATAACCAAACGATTCAGCGCATGGCTCGATTTTGATAATTTGCTCAACAGTAAATATGAACGATGGAACAATTATCCGGTGTATGGTTTGCAGGTGATTGGCGGAGTATTGATTCATTTTTAATTTTGTAATTACACGAATTAATTTTTTATAAATGAAAAACATTCTTAGTGTAATTGGAGTAATTCGTGTAATATATTTCTTGTAATTTTATAATCTATGCAAGACTTTATCACATCCTATTTAGTTCAGAAAAAAGAATGTGCACTTCCGCTTCTTGGAAATTTTAGAATAACAACTTCTCCTGCTTTGCTTGATGTTGCTGATAAAAAAATGCGTCCGTCAAAAAATGAAATTATTTATACTGAAGATGCAACCTATCTTACCGAAGGGCTTATAGAATATATTTCCCATCTTGAAAAAATAACGCGGAATGAAGCGGAAGAAAAGATTAATAATTGGTGCCTTCATGCCAAAATGAAATTAGATTCAGGAGAAAAAATACTTTTTAATTCAATCGGCAGCTTACAAAAAAATGAATCGGGAAATATTTTTTTTGAAAAAGAAAAACAAATTAATTTTTTTGAACCGGTTTTGGCCGAAAGAGTAATTCATAAAAATGATGAACATGCCGTGTTGGTGGGCGATAAGGAAACTACTTCTTCAGTAATGAATGAATTTTACAAAGAAGAAATAATTGAAAAAAAATCTTCGTGGAAAATATGGGCGTTAGCGCTGGCTGCTTTTTCAGTTATTGTTTTAATATTTCATTTCAGCAATCATTCCTTTTCATCGGGTGGAATAGCCAACCAGTCTGCGTTTCCCGTTCAGCAGACACATGCAGCTTACACGGTTCTGAAATAATGTTCCATTTTCTGAAACAATTCATTAGATTTAAAAACTGAATTGTCAGTCAAGTTCCGCAGGACCTCCAACTCCGCATAATCGCAATGCAAGTTCTTTTCCAACTCCCTTTTCATTTTTAAAATATATTTTTTGTTGCGGAACAATTATTTTACCATTAGCATCGGTAACATTGTAATCAACTTCGTATTTATTTTTTAGTTGCAAAAAATTTATAAATGCTTTTGGTATGTTGCTGTTTGTTTCATCCGTAAAATTTATATCGCAGCTTTTCAATTCTTTTATAATATTTTTTTCCATAGAATTATCTAAACCAGAAGTGGCAAGATTCATTTTAATGGTGAAGCCACTAAAAGGAATCAATTGAGGATATTCATTAAAAAAATTATATTTCATATTCGCTTCTTTATCTTTTTCATCATCATGTGAATAGCTCCTGGCAAGGCTTTCATACAACCTGGCAATAAATAATTTTTCATGCGATGTATCGAGCAAAGCAGTATTTAAAATATTTTCAAATGTATGAAGGCTTTCGTTATAATCATCTTTTTCATAAGAAAATTCACCATAAAAAAGCTGCAGGTAGCGAACAATATTTTTCCTTTTTTCAGTTTGCAGTTTTTGTTTATATATTTCAGCAAAATATTGCGGGCTTATATTTTTCATCAGGTCTAAAATTTCATCAAAGCCAATTACATTTTCGCTGGTGAAAATATTATAGATTACCTGCTCTCGCTCAGGATTGCCCGAAAGTTGATTCACCAATGCAAATTTTAAAAGAAATTGTTCACCTTTCAATCCTGCGATTTCTGATAAATCTTTCAACGAATACCACCACCCGGTATTTAAAAATTTTACTCGTGCAATTTTATTTTCAGCAAGCATCAGCTTTATTACATTCACTGCAAAATCAAATTGCGATTGGCCAAGTGTAGTCCCGATGTGCACTTCTTTAAATTGCGCTGCTTTTGTTATGGCTTTATCACAACTATCCAATTGGCCATTGTACAAATAACTTCTTGCCAAGGCAATGTTGTACCAGCCAAAACCAGGCGTAGAGCCATTTGTAGCAATAATACCATTCGTTTCATCAATAGCTTTTTTACTCTCGCCGCTGTTTATAAAAAGCGTCGGAAGAAAATAATACGCTTCAATTAATCTTTTATCAAAAGCATTCATATCATTTTCGAAATCATTAATGGCTTCTGCAAAATTTCCCAATGTATTTTGAAAATGCGCATAATTATTATAAGAAAATCCTCCTGTTTGTTTCAGAATATTATAATACAAAGCAGCAGAATCAATGTTCAATAAATAATTATGAATAATAGCAAGATAAAAAATTGCATTGGCATCTCCGCCCGCAAGAGCAGTGTATAAATGATTTAAAGCAAGCTGTTCATTTTCTTCAACCGTATTTTTTAAAAAAACATATTTATGCAAATAAAAACGGTTGCGATGAATTGTCCATGCAGTTTTTATATGATATTCCATAAAATCATTTCCGGTATTCCAGCTTTGTATTTTATTTAAAACCCACATTGCACTGTCAGGCTCTTCTACATTGGAATAGCTGTCGTACAATGCATTTGAAAGCTGCATAATATCAGATTGTGCAAAGCTGTAAGCGCCGGGAGTTAAAACTGTTTTTAAATCATTTTTATAATTTTTTTCAAATAATAAAAATGATTTTTTTAATGGTTCAATACAATTTTTATAACCAAGATAATCTGCAGCTCTGTCGTATTTAAACATTCCTTCATAATACCAGCCAACATAATACGTGCTGTCAAGCCTAATGAATTCGCGGCTTCGCGGCAATGCATCTTTATCATAAAAATTTACGCCGATTCGTTTGGCATCTATTTCATAACGCGCCGATTTATTTTGTGCAAATAGATTTTTGCAAAATAATATTAGAAAAAAAAAGAAAATATATTGTATAAACCAGCGCATATTCCAAATGTTCGTCGGTTGGTGAGGGCACCAACCGGGGCGACTGCTGCGGGCGGTGTCCCCACCTCCAACTTTGAAAAGAAAAAAAATAAAAAAATATGATACAAACTTTATCCGCATTACTTCATTTAATTAATTTTTAATTTGGCAAGCCTGTCCGTTTCTGCAAGCACAATATTATTAAGTGTAATGGCTTTTGCATCTTTGTTCCGATAAATAAGGCGATGATGTAACACAGGCCGGGCAAGGTCTTTCACGTCATCTTCTGTTACATAAGTGCGGCTATTTACAAGCGCATAAGCCTTCAAGCATTTTAAAAAAATAATGCCGCTGCGTGTGGATGCAGGTAAAATTATGTCTGCATTTTTTCGCGTAGCCCACACGATATTTCTTACTGCTTTAATTATTTCTTCATGCACAAAAACATTTTCGCATTGCTGTTGCAGAAATAAAATTTCATGAATGCCGAGCACTTGCTGCAAATTGTTTAAATTATTATTGATGCCGAGATAATCATTATAAATAGCGAGCTCGGTTTCTTCATCCACATAACCAAAAACAATTTTTATAAAAAACCTGTCGAGTTGCGCTGCGGGAAGCGGATAGGTTCCTTCCATCTCAACAGGATTTTGTGTAGCGATGGTAAAAAAAAGATCACTTAATTTATAAGTAATTTCTCCCATCGTAATTTGATTTTCTGCCATGCATTCCAGCAAAGCGGATTGCACTTTTGGTGAAGCACGATTTATTTCATCTGCCAATAAAATATTACAAAAGAGCGGCCCTTTTTTGAAAATAAATTCTTTTTTTATATCATCAAAAATATGGGAACCCAATAAATCCATTGGCAAAAGATCAGGAGTAAATTGTATACGCTTAAAGTTCACGCTGTCATTTCCTGGTTCGCCTGAAATGCTGTGTGCAAGCGTCTTTGCCATTACTGTTTTGCCCGTGCCGGGATTATCTTCTAAAAGAATATGCCCTTTTGCAAGCAATGCCGTAAGTACAAATTTTATTTGGTTTCGTTTGCCTTTAATTACGGTTTCAATATTATCAACCAGGCGTTGAATATTTTGCAAAGCTGTTTCTGTGTTCACTGATTCCATGCATTATGTTTTTGGTTTTGAAAAAAAGTTTATTGTTCTGTAAAAATTTAAAAATTTAGAAAAACCTTCTTTAAATGGAATTTGTTTTTTTATTGTTTTGTAAAATGGTAAATAAAAATTCTGAATAATATTTTTTTCATTTAATGTAAGAACTTCTTTTGAGTATTTATTTTTTAAATAAATCTGCATAAACGATGCAAAGTTTGTTTTAAATTCAGGATCAATTTTTTCTTTTGCAAATGCTAAAGGCGACATTTCGTTTCTTGAATAGCCAAGCTGGTTACAATAATAAGTTGCTGAAATGTATGACCAGTAAGCTTTTTGCGAGATCGCCCTGCTGTGCTTTGCTTTAAAATGCATCCATTGAAATGTAATCCATGGCAGACTAAAAAGTAATATTATAAATAAAACAAGTATGGCAATTCCAATCCAAATTATTTGCGAAAAGTTTAATCGTTGTTTTGCAATTTCCTTTTTTGGTTGTTGTTTTTGTTGTGTAGAATCTATAATTTTTATTTCATCAATTGGGGCCGGCTTTGGAATTTTTTGAAAAATTTCTTCATAATTATTGCTGTCTTTTAATGCAATATTTTTAAACTGCTCAGCAAAAGAAAGCGCAGTTATTTCATTTCCTTTTTTCAATTCGCTGAGCGGAACCTGCCCGCTATCTCTGCTGATAGTTGCTAACGAAACATCCATATCAAGGTTTACCGGTTTTTTTAAATTAAATGTTTTATCATGATAAATCATTTGACTAACGGTCATGCCTACACGCTTTTTTGTTGTATCTACTTCAGTTACTTTTCCATGTGCAACAAACAACGCAGTTTGAACCGTAATGGGAGGTGTTCCATCCGGCGCCGGAGCTTGTTGTTGCTCTGTGCTGGGAATGGTTGTATCAAAATCGAGCCATCCATAACCCGGAAAAAAAACCTGTGTCCATGCATGTGCCTGATCTTCGTAAAACCAATACCAGCCTTTGTTTTTAGTGCTTCTGTCTATCGTTAAAAAACCTGTTGCCACTCGTGTGGGCAAGCCAAGTGAGCGCAATAAAAAAAGAGTAGCGCCGGCAAAGTATGCACAATATCCTTTTCGGTTTTGAAATAAAAAATAATTCAGTTTATTGGCGCTGGGCAAGCCCGGCACACCAGGATTATCGGTATATTTAAAAAGTGGTTGGCCCGTTTCATCTGCACTTAAAAAATAATTTCTTACTGCAATAATTTTATCAATAGGAGTTGTTGCATTTTTTGTTATTTCTTTTGCCAAAGCCCGTACTGAATCAAAATCATCCCCTCTTGGAATGAAGGTATAATAATTCATAAACGCTGTGTCAACATTATTCCAGTTGGTTATTTTACGCAATTCATCGAAGCGTTGTTTTTGAAAATTTTCCAATACTTTATTTCCTGCAGGATTATAAACAAAGTATGCGCTATTTAACTCGCTCACCAGCATCTTTGCACGATAAGCGCTTTTAAATTGCTGTTTATATTCTTTATCCACTGCAATTGGCTGACAAAAAAATGCTGTCTCGGGTGCAAGAAATTCTTTTGGCGAAAGCAATACTTTATACACTTCCGTGCTTACTACTTTTTTATCAAGGTATCCTTTGCTTTTAAATAAAACAGATGAATCGGTTTGTGTAAAATACAATGGAATTTTCGACGGATCGGGTTGAAACAAATCATTAGAAGGCATTAAGCTATCTGTTTCCAATGTTTGTGTAGTAGTATCAAATTTGGTATAATAATCATACGTATAATACAATGGATTGGGCACATCAGAGTTTGGAAAATAATTATCCAGCCTTGCAATAAACACCAATCTTTTCGTAGAATTTCTTCCCCCGCTCAATCCCATTTGTTTTTTATTGCTTACCGTTCCATCTTTATTTTCTTTTGTAAGGCTTTCTTTATTCGGCGCCTGTGTTTCATTTTTTCCGCCGCCATATTGTTTTTCAATTGCATTAAATTGTTTTTTGTAAAAAGAAAAAATAAATAATAAAATAATTCCTGCGATGATACCAAAGCCAATTAATTTTTTTACAATGAACCACGAGAATTTTGGTTCATCATCATTCATATTGCGAACCAGTTCAGCAGTATAAATGATGTAAAAAGCAAAAACCAAAACCGGCGCAAACGCTATTATTAATTTTCGTGCAGTAATGTCGGATGTATTGCTAACCACAATAATTTGCAATAACATCAGCAATGCAGAAAGAACCGCAGGAAACCATCGAAGCCTTGCAAATGCCCAGCCCGTAAGCCATCCAACGATAAACAAAAAAGAAAGAATATAAAATTTAGTAATTACATAAAAGGCTGTGAATTCGCCCGTATAAATATTGTTTACTATTTTACCAATAATAAAAAGTAAAATGAGTAATGGCAAAAAAGTTGTAATAAACCTGAAATTAAAACTGTAAAACCAGCAACCTGCAATAAGTCCTGCGGCTAAAAATAAACTTTCAGTAATCCATTGGCTTTCCAAAACAGCATAATAATTATTCAAATGCCAAAGCATATAAGCGCCGATAGCAATAGCAGGAACTATAAGCAACAATAATCTTGCAATTGTTTTTTTAATCATATATAAGGCCTCTCCCTACCCCCCTCGAAGGAGAGGGACAATGTTTATTTGTTAATTAATTTACCAATTGTTAGCAAGTAATTCCTAACCTGAAACCAGCATTACTCCTCAATTATCAAAACCTCGCATTCACTTTTATTCAATATTTCTTTTATTTTTTTTTCATTATCCAAAATTTTTTTTCGCAAAGGAGAAAGGTTAAAAGCAAGCTGCAATTTTCCCGAACTTTTCTTTGCAGGTTTAATAAAAATCCATTGCAGCCAGTCAATCGCATTTACAGAATTTTTACTTAGCTGAACTAAAATAATGTTAAGGCTTATGCCAGATCTCTCAACAATTTGTGATAACTGTTTCGCATCGGTTAAAGATGAAATACAAAGCAGAGAACCGTATTGCGGATTAAAATAATTAATAAGATCATTTTGCTTTTGCCATGATGATGTGCTGATGACATATTTTACTTTTTGAAAAGTATCATCGGCATACAAGGCTTTTGTTTCCTGATCAGAAATGTATTGCAGCAAAGCATTTTGTTTATGTAATTGTTCATACACATTCCAGATAATCGTTTTAAAATTATCAAGAAACATTGCATTAAATTCTTCATACACTTCATTGCTGATGGCATTATAAAACGATGCATACAAATAAATGTGAGAAGCATACGGATCGCTGGTTTCAGGGATTCGTACCACCAGCTCTTTATTTTTTGCATAAATTTTCCAAACGATTCTTCTTACATCATCATTGGTTTCAAAATTTTTATAGCTCAACAATTCTCCTTTCACTTTTCGCATTTCATCAATGCGCATGTTGGTTTCTTCTGTTTTTTTAGGCTGAACATTTATTGCTGTAAATGTTGTATGAAGCGGATGTGCAAAAAAATTACTGTCGGCAGCAAGTATGGTTGTAAATGAAAAGAATTGAAAAAAATCTTCAAAATAAATAATGCCGGCTTTTACATCATATTCTTTAATGTTATCTAACGGCCACGCATATACGCCATTTAGGTTCATTGAAAAAAAATTATTTTTCGGCAAAGCCGCAACAGGAGCAAACTTGGGCGAAATATTATTTTGATCATACAATAACCTTAAACGAATGTAACCAAGCAAAGGCTTTGCAATGCGTGAAATATTAACCTGTACATTTTGCTGATTGGTTACATCTTTTTGCGGCGTTTTTATTTGCAAAAAACTTTTTTTATTTTTTTTACTTAATAAAAAAAATATCCAGGGAATAAAAGCGCTTAACAAAGAAAAAAT
>JAICZH010000141.1 GCA_025933775.1 Chitinophagaceae bacterium
ACTATTTCTCTCACCTGCAGTCCTCCCTTTTTTTTTAATTTTTAAAATAATAATTAATGAAAAAAATTTCTTTTCTGTTAATGGTAACTGCCATTACTTTTTCCTGTAATAATTCGAAAAAACAGGAAGCGCCAAAAAATTCCGATTGGCTTGCCGACAATTTATCTGGTAACGTGCAACAAACGACTGATTCAACTTTTAAGACAGACAATACAGGAAAATTGGGTGAACTAGATTCCTGTTGTGTTGTATCAACGAAGTATGATGAGCAAGGTTATAATTCAGGATTTACTTCCAGTGATAAGGCAAGTACTGATAAAGAGGAAGGCACATTTACCCATGATGATAAAGGATTATTTACAGGCCAGAAATTTACTAGAAATGGAAAGCAGATTTCTTCATTGGCAGTACAGAATGAGAATGGAAAACCCTCTGTGGCCACAAGTTTTGATTCAACCAATAAAATGAATTTTTATTATACTGATATTACTACAAATGATTACGACCGTATCTTAAGTTTTAAACAATATAAGCCTGACAGCACTCTAAAAATGAGCACCGCATTTACTTATGACAAACAATTGTATAAAGGTCAGGTTAACAAAGACAGTGTAGGAAAAGAAACCTATTCCTATTCTGTAAAACTTGATGATAAGAATAATGTTATTGAATCAAATGAAAAAACGGTAACAAAAGATTCAACAACAAATAAAACTACAAAATACCGTTATGACAGTTATGATGACAAAGGAAACTGGACACAAAGAACTGAAATGGATGAAAACGGCAAGCCGGTAAAAATTGTAAAAAGAACGATTACTTATTATAAAGAATAATTTTTTGGCTAATTTAATTTTAAAGCATGATATATGTTATTAATTCATTTATCATGCTTTTGTATTTTTACAGCTTAACGCATTTTCCTATCTTTTCTTTGGTTAATCTTATTTATAAATGCAGCAGGATGTTTTAGAAAGAAGGCTTGGGTTGGGCCACGCTACTGCCATCAATATGACTGACATGGTGGGCATCGGCCCTTTCATTACCATGCCGATGGTTATTGGCATGATGAACGGACCGTATTTTTTATATGCATGGATAGCAGGTGCTTTTCTTTCAATGGTTGATGCGATGATATGGAGCGAACTGGGCGCTGCATTTCCACGTGCCGGCGGCTCTTATAATTTTTTAAAAGAGGCTTATGGAAAAAACAGCGCTGGTAAAATGATGAGCTTTTTATTTGTATGGCAAACGATGATTCAGGCGCCACTTGTAATTGCATCTGCCGCCATTGGCTTTGCAAAATATTTTTCTTATCTCGTTCCCCTTAATTTTTTTACAGAAAAAATAGTAAGCGGATGCGTTGTTATTTTAATAATTATTTTGTTGTATAGAAAAATTGAAGCCATTGGTAAAATAACTATTTTTTTATGGAGCGGGGTTATCATTACGATGTTCTGGATCATTGGCGGCGGTATTGCACATGGAAATTTTTTAACCCCGATAAAAAATATTAATACAGGCATTACAATTGATTATGCTTTTGTAACCGCAATAGGTTTTGCAAGCGTAAAATCTGTATATAGTTATTTGGGATATTATAATGTGTGTCATTTGGGAAGTGAAATAAAAAATCCTTCGAAAAATATTCCGCGCAGTATGTTTAGTTCTATTGCGGGCATTGCCGTTTTATATTTACTTATGAATGTAAGCGTGGTAAGCGTTGTGCCGTGGCAGCATGCAAAAGAAAGTAAATTTGTTGTGAGCGAATTTATGCAAATGCTTGTAGGGAATGGTGCTGCAAAGGTTGTTACCTGCTTAATTTTATGGGTTGCGTTTGCATCCGTATTCTCTGCAACCCTTGGCTACAGCCGCATTCCGTATGCCGCTGCTGCCGATGGAGAATTTTTTGCAATCTTTGCAAGGCTGCATCCAACAAAAAATTTTCCTTATGTTTCTTTATTGTTTTTAGGTAGCCTTGCTTTTATATTCAGCATGCTTTTTAAGCTGAGTGATGTTATCAGTGCAATACTGGCAATGCGTATAATGATACAATTTATTGGGCAGGCAATTGGGTTATTAATTTTGCGCAGCAAAAAAAGTGAAATTGATTTTCCTTACAAGATGCCGTTGTTTCCATTGCCCGTTATTCTTGCAATTGCCATGTGGTTGTTTATTTTAATTTCTACCGGAAGTAAATTAATGATTGGAGGATTGATAATAATATTTCTCGGAGCAATTGCCTATTTTATGAAAGCGAAGATGAAAAGCGAATGGCCGTTTTGAAACGCATGTCAGACAAGTATACCGGACATGCTATAACTAACGGGAACGGCTAAACGCAGTTTGGGTGATGTTGGTAATTAATTTATCTAAGAACTTTTTATTTCATTATTCTGCATTAAAAATTTCGACAAATTCCGGATTACCATTATTAATTTATAATCTTCATATTACCGAAGGGATTGGACTTAAAATTTGCAATTAATTCAAAAAAAATCTTTTTATTTCCGCATTATTTGCGGGTATGTGCAATTTTTTTTTCAAAATTTTTTCTGTTTTTGCGGATTTAATAATTTTTTGTTATAGCTTCGTTATACAAAGAATTACTAATGCTTAAAAGAGAACGACAATCTTTTATTCTTCATGAAATTAACTTGCATAATAAAGTCTTGTCTGTTGACTTGATCAGGCAAATTAATGTTTCTGATGATACGATACGGCGTGATCTTTATGAACTCTCTCAAGAAGGTAAAATCATAAAAGTGCACGGCGGGGCGCTTTCCCCTTCTTTTCATAATTCGAATGCTTATTCTAAAGAGGTGTATGCTTTCAGTCAAAAAAAACTGATTGCACATAAAGCCGTTTCATTAATTAAAAATGGAATGTTTGTTTTAACAAGTGGGGGTACTACTATTATTGAAATGGCCAAAGCATTGCCGGAAGAATTACATGCCACATTTGTTTCTGGCAGCATTCCCGTGCTTTCACAATATATTCTTCATCCGAATTTGGAAGTAATTGCCATCGGAGATAAAGTATCAAAAGGTTCTATGATTACGGTGGGGCCTGAAGCTATTGCGAGAATAAAAGATTTAAAAGTTGATTTATGTTTCTTGGGTATTAATTCAATAAACCTGCATAATGGGGTTTCGGATAATGATTGGGAAGTAGCACAGATAAAAAAAGCTATGATAGATTCATCAGACAAACTGATTTGCCTTACCATTTCTGAAAAGCTGAACACGCAACAACCTATTCAAATTTGTGATGTAAAAAAAATTGATATTCTGATTACGGAATTATCGCCCGACCATCCGGTTTTAAAACCTTATGCGGAAGCAGGAATAAAAGTTTTATAAAATAAATTATAAAATGAAGAATAAAATTTTAATTTAAAAAAGCATTATAAAAATTTTTGTAAATAAACCTTAATACATTGCTATGAAAAAATTTGTAACAGCCTTTCTGACATTACTATTTTTACAATTATGTCAAACAGTTTCGGCTCAGCAGAAAAAAGTTTCGGGCACAGTATTATCTTCAGATAATACGCCGATTGTTGCTGCATCAGTACTAATTAAAGGGGAAAAAGCAGGAACACAAACCGATGCCAACGGGCATTTTTCTATTAACGCTTCACGGGGAAGCACCCTCGTTATAAGCGCTGTAGGTTTTTCTTCACAGGAAATCAAAGTAGGAAATTCTTCAACTATTTTACTTACTCTTCAAAGAGGAAACGGAGAATTGCAAGAAGTAGTAGTAACGGCTTTGGGCATTAAAAAGGAACAAAAATCACTGGGATATTCAGTTACTCAGTTGAATGCAAATGAATTGATGAAAAACAAGAACACCAATGTTATCAATTCCCTTGCCGGTAAAGTTCCCGGTGTAAATATCACCCAGTTCAGCGGTGCACCAGGTGCAGGAGCTACTATCACTCTTCGTGGTGGTACGTCAACATCAGAGGGAAGACAAAATCAGCCATTATTTGTGGTAGATGGAATTATTTATGATAACTCTACAACCGTTACCGGTAATACAGGTACTGATGGTTTGTCTCGTAGTAATACCACTTACTCAGATCGTGTGATGGATATTAACCCTGAAGATATTGAAAGCTTATCCGTTTTAAAAGGCTCTGCCGCTGCGGCTTTATATGGTTCCCGTGCTGCCGACGGTGTGGTTTTGATAACTACTAAGAAAGGAGCGGAAGGCAGGACAGTAGTGGATTTTAATAGTAAAATAAGCACATCATGGGCGGACAAATTACCCGAAGTTCAAACTGAATTTGGCAATGGTGTCTATTCCAGCAATGGTGTTTTGACCACGGATGGCGTTTATAGTTCATGGGGCCCGAAGATTCAAGCCGACAGTACGATATACGATAACATTGGTAACTTCTTTCAACATGGGCTTATTTTTGATAATAACGTAAACGTATCCGGAGGTTCGAAGAATGGTTCTTTTTATTTATCAGGGTCTAATTTTGATCAAACAGGTATCGTTCCGGGCACTGGCTATAATAAAACCACTTTTCGTTTTAATGGCGAACAGAAATATGGCGGTTTAACATTGAATGCGAATGCAGCTTATTCCGTTGCCAATACTGATAGAACATTGACTACTGCAGGTTTATATGGAAGTGGGGTAGGAAGTATGCAGGCATTGTACGGCTGGCCTACAACATACAATATCAAAAATTATATAAATTCTGATGGAACGCAACACCGGATATTTGCAGGAACAACTAGTTTGGAAGATGATATTGACAATCCTTTCTGGATCATTAATCAGGATAACCTAACATCAAAAACCGATCGTTTCA
>JAICZH010000128.1 GCA_025933775.1 Chitinophagaceae bacterium
AGGGTCTCCATGAAGATTCAGCTCTTCCATATTTATCCGCGAAAGAAAATCGAGTGAATTATTGGCGCCGCCTAAATTAGTAATTACATTTTTTATATCGTTGCCAATGGTATTGCCATAATTTACTACACCAATTTGATTGTATAATGCAATATCATAATTATAAAGATAAGGAGGCACGCCTAAATGAGAACTTGCAAAGAAACCAATGCTTCCGCCTTCATTTGCCAAAACAAATTTTTCTGAAATTGATAAATTATTTTGAGTGATACGCGTGGTATCGAAAATATAATTGTTCCCCGCCGTACATCCGCTCACACTAAAGAAAGGATAGCGTCCCTGGTTTTGATAAGTGGACGGATCACTTAAATTAAACTCAAGCACATTGGCTGATGAATGACCAAAATAAGATAAAAGGCCAATGCCTTCATTAAATAATTGTTCAATCCTTTGCCCCGAAATTAATTGTATAGCCGAATTAGATGTTTTTGCAAATGTTTCTACATGACCTCCATACAATGTATCAATAATTACATTTTTATATTGGTTCATATAAAATGTAAAAAGTTCGCTTTCGGCGCTGTCTTTTCCGCCAATTACGTGCACTACATTTTTCATCCATAATTTATTGGCAAGTGTTTGCGTAGTAGAAGCATCGGCAGTTTCATATTCTTTTATTTTTTGAAGATAATTGCCTACTTCATTTCCTGATATTACAGAAAGCCTGCCTATCGGTATGCTTGGAATCGTACTTCCGTACGGAGAAGAAAGCAATATATCCGATGCAGGATTTCCAAAAGTTGGTATAAGGTCTAACTGATCATCGTAAATACTATTTTGATTGGTTGCATAATCATTGTATGTGATTCCTTTTCCAATAAGAAAAACATATTGAGGCTTTGATGAAAAAGTATTAGCGGCATATTGTATAAAATCTTTTATGGCTAATGGATGTTTTTTTATTCCATAAGCAAATTGATCGGTAAGCTGGTCAATATCGTACACCTTAGCATTGTAGCCACCTCCGGCAGATGAACTTCTGTATCCCCGATATAAATCCACATTATTTACGCCGGAACCATTGTTGTATAAAACAGGATTGCTGATGATGATATAGTTTGCCTGATTGCCCGCAATTCCATAATTAATAAAATTTCTTTTGGTTAATGATCCGATAATATTTATGTTGGATGCATCTTCGCTTACTAATTGAAACTTTCTTTTTGCAATTGCCGATGGCGGAAGTACAAACAAAACTTTTCCCGGGAAGGTAGTAATATCGCCAATGTAACGATTTCCTGAAGTAATGTCAAGCAAAGCAGGATTGGTATTTCCAAAATTAAAATTATCAATCACTAAATAATTACCAGTATTAGTTGCGGGCAATTCAAAATAAAAATTCTGCTGATGATTAAAATTAAATTTAGCCGGATAAGTTAAAGAAAATGCAGATACCACAATCCGGTCTGTTGAAACAGAAGAAATAGGTTCAATAGTAATTAGTACATGATCAGGGCTGGGAAAATAACTTGCAGGAATATTAGTTACTTGTTTTTTTAAATAATTGAAATTAGACATTGGCTCATCGTCAATAACATTGTTGTAAAACTTCACTCTTACATTTCTTGCATTATATGCATTTCCGGCAACAGCAAAATTGAAAGAAGCTAACGGACCTCCGGTGTACATATAAATACTATCAAAAAGATAAGAGAGCGGAAGCCCGGGCGCTATATCATTACTTGTCCAACCTTCTCCAATATCGTACGAAGATGAATATACATACTCGCCCAAAGGCAAGCCATAGCCCATGTTAATTTTATTTTTATAGTAAACAGATTTGGTATTTATAAAATAAGGCTCCGGCGAAAGTGTATTGCCCGCAATATTGTTGGACTGATTCACAAATCTCATATTTGCTCCTGTTACATTTACGGTTAAAAAATAAGAAGCAGTATCTGTTTCCAAACTATAAAAATCGGAAAGCTGGTAATCGGGATCGCGGTAAAGCTTTGTATCTTTTTTACCATCATTCATGATTCCCCAAAATTCAATATAATCTGAAACGCCCAACTGACCTGAAGCAACTGAAGTGTATAAACCCACTTCTTCACCGTTTCGCCAAAGTTGAAATTGTTCAGCAGGTGTATTGCCCAATCCAATTGCATTAAGCGTTGACAGTGGAATGCGGTACAATCCTGTTTTACCCACGCTGAATTTGTAATAAGCTTTATTATAATCAATCCAGTTATTGCTATACGTTTGTGCAACAAGCGATGCTGAAAAGAAAATAAAAAATATGAATAATAATTTTTTCATTGTAGTTAGTTAAGCCTAATCATTTTCTTTTTTTGCCAAATCAAATCTCAAAGAAAAAATATGAGTGTATAACGGATTTGATTGATTGGCAAGATTTGAAAACGCATAATCAATTTGTACATTTTTTATTTTAAAACCCGCGCCTAAACTGGGCTGATAAATCCAAACTCTTTTTTGATTGGTAGTGTCTCCATCGGCAAGCGCTCTTTGAAAATTATAAATACCGGCTCTTATAAAAAAAATATTTTTGATAGATGCTTCCAATCCAACATGCGGATCAATACTGATGGTTTTTCCACTGATTATTGTATTTCTTTCTCCATCAAATGTAAAATCAAAATCAGCTTCTGCTAAAAGATTTACTGATGAGCCAATTGGAAAATTATAAGAATTGCCTACTGTAATTCTTGGCGCTGTAAGCTCCGTAGATTTTACAGGAATATCATTTTTGGTTAAGTATAAAACTTCTTTTTCTTTTTCAGTAAAATGAAACGACCACGCATTGAAAGTGGTGGTAATATCTTTGGCAACTATTCCAAGTGTCCAATTATTTTTTTGCATTTTAAATCCTGCATCAAAGCCAAAACCCCATGCATTAGCAAAGTGACCTACTTTGCGATAGATCACTTTTGCATTAGCGCCAAAGCTCATTTTTAAATCATCATCATCTTTTATTTTTTGGGCAAATGAAAATAAAAAAGCATAGTCTGCCGAAGAGAAAGTGGTGATGTTTCCATAATTGATGCTTCCATCAGGCTCTACTAAAAATAAAGTGTTGGGAATATCATCCACTGCAAAACGTAAAACAGAAAATCCCAACGTTCTTTTATTATCGCTGATAGGAATTGCAACACTTCCATAATCATATTTACCAATGTTATCAAAATAACTGGCGTGCATCAAATTTATAGAAGGATTATCCTGAACACCGGTAAGCCCTGCAGGGTTCCAATAACCTGCAGTGCCATCATTTGCAGAAGCAGCCACAGATGCGCCCATGCCCAATCCGCGGGCGCCGGCGCCGATGTTTAAAAATTCATTTGAATATTTTCTAAACTGCGAGAACCCCATACAAGGTAACAGCAACAGGCACATTAATTTGGCAACGCTTATAATTCTCATAATGGGGAAATGATCATTAACACATAAGTTCAGTGAGTATTCGGGTAATATAAAACGAAAATTAGTTGTTTATATTGTATAAAATTCAGCCTAATCCTTATTAAAATTAAGTAAAAGCGTGGTAAACCTCAGGCAATTTTTTAGAATAATTCTAAGATGAATTGCCACATGACTTTAGCCTGTGGATTCAGTAGTTAAGAGTTTTTCAGGCTTTAGCCAAAAAAAAATTAAATAAAAAATTTGGCTAAAGCGGTTCAATAACTTTTTTGTTACATCGGGTTTAAAACCCGATGCAATTGAAAAGGAGTTGTTACACTTTTCTATTGAGATACTAAAATCTTTTTATTTAACCAAAGATGAAATGCAGAAATATTTTTTTGTGAACTACTTTTGAAAACTATAAAAATATTTTTTTTAAAATAAAATATGAAGAATATAATTGAAGAATTAAAATGGCGCGGTTTATTGCAGGATATAATACCCGGAACAGAAGAACAACTTTGCAAAGAACCCACTGCGGGTTATGTTGGCTTCGACCCGACTGCCGACAGCCTGCATATCGGAAGCCTTATTCCTATTATTGTTTTAATGCATTTACAAAAATTCGGACACAAGCCAATTGCATTGGTTGGCGGCGCTACCGGCATGGTTGGCGATCCGTCAGGAAAAAGTGAAGAACGAAATTTATTGAATGTTGAAATTTTAAATCATAATGCACAAGCGGTAAAAAAACAATTGGAAAAATTTTTGGATTTCAATTCTGCGAATGAGAATGCTGCTGAAATGGTAAACAATTTTGATTGGTTTAAAAATTTTTCTTTTCTTGATTTTATAAGAGATGTGGGCAAGCACATTTCAATAAATTATATGATGGCAAAAGATAGCGTGCGCAAACGATTGGAATCGGAAAACGGAATGAGCTTTACTGAATTTACGTACCAATTGGTTCAGGGTTATGATTTTTATTGGTTGTATAAAAATAAAAATTGCAAATTTCAATTTGGCGGAAGCGATCAGTGGGGCAATATTGTTACCGGCACAGAATTGATACGGCGCAAAAGCGGCGGTGAAGCGTTTGCATTTACATGCCCGTTATTAACTAAAAGTGATGGAAGCAAATTTGGTAAAACAGAAAAAGGAAACGTATGGCTCAGCCCTGAAAAAACTTCTCCGTACAGCTTTTATCAGTTTTGGCTCAATACGGCAGATGCTGATGCAGAGCGGTTTTTAAAGGTTTTTACTTTTTTATCAAAAGAAGAAATTGATGAACTGGTTCAGCAACATAACGGTAACGAGCACACGAGAATTTTGCAAAAAAAGCTTGCGGAAGAATTAACCTGTCTTGTTCATTCAAGAAAGGATTATGAATTTGCGGTAAAAGCATCTTCTATTTTATTCAGCAACGATACCGCCCAAACGTTGAAAGAATTAAATGAACAGCAATTGTTGCAGGTAATGGAAGGCGTGCCTGCTGTTGAAATAGAAAAAAATTTTTTTGATGAAAACATTGATGTTATTTCTTTATTAACCGAAACAAAAATTTTCAGCAGCAAAGGCGAAGCCCGTAAAATGCTTGCCGGCGGCGGCGTTTTAATCAATAAAGAAAAAGTAACCGATGCGAATGCAACGGTGAATGAATATTTTTTATTGAATAAAAAATATTTACTGATACAAAAAGGAAAGAAGAATTATTATTTATTGAAGGTGGTTTAGGTGGTTACTTTGTATCTTTTTTCAGGGAAGAATATTTTTTAGCTAAACGTTTTGCTTCTGCTAAAAAGTTAGGAGCAGCTTCTATTTTATAATTCATCAAGCAGTTGATTGATGGGTATCGATTTTAATTTTCCTTTCTCTATTTGTTCTACTTGTTTAAATCCTTTTTTAATGTTACTTAATACACCATTTTTCCCGCTGCTTTTTGTTTTTTTTAAAGCGGTAGTAATTCTTCCCCATTCATTAATAGGAATAAAAACCCCTACAGGTTTACCTTTTGTATCGTATGTATATTGAAAGGACATATATTTTTTTGTAAAAGTAAAATTAAAAAAATTAGCTATTATAAAATTTAAGATTGTATTGCTTAACAATTTTTCTCAAATGAAATATAAGACTCACTGGCGGCGAGGATTTGTTGATACAACAAGGAAAGAGGAATTATTATTTATAAAAAGTGTTGAAGTGGTTTTTTAATTGCGTATAGGCGTTACCACTATATTTTATTTTCCATGATAATGAGAAAAAAATTAAATGCAAAACTCTCATAAGATTTAGTTTCATAAAGCCAAACTTAGCTACCAATCATAAATACCCGTGGCTTCCAACACATAAATATATAATTCAAAATTTGGAATAATCTTTTCATTAAAGTGCAAATTAATTTTAGCTATTTGGTCTTTGTTTAAAGGCCATCATACATTAACGGGGCATCATGTTTTACGGAAATTATTCTTTTTAATTTATTAACATCAATGTCAATCTTAATTTCTTCAATTGGTGAATTGTGAATATTTTTTTTATACACTACGATGGATCTTTCTACACTAATTAATCTTTCATTTAAGTTGTTTATCTTCATAGTTAAGTTTTAAAAAATGAATCCACATCCAAAAACAAATTGGCAGAAACAAATTAATTATTTTCGTATACCCATCACCGTTATATCGCTTTCTTAAGTTTATTTTTTGAGGTGAGGCGCTTATAATATTCTTTCATATCGGGAATAAATTTTCTTTCCTTTAATAAAAAACCATTTCCTTTTTCACAAAAATGAACTTTTATATTTTCAACGCTTATCGGGTTGCCATCGGGTATGTCGGCAATGTTGCTGTGCATAATATCGTGTCCGTCAATAATCATTACCAGCCCGCTGCCAATGGCTTCCATGCTGTTGCCGTCTTTTATCATCATGCCGGTATCTTCGCCCAACCCTATTCCTATGGCAGATGGATTGCTGGCAACAGCCTGAGACAGCCTTCCAAATCTTCCG
>JAICZH010000131.1 GCA_025933775.1 Chitinophagaceae bacterium
CATATTGTTATCCCACATTTCGTGTATGAGTTCAGGCTCTGAACCGTTAGGTTCATCAAATAAAAATGTGGTGGAAGCAGCAAGCGTTAATTTGCCGGTCGGGCTTTTTGCAATAGATGAAAGCAAACTTAATGTTACATGAGGCCTGTCAATTTGATTATAATAATTCTGAACATCTTTTAAATCATCGGGCGCTTCCATTACACTTGCAGGAATTATTTCAATATCTTTTTTTGCAATAATATTTACATCCACCAAAACGGTGTAAGGCAAATTGCGCAAAGCATAATACGTGTATGAAACCGTTGCAATATTTTTATAATCGAAAGTGGTAGTGAGGTTGGCATGTTTCATATCAAGTGTTTGTTGCATATTGCTAACATCAGCAGCAGTTATGCGATGCCCGTCAATATCAAGATTCATATTAACTAATTGGAAACTTTTTAAAAAGTTACTCACTCGCCCGCGTCCATATTGATCGTAAGCGCCATTAAGCACAACATCTTTGCACTTCAATGGCTCTGCAGATGATACAATGCCGATAACGCCATTGGCAACGGTTTCACCATAATAATTATTGGGGTCAATTTTATTGGCAACAATTTTCCATGTATCAATTTGTTGAGCAAAAGAAAAGAAGAATGAGAAAGTTATCAGGATGGAAAAAAATATTTTTTTCATAAATATCATCGTTTATAATTAGGAGGAAGTGTAAAGTAAAAGCATTTGATTTAATTAAAAATACAATCCGGAAATTTTTAAAAATGAATTTAAGAATTACTTACAATGAAATTCCAATACAATTAAATTGCGATTTATTACTTTGCAGCAATTTAAATTTTTACTGATGAAAAAATGGATTGTAATATCAATTGTTATTATAGGATTGATAATTACTTCAGCTTATATTTTCTTTCCAAAAAAAATTACTTCTTCAAATGTTGAAAGATTTAATTGCAACATACATAGCGTTAACCGATTTGTAATGAATGAAAATAACTGGGGAAAATGGTGGCCCGGAACAATGAGCCGCGATAGCGCATCCAACAAAACTGTATTTGCTTACAATGGATATAAATATAAAATTACAGGCATACAATATAATGCATTGCTCATTCAATGCCAGTCTTTGGACCTCAATATAGATGAAATATTTTTTTTCTATAAAAGAGGAATAGATACCATTCAGGCAGAATGGAGATACTCCCTTTCAACTATTTCAAATCCTATTAATAGAATATATCTTTATTTTGAAACAAAAAAAATAAATAATAACATAACAGATATTATGAATCGTATGAAATCATTTTTAGAAAAACAGGAAAATGTTTATGGTATGCGCATTCATGAAGAAATTGTAAAAGATACTATTTTAGTAACTACCAATTTTAAAGCAACGCAATATCCTTCCACACAAAAAATTTATGAGTTATTAAATGGGATAAAAAATTATATTTCATTGCACAATGCAAAACAAACCGACTACCCGATGTTGCATGTAGTGGAAGATAGTGGATTTTATAAAACGCAAGTAGCCATACCAGTGAATGTAGCAATACCAGACAGCAAAATTTATCTTACAAAAAGAATGGTGCCCGGAAAGATACTGGTGGGGCAGGTTACCGGCGGCGCTTACAAAGCAAGAGACGCACTGAGGCAATTAGGAATTTATATGTCTGATAATAATTTGTCTTCGCCGGCGATACCTTTTGAATCTTTAATAACTAACCGTATAGAAGAACAGGATTCATCGAAATGGATCACTAAAATTTATTACCCTGTTTTTTAATTGGAGGCTCATCTTTAAATTTTATTACCATTACACTATCATCATTTCTTGCAAGAATGTAAGCAGGTTCTCTGCCAATATTTATTTTTTTTATGTGGCGCACTTCTCCTTTAATCTGAAGCCCATTAATATTTTCACATTCAAAATTACCATTGCCTTTGTTCAATAAAATGGTTCCAAAGTCAGCATCATTTCTGCCCATTTGAATATTATTGTCATAAAAATTTCCAACCAATAAAATATCAGGAAGGCTATCGTCATTGGCATTTACCACTATTGCATCTTTATATGGACTTAGCTGAGCAAGCCATGGCAAAGGTTTTGTTTCAAAATTTAATTTGCCTTTATTAATCAAAATGGAATTGGCAAAATAATCAACTGTGAGAATTTGAGCATTCTGTAATTTATTTTCAGAGAAAATATCATCCAGATTTGCTTTTGCAAAATCAGATGCATACAAAAATTTCTTCTTTATTATTGGTATTTGTTTTTGTAATTCATCTTTATTGGCAAATGGAGTTTCGTAACCATCTACATAATATGTAAGCACCTGTTCTTTTTTTCCATTATCATCAAAATCGTTATAATATAAACGAACAGGATGCGCAGCCGAAGTAGTTAATCTATTATTCAATCCTTCGTTTCCTGCAATGAGATCAATATTTCCATCGCCATTTATATCAACAGGCAATGTAAAATTCCACCAACCTTTTTTATCAGTTAGCAATTGTTTTTTAAAGCTGCCATTTTCATTTATAAACACACATATTTCTCCCCACTCCGGCGATATAATTAAATCTTTACGGCCATCTTTATTAATATCATACCAAATTGCGCTTCTTACAAAACCAACTTTTGAAAGCTCATTGCTGTATTGCGCAGTTACATCTTTAAAATGTCCATGCTTATCATTTTCTAATAAATAAGATTGCGGAACTTCGCCATACGCCCACGGCACGGCTCTTCCGCCGATAAATAAATCTATATAACCATCTCCATTAAAATCGTAAGGAACCACGCATGATGCCGTAAGATAAATATTATCGAATGCATGATCGAGTTTTGTAAAATGTTCATGCCCGTCATTTAAATAAATACGTGGCTGCTGAAATTTATCATTTCCATAATATTCATTGCCGCCTGTTGCAATTACGAGATCCGTGTTACCATCGTTATTTACATCTACCCATGCAGCATCCACATCTTCATAAGTGCTGTCATCATCTAATTCTGGTTGATTGGACTTTTCAAATTTTCCATTGGCACGCTGAAAAAAAATGGCGCTTTTATTCCCTTTTGATGAACCGATAAAAACATCATCAAGCCCGTCGCCATTAGCATCTCCCACAGCAAGCGCAGGCCCTTCTCTTGAAACCATAAATGGTATTAATGGTTCGCGATCAAATTCATTAAAAGGATTTTCTTCTGTTTTAAAATTTAAGTTTACATCTTTAGTAATATCAATCATTGGGCGTGTAGGATTTTTCCAGTGATTGGTTAATCGTGAATAATCATACTTTGGAAGTCCCTGCTGATATTGAATGATAATTTGTTTTGAAATATTTTTTTTCCAATCAATAGTTTGATAAGTATTATCAGGCCATATTAATAAAATGGAATCTACTTTAGTTTTATACAACCCAACGTGGATGGGTATTTCCATGCTTGATTGAAAACCACGCACAGGATATTTTTCATAAGTTCTTATTTCATTGCTGTCGTACACAATTATTTTTGCGCCCAATGCATTTATATTTTTTGAAGAGCCTTTTAATTTAATATCGAGATAAGGTTTATTTTTTGCATCATTACTTTTATTTTCATACAACAAGGCAGGATCTTCTAAATTATTTACCACCACATCAAGATCGCCGTCATTATCAAAATCAGCATACACAGCGCCATTAGAAAATGTTGCCGGATTGGACTGCACTTCATTTCCAACGTCAGCAAACTTTACATCGCCTTCATTTTTAAAAAACCTATTGGGCAATTTTATTTCAGGAAATTTATTTATCAGTCCTAAATCTTTATCATCAGTAAAATTATTTTTTAGCTTTTGTTGTATCTCATCATCAGAAATATAATTTACATAATCCATGTCATTCAATCTTTTTGGAATGCCGTTGGAGATAAATAAATCTTTCGATCCGTCATTATCAAAATCCATCCAAAGCGGCGACCACGACCAATCTGAAGCAGCAACACCTGCATATAAACCTACTTCGCTAAACATTCCATTTCTTCTGTTGAGCTGAAGATTATTTCTTGTATATTGATAATTATAACCATACTTAATTTTCATGTAAAAAGTATTGTATTCATCTTCTCCCAAAGAACTTTTCAAAATGGTACGATCCGATGGAAGCATGTCCATCGAAATAATATCAGGATAGGCATCATTATTAATATCGGCAACATCCACCCCCATTGAAAACTGGCTGGTGTGCATGATCCTATTGGTAAGGTCTTCTTTAAAAGTGCCATCATGCTGATTGATGTACAAATAATCATTTTCATGAAAATCATTTCCAACATACAAGTCAGGCCAACCGTCAAGGTCAATATCAGAAGCGCAAATGCCAAGCCCATAGCTTATTGCAGAGCTATTTATTTTTGATTCTTTTGTTACATCAGTAAATTTATTATTGCCATCATTGCGATACATGCGGTCGCCGGAAAGTGCATTGTATGTTCCAAGAAAATTATTGCGCGGAGCAAATGTTCCGTTTTGATGAACGGAATGATTTAATAAAAACATGTCGAGATCACCATCACCATCATAATCGAAAAATACGGCTTGCGTGCTGAATCCCGAAAAATCCAAACCATATTCATGCGCTTCATCTTTATAAAACGGAACGCCATTTTTATCAATGCCCTGGCAAATGAGCAATTGATTTTTGCTGTGCAACGTTTCATAATTACCAACACGGCAAATATAAATATCCAATAATCCATCGTTGTTTATATCAACAATTGATACACCTGTGGACCAGCCGCCATCTTCAGGAATTTTTGCTTCGGCAGTTACGTCTTTAAATTTTAGTTTTCCTTTGTTAAGATAAATTTTATTATCGCCCTGGTTTGAACAAAAAAATAAATCAATCAATCCATCATTATTAAAATCGCCAGCACCCACGCCGGAACCATTATAAAAATACATGTACTTAAAAACATTAAAATCTTTTGTGGGCGTAAGCACATTACTGAAATTAAGGCCGGTTGCAGTGTGATCTAAAACCTGGAAAAGAACAGGAGCATTATTTTTTTTATTGCATGATGGTAATAAAAATAACAGGAAAATTATCGCTACAATTTCTGTGCACCTCTTTAATTTATTCATAGTAATTATTAATCTTTTTTTTAAAAAAAGATATTGCTTATTACATTATTGCAATGGCATTTTTTTTAATTTCTCATTCACCTCGTACAATGCGGGATAATCATCATTAATAAGAAATAATAAATAATTTTTATTAATGGAACGGATTGCATCAATGTCTTTCACTTCGCCTTTTATTTCCAGTCCTGATTGAAAATAATCCAACCTCGTAAATCCTCCCTTGTGATCATTAATAAGAACATCTCCATAACTCGCATCCAATCTACCAAACTGTGGCGGAAAGCCATATTTATTTCCACCTAAAACTAAATCCATAAATCCATCGTGATTAATATCCATTTCATGTATTGCATTTATTGAAGACGTTTGCGTTAATGGCGGTAATTTTTTTAATTCAAAATGTCCATTGCCTTTATTGAATGCAATGATTGAAGAACCATAATTAAATTTTTTGACGATACATTTATTTAAAACATCTTCGGGAAATAATTCCTGCATTGTTTTTTTTGCATATTCCGAATGTTTTAAATTTTGTTTTTTTAATGAAGGAATCTGCATTTGAATTTCATGTTTTAAAAAAACAGTTTTATCTTCTCCATCCACCGTGCGTGTAAGAATTTTATCGAGTGTGCCATTGTTATTAAAATCGTTGATCCATAATTTTACCGGATCATTCAGATCAGGCCGCAGGTAAAAATTTTCGCCAATATTTCCCAGCACAATATCCTGCCTCCCATCTCCATCAAAATCGCCAACAGCAATTGACTGCCACAAACCATACAGGCTATCAAGATTAGTTTTTACTTCATCAAAATGATCTTTGTTATAAGAAAAAATTCTTGGTGTCATCCATTCACCGGCAATAATTAATTCTTTCTTTTTATCTCCAACAACATCGGCCCACGCTGCGCTTGTTACCATTCCTATTGAAGCAATATCAGGATTTTTTGTTTTGGCAATATCAGTAAAATG
>JAICZH010000123.1 GCA_025933775.1 Chitinophagaceae bacterium
AGGTACATATAAACTCTGGCCTGGTGTAACTTTAAATTGTTGACCGGCGATTTTAACTATTGCAAACATATTTTCCAATTTTTGGAGTGCAAATGTAAGACAATTTCGGGCAAATTTTACACCTAAATTTACTTAAAACGGGAGTTTTTTGAGTTTTTGCATAATGTATTGTTATTCAGCGGTTATTGACTTTGCTTTTTGCAGGTTTGGTTGGCTTTTTTATTTTCGCAGCTATAAAACCTTACATGCGAATTTTAAGAAAGCTTTTACTTTTTTTGTTTACTATTTATGGTTTTGCGATTTTCTTGATATGGATGTTAATCCTGATGCCTTTATTTCTGTATGCATTTATGCAGGAATCCATACGGGGCGGCAACATAATTTACCGGGTCTGTAGATTTTGGGCAGATGCATTTTTCGTCATGACCGGTATATCTTATTATAATGTTGGAAGGCCAACCTATAAGATGAATGAAGAATATATTTTTGTGAGCAACCATATTTCCTATTTGGATATTGTGATGATGATGAAAGTGATTAGGAAAAGAAAAATAAGAATATTAGGCAAAGCAGAAATGACTAAAATACCCATTTTTGGTGCTATTTATAAAAGAGGAACTGTTTCCGTTGACAGGTCAAGTGTGAAGAACCGCTTAAGAAGCATCAATGAATTAATTGAATTTCTTCGTAGAAAAATATCGGTGTTTATCTGTCCCGAAGGAACCTTTAATACTTCTCATCGCCCATTAAAATCATTTTATGACGGCGCTTTTCGTATAGCTATAGAAACACAAAAGCCAATACTGCCTGTTTTATTTTTAGATACCTATGATCGGCTTAACTATAAATCAATATTTTCTTTGAATCCCGGAAAGTGCCGCAGTGTATTCTTAGAACCAACTGATACAACAGGGCTTGCTCTACATGATTTGCCTGAATTGAAAAAGAAAATTTTTCACCAAATGGAAACGGCATTGATTGAATATAAAGCAACCTGGATTCAGAAATAGTCTTGTGGGCCGCTCTTGATATATTTGCAATAATGATTTCCGAAAATCCAAATACGCAAAATCTTTTCGAAAACGAAAAAATTTCTTCTGCCTGGGTAGAAGTAATATTGCCTTTGGCTTTACCTACAACTTACACCTATTCTGTTCCTGAAACTTTACTTACCAAAATAAAAACGGGATGCCGCGTTGAAGTGATATTTGGAAAAAATAAAAAATATTCGGGAATTATAAAATCATTTTTGAATGAAGCCCCTTCTTTCGGAACAAAAGATATTTTAAATGTCATAGACGATGAGCCCATAATTTATCCGCAACAGTTACAGTTATGGAAATGGCTCAGCGATTATTATATGTGTTCTGAAGGAGAGGTGATGGCGGCGGCCTTACCTGCTCATTTAAAGCTTAGCAGTGAAACTATCCTGGTATTTAATGAAGAGTGTGGAGAGGATTTTTCCAATCTTGATGATGAAGAATATTTGGTAGCGGAAGCTTTGCTTTTAAAAAAGGAACTCAAGACATCAGAAGTGCAGCAAATTGCCGGTATTACACATGTCTATCCTTTAATTAAAAAATTGATCGATAAAAGAATTTGTTTTGTATGGGAAGAATTTACAGACAAGTTTAAAGTGAAGAAAGAAAACTTTGTTTTACTAAATCCTGAATTTTCTTCCGATGAATCGCTGAACGCTTTGATGAACGATATGACCAAAGCGCCTAAACAGTTAGAGTTGCTGCTGAGCTTTCTGCATTTTTTAAAAACAGAAGGAGAAGTGTCTCAATCAAAATTGCTAAAGAAATCCGGTGCTACTATATCTCAGTTAAAAAGCCTTGTAGATAAAAAAGTTTTGTTGGTTGAAAAAAGAAGCATCGATCGCTTGCCATCGCTTCCGCTGAAAATGAATGTCAATTTTGATTTAAACATTTCTCAGCAAAATGCACTCAATGAAATAAACCGGGCCTTTTCAAATAAAGAAGTTTGTCTTTTGCATGGAATCACCAGCAGCGGCAAAACTCAACTATATGTAAAGCAGATTGAAAAATTTGCTGGTGATGGTAAGCAAGTATTATATCTGCTGCCGGAAATAACTTTGACTGCTCAGATTATCAGGCGACTGCAATTTCATTTTGGTGGAAACATTGCTATCTATCATTCAAAGTTTAATAATAATGAGCGCATTGAAATCTGGAATAAAATAAAAACCGGCGAACTGAAAATTATCCTCGGTGCCAGAAGCGCTTTATTTCTGCCTTTTAAAAATTTAGGATTGATTGTAATTGATGAAGAACATGACTCTTCGTTTAAACAGCAAGATCCGGCGCCCAGGTACAATGCTCGCGATGCTGCTGTGTTTTATGCTTCTGTTTTTAAAGCGAAAGTTTTAATGGGAAGTGCTACGCCTTCTTTAGAAAGCTATTTTAATGCGCAAAAAGATAAATATGCATTGGTTAATCTAAATGAAAGATTTGGTGGAAGCCAATTGCCCGAAATAAAAATTATTGATACGAAAACTGTAGCCGCGTCAAAAAAAGGCAAAGTCATGATTTCGCCGCAATTAAAAGCACAAATCGAAATAACATTGCAAAGTGACAAGCAGGTTATACTTTTTCAAAACCGAAGAGGATATTCGCCATTGCTTATTTGTGGTACTTGTGGATTTATTCCTAAATGCCAGAATTGTTCTGTGACGCTTACATTGCATAAATACTCCAACAAATTACATTGCCATTATTGTGGTAACACTTATCCCAAGCCAGTTTCATGCCCTGCATGTGGAAGCGTAAACTGGATGGAGAAAAATTTTGGCACCGAAAAAGTTGAAGAAGAACTTGCGAATGACTTTCCTGCCTACAGAATTGCAAGAATGGATGTTGATGCGGTAAAAGGGAAAAATGCGCATGATACTTTAATCAAACTTTTTGAGCAGCACAGGATTGATATTTTGGCGGGAACACAGATGGTAGCGAAAGGGCTTGACTTTGAAAATGTAAGCCTCGTTGGTATTTTGGACGCAGATGGATTATTATCTTTTGCGGATTTCAGGGTAAATGAAAGAGCATTTCAGTTAATGGAGCAGGTGAGCGGCAGGGCAGGCAGAAAAGCTGAAAAAGGGCTGGTGTTAATCCAGGCATCAAAGCTTGATCATCCGGTATTGCTATTTGTGCAACAACACGATTATGAAAAATTTTATAATTATGAAGTAGCCATGCGAAAACAGTTTTTTTATCCGCCATTTAGCAGGCTTGTCCGCATAATAATAAAACATTCCACTAAAGAATTGGCTTTTGAAGCTGCGGAAATTTTAAGCCGCAATCTCGAAAAAGATTTTAGACATCTTGTGGGCCCTGCTGCACCTGTTATAAACCGTATACGCAATAAATATTTAATGGAAATTTTACTAAAGCTCGAAAAGGATTCCAAAAATCTGATAAACCAAAAAAAGGTAATCAGGAATCATATTGATCTTATTAAGGCTGAAAAAAAATTCAGGAACGTAATCTTTATACCTGATGTGGATCCATTATAATTAGCCGGAATTTAAATTTGTTTTATTTGCTGCTCTGCTGTTGGTTTGAGCTTATCTTTTGAAAAATTTCTTCAAGTTCTGATTTATACTCTCTTGCCATATCCATTATTTGTTCATAATCGAAATAGCAGATTCCTTTTTTATTTTTTTTGCTTTCATATATCATTGCTTTAGCTACGGTGTTCGCGCCAATCGCATGGTATTTTCTAAGCGGGCCGAGAAATACGAATGAAAAAAGATCCATAAGTGTTTGTGCAAGTAGATCCTTAAAGTGGCTTTCTTTTCTCACGCCGTTCAATAAAGAGGGTCGAAAGATGCTTATGCTTTCATACGGAAATTGTTTCAGTGAATTTTCTATTTTGCCTTTCAGTTGCAAATAAAAATTCGACGAACTTTCATTTGCTCCTACAGATGATATAATTAAAAATTTTTTGAATTGCTGCCGGATGCCTATTGCTGCTGCATTTACAGGAATATCATGATCTATTTTTTCATACATCACTTTATCGCCATTTACTTTTTTCTGTGTGGTTCCTATGCACGAAAAGATTACATCTCCTTCTCCCATTTTTATTTTAAAATCTTCTTTATCATTAAAATTAACGATGCGCTGATCCAATTTGGGATGCGAGATTTCAAGATGATTTCTTCCAAGCGTTCTGACAATTTTAAAATCCGGATCGTTTATCAAATCCCGCACGAGCAGACCACCGGTTAAACCTGACGCTCCCAAAACAACTGCTATACCATCTTTCATTGTTTCAATTTTTGCCCTTAATTTTAAATTTATGCAAGTTCATCAAAATTATCCACTACGAAAATTAAATACGTTTGGTATTAATGTATTTTCAAAATTTTTTTCATCCTTTTCTTCAGCGGAAGAATTGCAGGAATTATTAAAAATACAACCTGGTGAAAAACGATTAATTCTTGGTGGAGGAAGCAACATTTTGTTTACGAAAAATTTTGATGGCTTCATTTTAAAAAATGAAATTCCCGGAATTGATATTATGCATACGGATGATGAATTTGTGTTTGTTCGCGCCGGGGCAGGGGTTTCGTGGCATTCTTTTGTAACGTTTTGTGTGAATAATAATTTTGGAGGCGTAGAAAATCTTTCATTGATTCCGGGAAATGTGGGCGCTTCTCCTATGCAAAACATAGGCGCTTATGGAGTTGAAATTAAAGATGTTTTTTATGAATTGGAAGCATTGCATTTGCATGAAAAGTTCATCCAAAAATTTAATGCGATGGATTGCAATTTTGGATACAGGGACAGTGTTTTTAAAAACAAGTATAAAAATCAATTTGCCATTTTGAACGTTACTTATCAGTTAAAAAAAAATCCGGATTATAATATTTCTTATGGCGCAATTAAAGAGGAATTGGAAAAAATGAAAGTGGATAACGTGACTATCAAAGCTATTTCTGATGCGGTAATCAGCATACGTACTTCTAAATTGCCAGATCCTTCAATGATTGGAAATGCAGGGAGCTTTTTTAAAAACCCTTTGGTAAGAAAAAAAGAAGTGGATGCTATAACTACATCTTTCGAAGATCTTAAAATGCCTGTTTATAAAATCGATGAAAATAATTATAAAATTCCCGCAGGATGGCTAATCGAAAATTGTGGATGGAAAGGATATAGAAACGGAGATGCAGGCTGCTACAGCAAGCAGGCTTTAGTGCTGGTGAATTATGCAAATGCAACAGGCAAAGAAATTTATGATTTAAGTGAAGCAATCAAAATTTCTGTTGAAGAAAAGTTTGGAATTTCTTTGGAAAGGGAAGTGAATATTATTTAGTGTTAATATCCGGAAATATTTTTTTCTCATTAAAAAAAAGGCCTTTTTTACAGGCCTTTTCCTGGGTTAGTAAACACGTCTTAGGAAAAACTGCTTTTTATTTTTTTGTAAAAAAATAAGTTATTGTCCCTGTACTGTCGCTGCCGGCATTTATGTTTGAAGTGGCTGAAAAACTATTACTGCTAATCGGCCCTAAGTCTAATTTGAAGCCACTTTCCACGTTTCTTGGTTTCATTCCATTAAGTTTCTTAAACACAAACTGTGCATTATCTCCCTTACCTTCTACACCCCAGTAAATATTTTCTTTGGTTCCATTAGTCAGGGTAAACGAACCATTACCGTTTTTTATTAAATCCCAGGTACTTTCTTTAAAATCATTAAAGGGCGCTTCATCAAAAACCGTGGACACCTTATATGCCGCAGGCATTTTTACATCAATATTTGAAAGAGTCCACGTTCCTGAAAGATGACTCCTGTTGGGTTTTAGGTTGGTAGCGTTTTTAGAAGATGTGCAACACCATAAAAAAGTAGTTAAGAACAAGGTCATAACCACTACGAAATTTTTTTTCATAAAATACTATGTTGGTTAATCTGCACAATTACACAAATCCTGCCAAAACCATTTTTACATGTATCAGTTGGATAAGTAAACAAACAAAAAGTAAATATTTTTATTCTGTTTTTTTAGCGGAATTCTATTGCTTTCACGGGTTGTACTTTTCTGATAAGCAGTGAAGGAATAATGAGCATCATAAAACAAATTATCAACGTACCAATATCAACAGCTACCACTTGCCACCACACAATATCTGCATGGGCCTCACTCATAAAGTAAGCCTCTTCGTCAAGCTTGATAAAACCGGTCCACTGTTGCAGGTAACATATTCCGAGGCCTAAGATAGTTCCGGCAATTACCCCGGTGAATGCGATAATCGTTGTATTGTACAGGAAAATTTTTTGTATGGTAAAATTTTTTGCGCCAATAGCTTTTAGGATGCCAATCATTGTTGTTCTTTCTAAAACAAGAATTATAAGACAGGTAATCAAATTGACCACCGCTATTACAATCATTATTACCAATAAAATACTTTTGATTCTTCCCTGTAAATTAAGCCAGTCGAAAATATTAGGATATATTTCTTCGATGGTTTTGCTATACCATCTTCCCGGCAATTGGTCAGAATCATATAAATAATTGTTGACTGCATCCGTTTGCTTATAGTCCTTCAAAAAAATTTCGTATCCGCCTATTTCGTTCGCATTCCAGTCATTCAGACGTTGAATTAATTTTATATCACCGATGCAAAAATTATGGTCATATTCATCAATGCCTGTTTTATAGATTCCTGCGATTTTTAATTTCCGGGCGCGCTGGGTTCCATTATTTTGAATGAATAATATAATTACACTATCACCCACGCTTGCCTCTAACTGTTTGGCGGTGTAAGCGGAAATATCAATGTCTTTGCTGTAGCTGCTGTCGGTAAATGAAATCCATTTGCCGCTTTGCAAAAAAGAGTTTAACCTTTTAAAATCAAAACTACTGTCCACTCCTTTCATCAACACACTTTCAATATCATCTTTAAATCTGATAATAGCAGACTTGGTGGCGTACCGCGCCACACTTTTTACCTCGGGCAAATTTTTCAGAAAGGTTTCCAATGTATCGTTTCGTTCGATTGGTGTCTCTTCCGCAATATTAGCCTGTGTTAAAACATTTTGTTGAACCCGGATGTGTCCCCAAAAGCTGAAAACTTTATTGCTAATCACATTTTGA
>JAICZH010000103.1 GCA_025933775.1 Chitinophagaceae bacterium
ACAATAAAATTATAATCAATCAATTAAATTATGACCACAAAGCCGCTAACAAAAGGTTTGGCAAAAAACTGGCTGACAGTTCGCAGCATCAACTTTTGCTTTGCTATTGTGCAGTAGTTCCGGGCTTGACCATATAAATTCCGCGATAGAATAAACAATGAACTTTTAATTATAAATTTAACAGTAGTTCCGGGCAGACGAATTTCAAATACCAGCCCATCGCCAAGCCTCAAACGTTAGCAGTAATTAAATAGACCTTCATTGCAAGAAGAATGAAAAATTTCAAAAGATTTCTTTTAATATTAGCAACTATAGTACTCACGCTTTCAATTATATATTTTATCCCTGAAAACAGAAAAGAGATTAAAACCCAACACTTCACTTTTCTTTTTAGCAGTAGCATTGACACAGCGACAATTATTAAACTCGCAAATGCGTTAGAAGACAATTATTCACGAATAGGCAACGACCTCAAAACACAACCTTCCGACAATATTGAAACAAATATTTATGCTCAAAGATGGAGATACGTGAAAGCCACTGGGAACTGGAGTGCTTCCGGTAACATAGAAGGTATTTCAAAACTTCACTTTGTTGAGCAAGCATGGGGAGAGAGTGATAACAAAAAAGTTGCTGTTCATGAATTTGCCCATACAGTAACATTGAAATTACTATTAGACAATGAAGCGCAACCGATAGACTCAAAGAATTTTGACAAGAAATTTTCAACCTTTCCTACGTGGCTTTGGGAAGCAATAAGCGTATATGAAGCAAAGCAATTTGTTGACCCCAAAACTTTGCCTTATTTAAACAGTGGACAATATCCAAGTATTTCAGAACTCAATAATCGTTTAAAAGGTGGAAAGATATATAATTGCGGCTATACAATTATTGAATACATCTTATCTAAATATGGACAAGACATTTTCATCAATCTTATTAAAAATTACGGAGATTTAAAAATGACCTTTAACGTAACGGACGAACAATTTTGTAAGGACTGGTATGAATTTGTAAAAGAAAAATATTTGAAATAAAAACTACCGCTAACATGGGTATCCTATGTACCTAAGCTGAGAAAGTTAATATGGTAGCTTATTCTTTATTAATTTTCTTTTGAAAGAGAAAGATTCAAAAATGATTTAAACCTTCCCCTTCGCAAGATTTTTTTTCCCTGTCTGCCGACAGGCAGGCTTATCATAAATGTAATAATTTTTTTTAATCAACACACCCAGCATCCTATGAGTAGTCAATGTTTTTTTTTGCGGCTTAGTCCGTTGCAGATTCTTTTTACTTAATGTCAGAAAAAGGAAAGTCAGCTTTAAAAAATGAATTATAATAAAAAAATAATAATTGGGTCTGTGCAAATTCCTTTAATTATTTTTTGCATAATTATTTTTTTTCTTTAGCTTCGGCAATAACAACTTTTTTTCCTTACCTTATAAACTTTTTTCTCCTTACCTTATAAACGCTTTTTTGACTTTTAAACATTTATTTTTTTAAAACTAAAACTATTTCGATGAAAAAATTATCTGGCGGTATTATTGTCATTTTATTTGTTTCCATCATTTTTATTTTTTCAAAATGTAATGGAAATAACTCAGAAGTAACTCCAAAAGATTCAACAATGGTTGCTACCAATACTTTTGGCGGTTTCGGAAGCCAGGTAAAATGGGGTGAACACATTGTTTCCGTTTCTGGTTGTAATGATTGCCATACACCTAAAAAAATGGGACCGCAAGGCCCGGAACCCGATTTTTCATTAGCGTTATCGGGCCATCCATCACAAATTCCTGCACCAGATGTGGATCGCAAAGAAATGGAAAGTAAAGGACTTATTGTAACAAGAGATCTTACGGCATGGGTAGGCCCGTGGGGCATTTCTTATACTGCTAATATTACTTCCGACTCAACAGGCATCGGCAACTGGAAAGAAGATCAGTTTATATTATGTATGCGACAAGGTAAATATATGGGCATCGCCAATGAGAGATCATTATTACCTCCAATGCCCTGGCAAGAATTCAGATTGATGACCGATGGTGAATTGAAAGCCATCTTTGCATATTTAAAATCTACCAGGCCAATCCATAATATAGTGCCACAACCACAACCGCCTGTGTTAGCAATGAAAAAATAAATTTCAATCAATCAGGTTGCATTTATATTTTTTGCATCATTAGCTTTGTAAAAAATAATGTATGAAAAATCATTTTTACAAAGTTGAAGTTAAATGGACGGGTAATACCGGCGATGGAACTAAAAATTATACTGCTTATGAAAGAAACCACTCCATAAAAGTTGATGAAAAAGTTATCATTCAATGTTCATCCGATGCTTCTTTTCGCGGCGATAAAACAAAATACAATCCTGAAGAATTATTAGTGGCTTCATTAAGCGCATGCCACATGCTTTCGTATTTACATGTTTGCTCTGCGGCCGGCGTTGTGGTAATTAATTATATTGATGAAGCAACCGGCACAATGCAGCAAACCCAAAACGGAGGCGGCCATTTTACAGAAGTAACATTGCATCCAACGGTAATAGTAAGCGATGCATCTATGATTGAGAAAGCAAATGCTTTGCACAAAAAAGCAAATGAATTATGTTTTATAGCCAACTCCTGTAATTTTCCTGTTCATCATAAGCCTGTTTGCAAAGTAAAAAATGATTAAGATTAAACTTTCATTTTAATGCTGTGTTTGATGTATGTGTTATTGGTATTATTTTAAATAAATTTTTGTATTAAAATATTAAAACTAAAAACATGAAAAATTTATTTGATGAGAAAGTAAAAGAAGAAATACTTTCAAGAATTGACAAGCTTAGCCCCGACACAAAAGCGCTGTGGGGCAAAATGAATGTAAACCAGAATTTAAGGCATCTTAGCATGTCATTCGAAATACCAACGGGCAAACTTGATCCTACTCAATTAAAAGCTCCACCAATGCCTAAATGGTTATTTAGATTTTTTCTTCTGAATGTAAAGCCGCCAAAAGAAAAAGCCGAAACTTTTAAAGAATTGAATACCGTCAGCAACAATATTAATCCAACAGATTTTGAAGCCGAACGTAATAATTTAAAGAAAGCTATTGAAGACTTTTGTAATGCGCCTAACTTAATTCCTGTAAATAAAATGGTGGGTAAATTTTCTAAGAAAGAATGGGGAAAGCTCAATTACAACCACACCGATCATCATTTACGGCAATTTGGGGTTTAATAATATTTTAAAAATTTCCTAAATATAAGTTATAACGGTAACGAGTAAACGCAGTTAAAAATAAGACAACTAACGGTTACGGATATACGAAATTCAAAAAAAAATTATTCTTTCACAAAAGTGTAGGGATCAAACTCGAGAAAGTCATTCACTTTTACATCCATTGCTAATTTGCCATTTATAGTTTTAAATTTTAAAGGAAAAATACCAAATGCCGGATTACTGTAAGTGAGCAGCCACTCATCATTATCCATGTATTGCAGTGTTGCAGTAAGATTGCGCGTGTGAGAAAAATGAAGCAGCAGTCCATTCTGCTGTTGAGTAATCGTTATATCTCCAAACAAATTATTAGTGTATGTGCCGGTATATGTTTTTAATAGTTGCGGAGGTTTGGCGCCCTTTACTCTTTCCTGCATAGCTTTCACGCCTTTTATTTTTTCGTTCAACTCCGGTTTAAAAAATTGATAGAATTGATTGCTCCGGTTTACGTATTCTTCTCCAAGATATGCATCAAGAATCTGGTAACGCAATGCTTCAAAAAAATCCTGGTTATCATTATTTGTCAAAATAGAAATGCCCAGATTTTCTTCGGGCACAAAACAAACATTGGTAACAAACCCATCTGCGCCGCCCGTATGTTCATACTCCTGCCTTCCGGCATAATCGCCCTGAAAATTTCCTAATCCATAACCATAATAATGCCTGGGAAGTATTGCACTTTTGGTACTTGAAATAATAGTTTGCATTTGCCTCGTGCGTCGTAATACAGGCCAGGCAATAATTTGGCGGCCTTCATATTTCCCGCTGTCGAGCTGCAGCAATAGCCAGTGCGATAAATCTTTTACACAGCTTACAATGCTTCCTGCCGGCGCAAGGTTGTCCACATTATCGTACGGCAACTCTGTAAGATTGCCATCAAAACTAATTGTATAAGGTTTTGAAACATCAGGCATTTGGCTCATACCTGCTCCCAATGCATGAGAGTGTATCATATCGAGCGGTTGTAAAATGCTATCGGTTACATACACGGCCCAGGGTTTGCCGGTTACTTTTTGAATCACTTCACCGGCAGTTAAAAAACAACTGTTGCAATAACCAAATGACTGACGAAAATTTTGAGATGGTTTCAGCAACCTCATCTTTCCCATAATTTCAGGGCTTGAAAGCGTTCGGTTCCAAAAAGTAAAATCGCCCTGGAAAGTTTTAGTACCCAAATGATGTGAGAGCATATCGCGAATTGTAACCATTTGTGTTACGCATGAATCGTACACCCTGTAACCGGGGAAATATTTTATTATTTTATCATCGAGCGATAATTTTTTATCGTGTTCCAACTGTGCAAGACTGGTAGCCGTAAAGAGTTTCGTATTACTGGCTATCATAAATAATGTATTCTCATCTACGGGTTCATTTGTTTTTATATCGCGCACGCCATAGCCTTTCATTAAAACTATTTTCCCATCTTTTACAATCACAATTGCAAGGCCCGGAACATTCCATTGCTTCATCCCGGTTTGTATATAACTATCAAGACTGTCGGTAATAAAGGAAGGTTGCTGCGCAAAAGAAAGAGCGGCGCAAAAAGAAAACAATACCGAGGAAATTATTTTTTTCATATAATAAAATTAGGAATGAAATTAAAAATTTATTTTGTTTTACAAGATAGAATATTCTTTTATAACAATAATGCATAAACGAAATAACATAACAATGAACGCAGATTAAAAATCAGCTGCTTTTTTTTATAACTTCATTATAATAAAAGCACACTTTATTCATCACGCATATTTCGCATTTGGGATTGGTAGGCCTGCAAATTTCTCTTCCGAGAAATGACATGGCCATGCCTGCATCCCACTCACTCTGTGGAAGCGCTTCCATAATTTGTTTTTCAATTTTTTTAGGATCAGCGCCCGAAGCGATGCTCAATCGTGGCGCTACACGCACTACATGCAAGTCAACTATTACGCCTTCCGGCTCTTTGCCCGATTCGCGCAATATTACATTTGCAGATTTTCTTCCAATACCAGGCAAAGCCGTGAGCGTTTCTAATGTGTCGGGAATATTTTTATTTTCTTTTATTATGTCTGCCATTTCCCAAAGCCATTTTGCTTTGTTGCCGAAATTGCGCACATCGCTGATGTATTTAACTAAAACATCAGGAGTGGCTTTGGATAAGGCTTTCATATCAGGAAATGTTTCAAAAAATTTTGGCGCAATCTGATTGATATGCCTGTCAGAATCCTGCGCAGATAAAACCACCATTACAATTAACTGGTAAATACTTTTATATTCTAACGGATGTTTTTTGCCTTTATATTTTTTCAGCAATGGCTTTATGGCTTCGGGCCAGTTTACTTTTGCGGGCATAAATAATATTTAAATGAAATTTTTATTTATAAATAATACTAAGCATAACATTCTTCCCTTTATTTATTATTGATACATTTCTTTTTTTTTTGACAAAAAAAATTTATTGAACCACATACATAGATAAATTCTATGTGCCTTATGTTCTATTGTGATTCAATAAAAATTTTCGTGTATGCATCCCCGTTAGTTTATCTTCATCAATCAAAATCCTCTTCCATTAGGATTTGCTTTCGGCAATTCTTTTCGCGGAATTTTTGCATCTCTCATTGCAGCATCATAAACAAACGAAGCCACAATTACAGCAGCCTGTTTTAAATCTTCAGGCTGCAAGTGTTCTGAAACATCCATATTGCTGTGATGCGTTCTGGTATCATATTCCAGCGGATCTTGAATAAATTGAAAACCCGGCAAGCCCACTGCATCAAAAGATAAATGATCGGTACCACCTGTATTGCTAATGGTAAGTGTTTTTGCGCCCAAATCATTAAACGGGGCAAGCCATTGCTGAAAGATAGAACGCACGGCTTCGTTGCCCTGCAAATAAACACCGCGAATTTTTCCTGTGCCATTATCGAGATTAAAATACACATCAAACTTTTCGTGAGCAGGAAACAATTTCATATCGGCAGGGTCAGCAAAAGTTTTCTTTACATAACCTCTCGAGCCGAGCAATCCTTCTTCTTCACCACTCCACAATGCAATGCGTATCGTTCTTTTGGGTTGTATGCCGATTGCCTTTAAAATTCTTACAGCTTCCATCATCACCATAGAGCCTGCTCCGTTATCAGTAGCGCCGGTGCCGCTTTGCCACGAATCCAGATGGCCGCCGAGCATTACCACTTCATCTTTTAATTTTTTATCTGTGCCGGGTATTTCTGCAATTACATTATATCCTTTTGTATCATCAATAAAAAATTTTGTTTGCACATCCACATCCATTTTTACGGGAACATTATTTCTTAATAATTTTACAATGGTCATGTAATCTTCCCATTGTAATGCAATATCTAAAAAATTAGCAGGGTCTGTAACCTTGTAGGGACCGGCCTGTTGCACGAAAATAGTTCCGTCATGATTGCGCGGGCTGCTAGTAAACATAGCAACTGCGCCTTCACTTATTGCCATTGCTTTTAATGCATTCAACATACTTTGCTCACCACGAAAACGATTTCTGAATTGTTCTCTTCTTCTGCGCATGGCGGCAGTATCCACGGGTTGCATCACTCTATTTTGCATAGAATCTAATTCTGCATCAGTGTATCTTCTTGCATCGGGTTTAAAACTTAATTGATATGAATCATCTCTGTCGGCAATTATTATTTTACCAGCAAGCTTTCCTTTGTATGCATCCAGCCCTGCGGAATCTTTTGCAGTGATAAGAATTACATCGGCATGTTGCAATCCATTTGTTCCTGCTGTCCATACTTTCGGATATGCTTCCAAAGGCTTATACCATGGTGCCGTAATGGCTACATAAGATTTTTCTAATTCCCAGCTTTTACCAAAGTCGCCCCATGGATCGAGCTTTGCATTAACGAGCCCCCATTTTGTTAATTGATCTTTTGCATAATTTGCTGCGCGCATAAAACCCGGAGAGCCTGTAAGCCTTGGCCCGCTTGCATCAGTGAGGTGAAATGCAATATCCATTACTTTAGAATTTTGTAAACCTTCTTTGCGTATTTGATTCATAACACCGGTATCAATCTTTTCAGTTTGTGCAAAAGTGATTGCCGGAATTAATAAAAATAAAAACAAGTTGAATTGAAATTTTTTCATGTGTGTAAATTTTTTGAGAAGGTAATATTTATTCAGATATTTTTTAAAAAAGTTTAAATAAAATTTCAAAAAATGTCAGTCCACAATTCTTGATCTATGCAAAATGGTTTCTATTAAAATAAAATTTTCATGAATAGAAAATGCAATCAGCCAATCATTATAATTAATACACCGCAGATTTAATTTCTTAAGAGTGCGATTATTGCAAAGTCTCTTAATCTTTGCATTGATAAAAGCTTTTTCCAAATATTTTTCATATCGCTTCAGCCAGCGAACACCGGCGCCTACAGTATTTATTGGCCTCAATAAAATTTATTAGCTGTGTTAAAGATGCAAATGCATCAGTAGTATATTTAATCTGCATTAAATTTATTTCTGATTGCTTCATGAGCATCCTGCAATAAGATGCTACCGCTTTCGCGACTGCTTTTGATAAGTTTAATTAATTGGGCATCAGTTAAAGGTTTGCCGGGAAGAAAATAATTATGATAAGTATCATCCACTACTGAAAGTTCTAAATTATTTTGCTTTGCAAAATTTAAAAGTTTATTAATGTCTTTTTTGTTTGTATTTTCTAATTGAAAAAGCATAAGTAAATATACAATTTTTAAATTTTTTTTATCAACTAATAATTTTACTCTTAGATTAACTCATTATGAAAAGAAAATAATTTTTTCATTCATACCACAAAGCAATTTTATTTCCGATAGCATCCACCAAAGCCTGATCTTTTACACTTTTCATTTTCCATCCGTGAGGCGTACAATGAATAATGCCAAGGTTTTCATTGTTGAGTGTAACATCCAGCTCGTAACAAACTTTTTCTTTACACGTTTGTGAAACAGGCATTCCTTCGCCGGAATATTTTTTTTCTTTGTATTCAAAATTTATCGGCACCGGTTCTTTTTCTAATTGCATAATAAAATCTTTTAAAAGCCTTATTAATTTTTTTCGTTGTGCTTTGGTAGAAGTGCTCCATGTATCTTTATCGGCACGTTTATGTGATAACTTATATTTTAAACCCGTCATCGAAGTGGTATAATCATTCGCATTGAGCTTTCTTACGTTTTGATGAGCCAAAATATACCAATGGTATTCTGTACCAACAGGAACTCCGGATCCTTCCGGAGCATGGCCGGCTCTGCGTTTGGTAACTGCATAAGAAATTTCCCACAGGTCGGGAGTTGTTTTTGTTTCGCGCCATTCCCCTTTATCATAATACCATTTGTGGCTGCGGCCTATCTTCATGCCGGTGTATTGGTGACCTTCAAACTGCTTGTATTCATTATACGTTTGCGAAAGATCTTTTTCTGCTTCTTTATTTTTTCGGGACTTCGGTATTTTTTTTCTTTTGATTGATTTTTTGGGCGGAGAAATTGTAAGAGTTGGCATAACAATTTGTTTATTTTAATTGCTATAAAAATCCTGCCAGGAAATTATAATTGATATATTTTATAATGAAATATCAAGGTTATTAAACTTTTGAAAAGTTTTAAACTTTTGAAAAGTTTTTATAAACGTTTAGGTTAATTACTTGAAGATGTAATAAGTAAACCAAAGTATTCGTGTAAGCAGATTTAATACTTCAAATAATGCTTGATATAAAAAAATTAGAACAATCCAATTATTTACGTTCAGCAATCTGTTCTTCACCAATCATTTTATCAACCACCTTTACGGTTTGATTAATATAAATATCATCGCTGATGTGTTTTAAAAAATCTTTATTTCTCGAAATCTTTGCAGAGTCATTGTCGAGCGCCAATGAGTCTGAGGCAATATTATGCACAGGTAAGTCCACTTTAAGTTTACTAATGCTGTCCAATTTTTTTGAAATAGATTTTATCTCTTCATTTCTTGCGCGGTATTGTTTTATATTCAGTGGAGCTTCCTCGTCATTAAATTTATCCAATAAATTTACATCGTTGCGAATGCCATTAAATACAGGGCTTTGGCTTAGTTGTGCATTTTCCTGGCTTACCACTGTATTAAAACTATATCCCGGGTTCCATGTGGTGTAATTTGCTTTTGGAATTTCATCCCAGCTTAAAGCATCCGGATTATCTTTTTCACGAAACTTTACATTCTCGAGCCTGTCGGGAATTATTATATCCGGTACTACACCGCGCAACTGAGTAGCGCCACCATTGATGCGATAAAATTTTCTGAACGTAAGTTTAATATCTCCCAATCCTTCATCGGGGCTGCTGAATAAAATATTTTCTGATTGTGGATCTAAAGAAATGCTGCGCTGCACGGTTCCCTTTCCATAAGTGGAAGTGCTGCCGATAATAACGCCACGATGATAATCCTGTATGGCTGCTGCAAAAATTTCCGAAGCAGAAGCGCTCATTTCATCCACCATTACAGCAAGCGGCCCGGAGTATAAAATATTATCATCACGATCGCTTAACACGCTTGTTTTTTCATTACGTCCTTTTACCTGAACGATGGGGCCGTCTTTAATAAATAATCCGGCCATATCTACCACATCATTCAATGAACCCCCACCATTTCCACGAAGGTCTATTACAAGCCCGTCAACCTTTGCATCTTTAAGTTTTTGAACTTCTTTGGCAACATCTGTTGCAGAGCGGCGTGCAGACGGATCATCAAAATTTGCATAAAATTCCGGCAAATAAATATATCCTATTTTATTAACCCCGTCGTTTATTATAGCGCTTTTTGCAAAAGTATCATCCAAAGAAATTTTATCTCTTATAATGGGAACTACCTTTATTGTGCCGTCTGCTTTTTTAAGCGTTAACCTTACTTCCGATCCTTTTGTTTCACCTCTGATAAGTTTTACTGCATCAGTAACTGCATAGCCGGTTACATCAACGGGAGTTTCTGAACCCTGGGCTACTTTTATTATTTCATCTTC
>JAICZH010000094.1 GCA_025933775.1 Chitinophagaceae bacterium
AATGCGTTGGGTATTAAAAAGAGAGCTTCGTCTTTTAATGCCATGCACTTCGTATCCCTTGCTCAATAAAAGTTCCGACAGATAAGCGCCGTCCTGGCCGGTAACGCCGGTTATTAATGCTGTTTTCATGTGTGCAAACTATTTCAATTTTTTAAAAAGTAAAAAAAGATTTCTGCTTAACGATGAACTGTCTAAAATTTTTGCAATCTTAATCCCAATTTTTTTTTCAGGTTCAAATTTTTGATTTGGGATTAAGACTTCTGCATATAATTTACATTTTGCAATAAAATCTTTTACAATTATTTTTCTTTTATTTGGAGGTGTTTTTAAAATTCTATGAGAAAGGCTTTCACAATAATACAGCAACATTTTGTTACCGTACCTTTGTGTAACTGCTCTTATTTTATCATTAGTTTTGTTCTGATCAATAATAAAATTTAAAAATTTTTCAAATGCTTCTTGATAGTGTTCACCATTAGTATTTTTTGAAACACTTTTATTAATTCTATATTTAAACGTGATCTCAAATGATGTGGCTTTATATGAAAGCATTGATAAGCTTATCCATAATGCAATATCTGCAAATATTAAATTTTTATATGCAACATTCATTCCACCGAGGTCATCAAAGTCTTTTGAACGCATCATATATCCTGTTCCGGTGCTATCAATAAGATTGCATATATAGCTTGCAAGAAATTCGTACCCATACTGAATTTCATCCATGGGCTTACAATTACGTAATAGTTTTCCTGATTCATCTATATAATCATAATGTGCCTGATAAAGAGATGCCTTAGGATGTTTTTGAATAAGGCTATCCATTACCTCGAGATAATTTTCATTTAGCAAATCGTCATGACCAATTAAGGTAATAAATTCATTTTTAGGAATGAATTTTATTCGGCCCCAACTTTCTTCAATTGATAGAGGATGGTCTGAGGTATAAATAACAATTCTGTTATCATTCAAAGATTGCAGCCATTCCAGCGTTCCATCCGTGCTGCAATTATCAAGCATAATTAAATTGAAATCCTGCAACGTTTGTGAAAGAATACTGATTACACATTCTTTTACATATTCGCCACCATTTTTTACTGGTAATATGATGCTGAAACGCATAAAAGATTTTAATAGTTTAATTTAATAACTGTACTTATAAATTCAAGTGAGACATTTTTCTTGCTAACGAGCCTCCATTGTGATTATTTTTTAACACAGGAGCATCTATTTATTCTACAAATTTTCCCAACTTATCTTTCTTAAAATCAACGTATCCTCGAATTATCATTTTAAGTATTTTAATTTTTTCTTTGTTGTAAAATAGATTGTTTTTAAAGGTATTTAATAAGGTTTTGTCTCTTTGTTTAAATGTGGATGGAAGTAATTTTTTGTACATCTTCTTTACGAACAAATAATTCCGGGTTATATAATAAATTCTAATCGGAGCATGCAAAGTTCTGCCAGACTTTTGTAAATTTTTAAACGAATAAGCAGTTACTTTTTCTCCGAGATTGTGAATTATATAAACACCAATACAAACAAAATTTTTCCACCCCTTTTCAATAGTTCTGTATGAAAATTCAGTATCAACTTCGTCAATAAACAAATCCTCTCTCAATAGACCTATTACAGAGATAGCCCTTAAATTTATAAAAGTGCCTGAAGTAATTACATGAGTCGTTTCACGCAATATTATATTTTTTTCAGGTTGTTTTTCTTCATAAAAATATTCAATTCCCACTTGTGATATTTTTTTACTTTTTTCAATTGTTGCAATTGTTTTAATATAGGCTTCCAAATTTTGTTGTGTAAAACGGGAATCCTGATCCATTGTTAATAACCAATCATATCCGTTATCAATAGTTTGAGATATTGCAAAATTTAATCTTTCACCAATACCTTTATTTACGCCATCCTGAAAAGTTTCGATATTAGAAAAAGATTTGAAGACTTTTTTTAAATCTTTTAAATTAGTTTCAGAATTATCTATTATAAAAACTTTTTTGAATAAATAAGAATAGCTAAGAATATTTTTTAAAAATGAATTACCGGGATTATAAAGAATTACTGTACATGCTAAATTGTTTGTTATTTCTTGCATTTATATTATTTAAAAACAACAAAAACATTTTCAAAGCTAGTGTACATTTCAAACTCATAAGGCTGAATAGCTTTTACAAATGCTTTTGCAGCTCCTTTTTTATAATTATCATGTAATTCTATAATTAAACACTTTACTTTTGGCAGCCAACTTTGCGGATTGTTTTCAAATAATTCTTTTTCCGCCCCTTCGATATCTATTTTAAGAATATCAATGTAAGGCAGATTAAATTGAAGCATTATATCATTAATTGTAACAGCCTCAATATTGCCTAAATCTTTATTCTCGTTCACCATAAAACTCGACGGACTGTCTTTAGGATTAATTATTTTTAAATTACATTGCCTGTGCCACAAGGCTACTTGGAGATATTTAATATTTTCAATTTCAGAAACGTTTCTTTTTAAATAGTCTGCATTTATCTCATCAGGTTCAATAGAAATAACAGTTGCTTCAGGATAAACTTTATTGAAATATCTTGCAGCTAATCCTATATTTCCTCCTGCATCTATTATATATTTCGGGTCATTAACCAAAGAATTAATTAACTTATATTGCTCTTCTAAAAAAATCTGTTTAAAAATTGCTTTGTCTGAAACATTATTTCGAAGAAAAAATGGATTCCCGAGTTTTTTATTCCTAATTATAAATAACTTTTTCTTTTGAAATAAAAAGCCAAAAAAAGTAGATAACCCGTTTTTAAAACCATATATTCTTATCCAATTTATCAAATCAGTCCCTTTCAAAACTATATTTCTAATTCCGGTTTTTTTATATATCCCCATAAATTCACTTGAAAATAGTTAGGCTATTAATTATTTTTTTAAGCTTGGTATCATCGCCCCAAAAAGACATGGCTTCATAATCGGTGTAGGGATAATAGCCAAGATTCAATTTTATTTTCTTTTTATTTTCTTTTAAATAATTTTCTACAAGTTGTTTCACTTTTACTGTGTTTCCGCTGCAGCAATTTATTATTCCCGTTGTTTTATTTTGAAGAGAAATTGCAACAATATATTCAGCAACTTTTTCTATCGGCAAATAATCTCTTTCCTGTTTGCCTTCACTCATATTAAATTCTTTATCGCCGTTTTGTAAAGCTGTTTCTAATTGCGAAAGTAAAGAATTAGGATTTTGTCCTTTGCCATACATATAAAAAAGGCGAATCCATTGCAGCTCAAATCCTTCCTTTTTTTGTAATTCAAACAAAAATTTTCTAAGGGTATCTTTTGCCAATGCATAAGGATTTTGCGGATCAGTTATCATACCTTCGGATAAACAGCCTTCCTTAATTCCATATTCAAGACAGGTTCCTGTAACAACCAAATTTTTCAACCCGTTTGAAATCATATTTTTTAAAAAAGAATAATGCGACATTAAATTTTTTTCAAAATGAAATAAGGATTTATAATTTGGCAATCCTTGCCAGGCAAGGTGCATCAGCAAATCAGGACTATTAAATTTTTTAAAATAATTTTCTTGAGGATTAAAATTATCTAAATCAAAAAATGTATAATGTAATTTGTTGGTTGAAATATTTAAAGTATTTTTTTTTGTAGCGGCGATAATTTCACAATCGTATTTTAGCAATTCATCTATTACATGACCTCCGACAAAACCGGTGGCGCCTGTTACTAAAATTTTCATTTTATAATATTTCAATTTCAGGAATTGGAATTACAAACCTGCCTCCCCACTCTTTTATATAATTTAACTGAGTTGTGATTTCAGATTTTAAATTCCATGGAAGAATCAGTATATAATCGGGTTTCATTTTTTTTATTTCACTTTCATCAACTACCGGGATATGGCTTGCAGGTAAGTATTTATTTTGTTTATTGGGATTCGCATCCACAACAAAGTTTATTAAGTCGTTTTTTATTCCGCAATAATTTAGTAAAGTATTTCCTTTGGCAGCTGCGCCATAAGCAGCCACTTTTTTATTTTGCTTTTTTTGCGCAATTAAAAAATCAAGCAACTGAACTTTAGCATTAAATGCTTTTTGTGTAAAGCCGCTATAATATTTAATTGTATCAATTCCTGCTTGCATTTCTTTATTCAACAACATTTGAACAGTTGGTAAAATATTTTGCAATTCATTCTGCGTATGTGTTGCATAAATTCTTAATGAGCCGCCATGAGTTGATAACTCTTCAACATCAAAAAGTTTAAGCCCCGCAGATTCAAATATTTTTTTTACTGTATAAAAAGAAAGATAAGAAAAATGTTCATGGTAAATTGTATCAAATTGATTATTATTAATCAATTGCAAAAGATGCGGAAACTCCATAGTAATAATTCCTTCGTCTTTTAAAATAATTTTCATACCGCCCACAAAATCAACAATGTCGGGTACATGAGCTAAAACATTATTGCCCAAAAGCAAATCGGCTTTTTTGTTTTTTGATGAAAGTTCCTTTGCTAATCTTACTCCAAAAAAATCTACGATTGTCTCAATGTCCTTATTTATAGCAACTTCGGCTGTATTTGCTGTAGGTTCAATTCCCAAAATGGGAATATTCTTTTCTTTAAAATATTGCAAAAGATAGCCGTCATTACTCGCTATTTCCATCACAGATGATTTAGAATCAAATCCAAATCTTTCTATCATCTTATCAACATATTCTCTGCAATGCTTTAGCCAGTCTTTTGAATAAGACGAAAAATAAACATAATCTTTATTGAATATGGCATCCGATTTTTTGTATTCATCTATCTGCACTAAAAAACAGTTGGTGCAGGTATATACTTTCAGAGGGTAAAAAATTTCAGGTTCATTCAATTCTTCTTTTGTTAAAAAAGAATTAGATGCGGGAGCATTATTTAAATCTATAAATATATGTTTTAAAAGAGTTTTACAAAATCTGCACTTCATGGTTAAAAATTTAGTCCTTCAAAATTTTTATGAAGCATTGGATGATTGAGATCGCGTTCAGAAATATCTTTTACGATGAGCGGCCATGAAATACTAATTCTTTCATCATCATATTTTATTCCGTCTTCCATTCCTGGTATATAGTATTCTGAATGATTGTATAATAGCTGGCAATCGCCGGTTAATGTTTGAAAGCCATGTGCAAACCCTTCTGGTATGTATATCATTTTTTTATTTTCAGATGATAGTTCAACGCCAAACCATTTTAAAAAAGTTTCCGAATTTTTTCGCAAATCAATAATCACATCAAAAACTTTTCCTGCAATACATCTTACTAATTTAATTTCCGAAAAAGGAAGTTTTTGAAAATGCATTCCTCTTATGGTTCCCGTTTCTTTTGTAAATGAATGATTCATTTGTACCCATTCTTTGGTATGACCTATCTTTCTGAATTCATCTTTACAAAAAGTTCTGGCAAACCAGCCGCGATCATCATTTATATAATCTATATGAACAATAAAACTTCCATGCAAAGATGTTTCTTCAAACTTCATAGGGACTGATAATAATTAATTTGTGAAACTGTAAAATCATAAAGATTTTTATCGGGCTGTTTATACCAATCTATTGCAAGCTGAATAGCTTGTTTGCTATTGAGTTTGGGAATCCAGCTGAGTTCGTTCATGGCTTTTTCAATATCAAGTTTCAAAATACTCGCTTCATGAGCGCTATCTTCCTTATTCGATTTATCTTCCCATTCGCCACTTTCCCATATTTCAATTGCAAGTAAAACTAAATCTTTCACTGAAATATGATCATTCTGCAACGGTCCAAAATTAAATGCAGAGGATATGTGTTTTTTTTCATTATCCAATACCGAAGCTAAAGTAAGATAGCCTCGTAATGGTTCCATAACATGCTGCCAGGGGCGAATAGAATTCGGATTTCTAACAGGGATGGGTAACCGCTTTTTTAAATGCTTAATAATATCGGGAATTAGCCTGTCTTCACTCCAGTCTCCGCCGCCGATAACATTGCCAGCTCTTGCCGTTGCAATTTTCTTTTTATGTTTATTAAAATTATTATCATTAAAAAATGATTGGCGAAATGAAGCAGCAACAATTTCTACACAAGCCTTACTTGCACTGTAAGGATCATAGCCGCCTAAACGATCAGTTTCTTTATAAGGTTGATCCCTTTCAAAATTTTCATATACTTTATCTGTTGTTACAATTATTACTGAACATTTTTTTTTCAAATCAATCAACGCTTCAAGTAAGTTAGCAGTACCGGTAACATTTACATCAAAAGTTTCTGAAGGAATTAAGTAAGATTTTCTTACCAAAGGCTGTGCTGCCAAATGAAAAATAAAATCAGGTTGAAACGAAATAATTTCTTTTTTTAATTTTGATTTATCCCGAATGTCACCAATTTTATTTTCATGTTTTATATGTGAAGCCACTTTATTATAAATACATTCCTTTTCTTCGGGTTTCAAAGCGTATCCTTTTATTACTGCGCCCAATAAATCGAGCCATGTAATAAGCCATCCACCTTTGAAGCCGGTGTGGCCGGTTACAAAAACTTTTTTTTCTTTAAATAAATTTTTAAATGAGGAACCGGTTACCAGACTTTCCATTTTGCATTATTATTTTTCCATAATTCTTCCAGTTCAATTTTATCTCTCAATGCATCCATACACTTCCAAAAACCTTTGTGCCTATATGCTACTAGTTGATTATCGTGGGCAAGAGATTCAAGCGGTGTATCTTCCCACATTATATTTTTCATATCGTCTTTCAGATAATTGAAAACTTCTGGTTTCAAAACAAAAAAACCTCCATTTATCCATTTACTTTCATCTTTAGCCTTTTCTTTAAAAGAAAAAACTTCTCCATCATTTCCAACTTCAAGTCCGCCGAACCGGGCCTCCATCTGGATTGAAGTTACAGTAGCAATTTTATTATGCGATTTATGAAATGCAACTAAGTCTTTCAGATTTATATCGCAAACCCCATCGCCATAAGTAAGCATAAAATTTTCATCGCCTATATATTTTTGAACCATCTTTAATCTTCCGGCAGTTTTTGTATCCAATCCTGTTTCAACCAATGTTACTTTAAATTCTTCTGATTTGCTGTCATGCACTTCAACTTTATTTTTGCCAATATCAATTGTAATATCAGAATTGTGAAGAAAATAATTCATAAAATATTCTTTGATGACATAACCTTTATAACCGAGACAGATTATAAAATCATTGAAGCCGTAATGATTGTACATCTTCATAATATGCCACAGGATGGGCTTTCCACCAATATTCACCATTGGCTTAGGCCTTGTGTCAGTTTCTTCGCTTATCCGGGTGCCCAAGCCTCCTGCAAATATTACAACCTTCATAATTTTCTTATATAATTAATTTCAAAATTATTATTTTAACCGATAACCACACAGAAACAAGATACATTTAAAATTGTCATTTCTGTTTTTACTGTGGTCGGTGTTCCCACTGACCACAGCTACTTGTATAAAGATCAATGTTTCATCTTTTCTAAAAACAATTTCATTCCTTCTTTTTTTTGTTCATTCAATTCAAAGCTTATGAAACGCGTATAATATTTTACAAGATCAAAAATATCATTTGAATTGTCATCGGCTACATCCATTACATGATTTACGCCTGATGCATTAGACTTATTAAATTCTTTAATAAAATTTTCATCTAATTTTTTATTGCTTATCCATGCTGCAAATACAAATGGCAATCCTGTAAATTTTTTCCACTCCAACCCAAGATCATAAATGTAAGGCGAAATTTTTCTTTGCGCTAAAGCCCTGTCGCCAATGACAAGAGCAGCGGTGGTTCCTGAAATTTTTTCCTGATAACCATTTTTAGTTTCTTCAAAAACAACATTTATTTTCCAATATTCTTTTACTAAAATTTTCAACAATTCAACCGAAGTTTTACTTTGATAATCTAATAAAACTTTTTCAATTTTCTCTAACGGCGCTTCACTGAAAAGGCAAACGCTCGCCACTGCTCCATCACTTCCAATGCAATAATCGGAAATAATATAATGTTCTTTCATTTCAGGAATTATAGCAACTGGAACAAGGCCAACATCAATTGCATTTTCCAGTAACATCGAAGCAATGTTTGACGGATAATCTATTATTAAATCAATACCGTCTTTCATCATTCCATGTTCAAATCCATAAATCAGAGGTTTTGTATTTAAATAACTTACTGCGCCAACTCTTATTTTTCTTTGCACGGTTTACTTTAAATTTGGCGCAAAATTAATGCAATGAGGTGAATAGTGAATAGTGAATTGTGAGTAGTGAATACGATAAAAATAGCATTCAGCCATTAACAAAATAGCAATATAATAATATAATTATACAGCAATATACAATACATGCAGCTTCAACCACTCACTTCCATTTCACCCATTGACGGCCGCTACCGCAGCCAGCTTCAGCATTTGGACATATATTTTTCAGAGTATGCTTTAATTAAATATCGTATTAAAGTTGAGATTAAATATTTTCTTTTTTTGGCTGAAAAAAAATTTTTTAGAATAACGCCTTCTTTAAAAAAATCATTATTAAAAATTGCAGATGATTTTTCTTTGGATGATGCACAAAAAATAAAAGACACCGAAAAAATTACCAATCATGATGTAAAAGCAGTTGAATATTTTTTAAAAGAAAAATTAAAAGAATTAAAAAATGATGATTTGCAGGAATGGATTCATTTCGGATTAACGTCGCAGGATATTAATAACACGGCGTTTCCACTGTTGTGGAAAGATGCCGTAGAACATGAATATTTACCTGGTGTTATTAATCTTCAGCATGAGTTGCACAACCTTGCCATTGAATGGAAAAATATTCCAATGCTTGCCAGAACGCATGGCCAGCCCGCTTCTCCAACGATGCTTGAAAAAGAAATAATGGTATTTGTAGAAAGAATTGAAAATCAAATTCAGCAATTTAGTTATATTCCTTTTACCGGAAAGTTTGGTGGCGCCACCGGAAATTTCAATGCTCACGTTGCCGCCTACCCGAAAACAAACTGGATAAATTTTGCAAATGAATTTTTAGAAGATAAACTTGGTTTGCAACGGCAGCAATACACTACACAGATTGAACATTATGATTTGCTCGCTGCACATTTTGATAATATAAAACGCATCAACACAATTCTTATTGACCTTTGCCGCGATGTATGGACATACATCAGTATGGATTATTTTAAACAAAAAATAAAAAAAGGCGAAGTGGGCAGCAGCGCTATGCCACATAAAGTAAACCCGATTGATTTTGAAAATGCAGAAGGGAATCTGGGAATCGCAAATGCGCTGTTAGAGCATCTTTCAGCCAAGCTGCCTGTTTCAAGATTGCAAAGAGACTTAACCGATTCTACAGTTTTAAGAAATATCGGTGTTCCTGTAGCACATACAATTCTTGCAATAAATTCTTTACAAAAAGGTTTAAAGAAATTGATTTTGAATAAAGAAAAAATTGATGAAGACCTTGATAATAATTGGGCAGTTATTGCAGAAGCAATTCAAACTATTTTACGAAGAGAAAATTTTCTGCATCCCTATGAAACATTGAAAGAATTAACCAGAAACAATGAAAAGATAACAAAAGAAAAAATTCATCGTTTTATAGATACATTAAAAATAAATGATTCAATTAAAAAAGAATTAAAAAAAATTACGCCGTTTAATTATGTAGGAATAGTTGACTTATAAAGATGTATTATATTTAGTTTATTTTTTATCAAAACATATTGTTATGAGAAATACCATCTTGGTATTTTTATTGTTGATTTCTTTTTCCCGGTCTTATTCACAAGTTAATTTAAATAACGGGCTGATGGCATATTATCCATTCAATGGAAATGCGAATGATGCGAGCGGAAATGGTAATAATGCAATACTTAATAATGCGACCTTAACATCTGACCGTCTTGGTAATCCCAACAGCGCTTATGCATTTAACGGTATTGATAATTTTATTCAGGTTCCCAATAGCCCTACTCTTAATACAACTAATCAAATTTCCATTTGTGCATGGGTGAAAGTTTCAGGTTTTTACCAGGGAACCTGTCATGGAAATAATATAGTGATGAAAGGAGATGGCGATTATCTTCCGGGAAATTATATGATACGATTTGACGATTCATTTTTTACCAATAATCAAAACTGTTCGATTACAACTCCGGATGTAAATCATGAAAGTTTTTTTGGATTAGGTTCAACACCTTATGCCAGCACGCCTTTCATTAAGCCGGGTCAATGGTATAGTGTAGTATATACTTGCGATGGAGCTACTGCTAAAATTTATGTAAACTGTCAATTGGTAGGTTCGGGTCCTGCCAATGGAATTTCTTTTACCAACACCGCCAATCTCTTTTTTGGAAAGTTAAATAGTGCTCAATATCCTTATTGGTTTAACGGAACAATGGATGAGATAAGAATTTATAACAGGCCGATTAATCAAGATGAAGTAAATGCTTATGGAGATTGTTCCACCCCGGTTACTTCATGTTCTAATTGGCTTTCCACTCCTACAACTCCTTCTTACGTTCAGGTTGGACAACTCAATGTGGTCGGCGATAAAATTACTGTGGAAGCGACTATTAATAGGACTACACCATACATAGGAGGCACTTTATATGCAGGTGATATAGTTTCAAAACATGATCAACCTTCTGATGTCAATTACCTGTTAAGACCTAATGAAGCAGAAATTACAACTGACCAGGGTTATTTCCGAACACCCGATATATGTGAAATAGAATTAAACAAAACCTATCATGTGGCAATGGTTTATGACGGTAGCACTTTAAAATTTTACAGGAATGGATTTTTGATGAGCCAAATAGCGGCATCCGGAAATCTTTATCAAAATTCATGGAATACAAGAATTGGATTTTATGAACATCAATTATTTAACGAAAATTTTATTGGTTATATTAATGAAGTAAGAATTTGGAATGTAGCAAGAACACAGGCGCAACTTCAAACTTATATGAATACCTCCTTGCCTAATCCAACGACACAGCCGGGCCTACTTGCATATTATACTTTTGATAATTTATTAAATAAACAAGGAAACCCTGCATGGAACGGCACTCTTGGCGGAAGTGCGTCAATCAATCAAACGAATCCTAATTGTAATTTTATTGCAGATTCCTGTACCATTCTTTCATCGCCGGTTACCGCCAGCTTTACCACTCCAGATACAGTTTGTGTGAACTCGCCGGTAACAATTCAAAATACTTCGCAAAATGCAACAAGCTATTATTGGAATTTTTGTACGGCGAATATTAATAGTTCCCCAATTGGAAACAATCTTGGAAATCCAAGCGGACTATTACAAGGGCCAGTGTATATAGATTATGTAGAAGATAATGGCAACTACTATGGTTTCGTAGCTAATAATTATCCTGCAGGATTGGTGAGATTAGATTTTGGAAATAGTTTATTGAATAATCCTGTTGCTACAAGTTTAGGAACAGTCGGTAGCATTATTCCACAAAACACAGAAGGTGTACAAATAATCAAAAATGAAGGACAATGGTATGTGATAGTTGTTGGCGGAGATCCAAAGGGAGCAGGTACTCAATCAAAAATAGTAAAGATTGAATTTGGAGCTAACATAACAAACAATTCACCGGTTGGAACTGATTGGGGCAATATTGGTAATCTTGAATATCCT
>JAICZH010000186.1 GCA_025933775.1 Chitinophagaceae bacterium
AAAAAAATATAACGGCTTAAAGCGCTTTCATTATTGGTATTGGTTAATGCGGTGGCTGCAATTACAATTTTATTTTGCGATGGAGAAATGTTTTGCAGATTGAATTTATAATAATTATTTCCTGCTTCAATAATGTCCGTAATATTTTTTGGATTGCTGAAATCCATTTGCGAAGTATCTGCAAAATTATAGATCACATAACGGTTCACTTTATCATTTACGGTATCTTGTTTAAAATATAAATCTACCTCATCATTATAAATACCCACTTTGGAACTATCGAATGAAAGTACCGGCGCTACTGGCTTTGCAGCGTCTATCCATTTCATCGGCGGAACAATTGCCGGGTATTTATAATAATTATTTTTAAGAGTGTCGCTCCATCCATTTGGATTTTCTTCAAAAGATTTACTGCTGAAAAAAATACTTCCCTGCACCTGCGGATATTGCCTCAATAATTTTATTTGATTGGGCAATTCATTTTTATTTTTCCATGCATAAGACCTTGCTTCCATTGCGCGGTAAATTCCCTGCCCGATGTATAACTGCCTGCCGTAAGCATGGCGCGCCCACCAGTCAATCAGCACTTCATAGCCCACCACTTTTTGCCCGATTTCCCAATACAATTGCGGCACTACATAATCAATCCATTTATTTTTCAGCCATAATAAAATATCGGCATACAAATCATCGTAATTCGTTTGCCCAGCTTTAGTATTACTTCCTTCGGGGTCTTTATCAATATTGCGCCACACGCCAAACGGGCTGATGCCGAATTTGCAAAAAGGTTTTTCTTCTTTTATTGTTTTGCTCAGCATCACAATTATAGAATCCACATTGCTTCTGCGCCACGTTTCTTTATCCAATCCGTTTCCATATTTTCTGTAAGAAGCAGTGTCTTCAAATTCTTTTCCTTTGATGCGATATGGATAAAAATAATCATCGAAATGAATCGCATCCACATCATAACGGTGCACAACATCACGCACAACATTGCAAACATATTTTTGTACATCTTTATTACCCGGATCAAAAATTTTATTGCTGCCATAAGTAATAAACCATTCGGGGTGAATTTTAGTTATGTGCGTGGGCGCAATGGACGATTTATAAATATTAAAAACGGCGCGGTACGGGTTCATCCATGCATGAAATTCCATTCCGCGTTTATGCGTTTCCGTTATCATGAACTCAAGCGGATCGTAATAAGGCGATGGCGGCTTTCCCTGTGTCCCTGTAAGAAACTCGCTCCACGGCTCGTATTGCGAAGGATAGAATGCATCGGCTGCAGGCCGTATCTGTACTATCACGGCATTCATTCCATTTCTTTTGTGCATATCGAGCAGGTTAATGAATTCTGTTTTCTGGCTATCGCTGCTCAAAAATTTTGTAGAAGGAAAATCAATGTTATCAACCGTTGCCACCCACACGCCGCGAAACTCATATTTAGGCTGCGCTGAAAGTTGGCTGATTAAAAATGAAAAAATACAAATTAAAAATGCCGGCAGGTTTTTATTCATGAAGTATAAATTGTAAAGCGGCGAATGTAAGAAATAGATGATAGATATAAAATCAACATTTTATTTTTTATCAATTAATACGGCAACCAGTTTACTTATTTTCCGATGCAATTTTTTTTGATTCACTTCTACTTCGTGAAGTAACTTTTTATTTTCAATAAGCTGATCAAGCAAAGCGTACATCTTATTATTTGAAGAAGGCAACTTTTTTTTAGTTTTTTTGCCATTCATAACTAAAGATTCATCACATAATCTTTCTTTTTCAGTTTCTAAAATTTTGCTTAATTGTTCGATTAATTTATCGGTGAGCGAAGTTTGTCCATTTTCAATTTTACTTATTGCGGCCTGGCTTTTTCCTAATTTTTTGGCGACATATTTTTGAGAGTATCCTTTAAACTCTCTTATGTGTTTAATGTTTATTCCTTGCATAGGTTATAACTTTCAGAGGTTATAAATTTCTTCATCAAAGTTATAAAGTATAACCGGAAAAATTTTGATTTTTATTTTCGGATATAGAATTTTATGTTTTCAAACAATTCTTCTAAACCGCTAAAACTACATTGTATGAAAAATCCATTTTCTTTTTTAATTATCATTCTTGC
>JAICZH010000055.1 GCA_025933775.1 Chitinophagaceae bacterium
AAAAAAATTACTCGCATCATTTAATGCATTGATTGAACAAGGCCATTCAATAATTGTAATAGAGCATAATACCGATGTTATAAAATCTGCTGATTGGGTAATTGACCTTGGCCCCGAAGCAGGCGATGGCGGCGGAAACCTTGTGTACGCCGGTGTTCCATCAGGCCTTAAAAAAATTAAAGAAAGCTGGACGGGAAGATATATTTAACTATTGAGCAGACGCTTTATCTATCTCAATCTGTTACTTTCCTTTATCAATTTTGAATCTTTATAAATTCCTTTTGCTGCCAGTATAAGAAATATTAAAATGAGCAGATGAAACACTGACCAAAGCGCAAAGTTGCCCGAAGAAAATTGTGATAGCTGACGGAAATATAAAAAGATAATAAGACACTCAAGTAGTATAGCAATTATAATAATGCGCATTTGTATTTTTCTTGTTTTGTATAAAAAAATATCAATAACAATGCCGGTGCCCAATGCGCTGGTAAGAATCAGTAATAGAAAATTATGATTGGTAGCGTTTAAAATATAATAGCTATTATCAGCAGCCAGAGTGCCGGAGTAAAAGGGAAATTGCAAAGTAAGGAAAACCGCAATTGCTGCCAGTATCATCCAGATGGTTTGTACACGTTGAATCATGAAAATTTTTTTTAAGTTTTATTGAATCAGTAAAATTTATCAGCATATTGTTTTGCATTTTTTAAAATAGTAATTAATACAGGCGCATGTCTGAAAACAAAAAGAAACATTTCTTTTACATCAATGGATTCGTATTCGTGAGCAATAGTATTGCGAACGTTTCTTATTTCAAGAACAGTATCCGCATCTTGTATAATTCCTTTTTTTTCAGCCTGCAAAATCCGGTCTCTTACTGTGCCGGGCGCTTCAGCATCGAGCTTGTTTATCGTTTTAAATATTTTCTGTATTAATAAATCACTAAGTCTTGCAAACCGCGCTGTCAGGGCTTCCAGCTCTATCAATTGTTCTTCATTAAAATCTTTATTATTTATAAAATTTTTTGAACGTTCTACAGAAATAGCCAAATGATTGGCAGCTTCTTCAGCCTGCTTAAAATTATCTTCTAAATATTGCAGGTTCTTTTTTACAGGCATTGTAAATCGGGTTCTATCATTTGCACAAATACATCATTAAAATCTTTTTTAACTACCAAATCTAATTTTTGTTCTTCCATCTCATTAAAAATTCCTGTTTTAATTTTTATTTTTTCAATAAATCCTATTTTTTCAGAAATAACAAGTATGTCAATATCGCCTCCTTTTTCATTATCATTTACTCGCGAACCAAATAAATAAATTTTTGCATCCGCATCAAAATTTAAAATGTTTTTTTTAATTACTGATATTTCATTTGGTGTGAGTCGCATGAATGTTTAAAAAAATATTTCTTATTAAAATTAGAGAATTATAATTCCGGGTACAAAGGAAATTTTTTCATCATCTCTTTCACTTCATTTTTTACGGAGGCAATTATTTTTTCATCATCAAGATTCATTAAAATTTTATTAACAAGATTCACCACATGCTCCATATCGTTTTCTTTCATTCCTCTTGTGGTAATTGCCGGAACGCCTACGCGAATACCCGAAGTTACAAACGGACTTTTATCATCAAAAGGAACTGCGTTTTTATTTAATGTAATTCCTGCTTTATCCAAAGTTTCCTGCGCTTTTTTTCCGGTAATATTTTTATTACGAAGGTCAATAAGCATTAAATGATTATCGGTTCCATTACTTATTAAATCATAACCCTTACGGTTAAACGCAGTTGCCATCGCTTGTGCATTCAATTGAATTTGTTTTGCATAATCAGTAAACTCATCGGTAAGTATTTCACCAAAAGCAATAGCTTTTGCAGCAATAATGTGTTCCAGCGGGCCGCCTTGTGTGCCTGGAAAAACGCCCAAGTCCAGAAGGTTGCTCATCATTTTTAAATTTCCTTTATTATCTTTTTGGCCAAAAGGATTTTCAAAATCTTTTTTCATTAAAATAATACCGCCACGAGGGCCACGCAAAGTTTTATGAGTAGTAGATGTTACAAAATGACAATGTTCAAATGGAGATTTCAACAAACCTTTTGCAATCAATCCTGCGGGATGCGCCATATCGCAATAAACAAATGCGCCAACTTCATCGGCCACTTTTCTTATGCGTTCATACTCCCAATCACGGCTATACGCAGATGCGCCGCAGATAATTAATTTTGGTTTTATTTCTCTTGCTTTTTGCTCCAGCATTTCATAATCCACCAAACCGGTTTCTTTTTTTACTCCATAAAAATGCGCTTCATATAATTTGCCAGAAAAATTTACCGGCGAGCCATGTGTAAGATGGCCGCCCATGCTCAAATCAAGTCCTAAAATTTTATCGCCGGGTTGTAATATTGCCAGCATCAAAGCAGCATTGGCTTGTGCGCCACTGTGCGGTTGCACATTGGCATATTCGCAATTAAATATTTTTTTTAAACGATCAATAGCGAGCTGTTCGCTTTCATCTACAAATTCGCAACCGCCATAATATCTTTTGCCCGGATAACCTTCTGCATATTTATTGGTAAGACAAGTGCCCATTGCCTGCAGCACTTGCAGCGATGTAAAATTTTCAGAAGCGATTAATTCAATTCCTTCTCTTTGCCTGTTCAATTCTTTATTAATAATATCAAAAACCTGTATATCTCTTTGCATGAAACATTTTTTGCGCAAACGTACGGAGAAAGTTTAGAAGTTGAGAGGGTGAGAAGTGTGATGATTCTTGCCAGTTTAATCAATTACTTTCAAAATGATTGGCAATATTGTTCTTTTTGAATCGAACCATGTTACAATTATGTCTTTAAAAATTACAGTATCATTGGCTTTGATCTGTTGTAATGCGTTTATGATGTTTGCGTTAAATTTACTTCCTTTATTCACGATGAATTTGTAAGAACAGGTATCACGAGGTAATACAATGAACGTAAAACTTTCCACAACGGCGTTTAATTGAAAGTCGGAATTTAAGAGCGTTGCTCGAATATACATTTCATTTTGTAAAATTCTTTTTTTGATGTCGCCTCCACTTGAAGGACCTACGAAAGCTACTGGATCCCATAAGCGTTTTGATCTAAAAAAATAACTTCCTATCTTTTTTACCTGATTTTTTTGTTTTATAAATACAGTTATTTTCACAGGCTCAACTTTAGAGTCAGTAAAATTGTAGTGTCCTGAATTTCCTGTTATCTTGCCACTACTTGTTTTAACAATTATTGATTGACAAGAAATATTCTCAGCGACTATCGTTAATGGGTTGTCAATTCCTATATAAAATTCATTATTTCTTTCGGGCATTATTGCAACAATTTGTGAGGAACATCTAACAAATAAGAACAAAGAAAAAGATATTAAAATAAATTGTTTCACTTTACAATGATTTTATTTACGGTTGCTACAATACTAAATATCCTCAACTCCCAACTTCTCCAAATTTATTAATCACATGCAGATTCAATTGTTATTTATATTTTTTATTTCTATTTTCAAGATAACTGTAATAATATTTTAAGTTTTTTGTTCAACTCTGTTAATTCAGTCGCTGAAAGTTTGCCTAAAAGCCCTTTAGCTAATGATCTATCCAAGGTTGCAATTTTACTTGTGCGGATGAGTGATAATTTTTTTAGCCCGCTTGCAGAATTTGCATTAAGTAAAACATCTGTTGTCTCTTGCCAAGCAATTTGTGTTGTGATAAAACAGACTGTCAGGTCAAGAGTTGTTTGCGCAAGGATAACCGACGGTCGTAATTTGTTACCGCTTAAATCTGTATAAAGAAAAGGAATAAGCACAATGTCGCCTTTAATCATTGTACACTTCTTTTAAATCCGCAACGGAATAAAGGTCTTCTTCATTGTTTAAAAAATCAAAAGCCTTACTATCAACTGTTAACTTTTGAATACCTTGAGTCAAAAGATATTCTTCATAACGTTTGGTAATAAAATCAGCGAAATCAGAAATTGCTTCTGCTTTATCATCAGGAAGTTGATTGATAGCTTTTATTGTTCGCTCAATAATTGCTTGTCTTGTCATTTTTTAGAAATTTATTTGTTCATAAAATTAGCAATTTTAAAGAAGAAGTTGCGACGACATTATCGCTTACACTAAAATATCCTCAACTCCCAACTTCTCCAAATTAATTAACCATATTTATGCAAGGAATAAATTATTGATGAAATCCAAAACTTAAAAATTTACTATATTCACCTCCCTTTTTCGGAATAGATTAATAATAAAAATAAATGAAGGCGATAATTCCGGTAGCAGGCGCAGGCACAAAGCTGCGCCCACACACATATACACAGCCCAAGGCTTTAATTCCACTGGCAGGAAAAACAATTTTAAGCATTAATGTAGATCAGTTGCATGAAGCCGGCATTAATGAATTTGTTTTTATTGTTGGTTATCTCGGTGAAAAAATTCAGGATTATATAAAAGCAAAATATCCGGAATTAATTTGTCATTTTATTTTTCAGAATGAGCGCAAAGGAACGGCACATGCAGTTGAACTAACAAAAAAAATTGTTGGTGAGGATGAATTATTTATTGCACTCGGCGATACCATTTGCGAATATGATATTAATGCAGTGTTTTCATCCGAATGGTCAATGCTGGGCGTGAAAAAAGTAGATGACCCGAGAAATTTTGGTGTGGCGCAAGTTGATGAAAAAGGTTTTATAAGTAATGTGGTTGAAAAGCCCGCCATTCCTAAGTCTAACATGGCGCTTGTGGGTTTGTATAAAATAAAAAATTCAAAAATTTTATTTAAATGTCTTGAAAATATAATTGCCAACGATATTAAAAGTCATAATGAATTTAATCTTACCGATGCGCTTGAATGCATGATCACAGGCGGAGAAAAATTCAAACCTTTTAAAGTGGAGAATTGGTTTGATTGTGGTAAAAAAGAAACTTTATTGCAATCGAATTCTATTTTGCTTGAAAAATTTGGCGGAGCCATAGCCGAATCAAATCAATTTGAAAATACAATTTTTATTCCGCCGGTAAGCATTGCCGAAGGATGCGATATTAAAAATTCCATTATCGGCCCGCATGTTGCCATGGGCGAAAATACCATTGTTCATTCTTCCATTGTGAAAGCCTCTATTATTGGCTCTTTTTCAAAGTTGTATGATGTAGTGCTCGATGATTCCCTCATTGGAAACGATACTGAAATAAGAGGCGAAACCCGGTCGCTGAATATTGGCGACAATACCGAAATTGATTTAGGATCTTAATTAGCTAATATGCTAATTAGCCAATTAGCTGATTAGCCAATTAGCAGTTTTGTAAATTAATACCAAATTAACCTGTTGCGCAATTGAATTTTTTTATGGATTATCGGGCCATGATATAACCTTAGTAGAAAAAATAAATTTAAAATATGTAACCTTATTAACTTATTTCGTGAAAATGTTTTTTAATAAAGTAATAAGGTTGAAAATAATCAATAACTATTTTCTACTAAGGTTAGAAACATAAATATGCAAAATAAATAAAATTTTTTCTGAATTAATTCATTAGCACATTAGCTAATTAGCTAATTAACTAATTAAAGCTATGTTTTCAAACCGAGTTACTTCACTTCTTAATATTGCATATCCAATAGTACAGGCCGGAATGGTGTGGACAAGCGGATGGCGTTTAGCAAGCGCAGTAAGTAATGCAGGCGGTTTGGGCATCATCGGTGCAGGAAGCATGAACCCTGAATTACTTGAAGAACACATTCAAAAATGCAAAGCCGCCACTGATAAACCTTTCGGCGTTAATGTTCCATTGTTATATAAAAATGTTGAAAAACAATTTGAGATTATTATTCAAAATAAAGTGCCGATAGTTGTTACATCCGCAGGCAATCCATCTACATTTACCCAATACTTAAAACAACATGGTATAAAAGTAATGCACGTAGTAAGCAGCAGCCGTTTTGCTAAAAAAGCTGAGGAAGCAGGATGTGATGCAATAATTGCTGAAGGCTATGAAGCAGGCGGCCACAATGGAAGAGAAGAAACTACTACATTAATATTATTGCCGCTTGTTTGCAACGCAATTAAGATACCAGTAATTGCTGCAGGAGGTATTGCAACAGGCAGGCAAATGCTTGCGTGTATGGTATTAGGTGCAGAAGGAATTCAAATGGGCAGCCGCTTTGTAGCATCTGAAGAAGCTTCATCTCATGCAGATTTTAAAAATGCAGTTATTCATTCAAAAGAAGGAGATACTATTGTTACTTTAAAAGAATTAACGCCGGTGCGAATGATAAAAAATAATTTTTATGAGCAAATAAAACAGGCTTATGAAAATAATGCAACTGTTCCCCAACTTGAGGAATTGCTTGGAAAAGGAAGAGCGAAAAAAGGAATGTTTGAAGGAGATTTAAAAAACGGAGAATTGGAAATAGGCCAGGTAAGCGCCATTTTGAATGAAATAAAACCGGTTGAAAAAATTATTAATGAGGTTTGGAAAGAATTTAATGAGGCTTTGCAAAATCCATTGAAATAAAATCCATTTTATTTCGTTCTTATAAAGAACTATCCATTAACCAATACCAAATGAACCTCCCTGACAAATCATTCGGCATTAGAAAGCTGTGCTTGCTTTTATTGTTTTCATTTTTTATTTTATTTATTTCAAACAATTGCTTTGCGCAAGTGCCGTCCGAGCTTCAGGATTTACCTATTGATCCCAATGCTTTAAAAAATGCATCTCCATCGGAATTGCAAAATTATTTGAAAGACTACAACAGCGACCAGCCAAAGGCCGGAGAAGATATTCATAAAAAAGTATCTGATCTTCAAAATAAAAATATTATTGTAAAAGACAGCACGCAAAAAGATAATTTTAAACAAAAAGTATATAGCCCAAATGAAGTATTTGGCGATGATCTTTTTAAAAGCGATCAAATAATTCAATTATCAGAGTTATCAACTCCTCCGCCGGATTACCCAATTGGCGTGGGCGATCACATTGTAGTATCGCTGTGGGGCGGCGCCGATTTTGAAGAAGATTATGAAGTGGCACGGGATGGTTCTATTTTCCCAAGAGGTTTGGGAAAAATTACCATACAAGGATTAACTTTTGAAAATGCGCGCAAAATTATTTATGATCGTTTTCGAAAAGTAATTCCGCCTTCTACAAATGTCTCTGTTACTTTAGGCCAGCCAAGAAGCATTGTGGTGCAGGTAACAGGCGAAGTGCAAAACCCAGGCCCACAAATAGTTTCAGCATTTACCAATGCATTAAATGTAGTGGCGCTTGCAGGCGGACTTACAAAATTTGGCAACATGCGCAACATACTTATATCGCGCAAAGGCATCATTATTGATTCGGTTGACGTTTATAAATATCTCACTTCGGGCGATTTTGGCAAACATCTTTATCTTGAAAATAATGATTTTGTGATTGTTCCTTTTTATGATAAAGAAGTGTTGGCATCAGGTCAGTTTAAAAGGCCTATGTATTATCAGCTAAAAAAAGATGAAGGAATGCGAGCGCTAATGAAGTACAGTGGCGGCTTTGCAACAGAAGCTTATGAATCGGGCGGAGAAATAATAAGAAACGTAAATGAAAAACAAACAATAAAAAATGTAAACTTCAATGCCATCGGATTAAAAATGGGTGATGATGATGTGGATGAACCATTGTACGATGGAGATGTGGTGGTAGTAAATCCTATAAATGCAGGATTAAGCAATAAAGTAATTGTAAAAGGAGAAGTGGCTTACCCTAATGTGTATGAAATAAGAAAAGGGGATCGCTTGTTTGATGTAATCAATAGAGCAGGAGGCATTACGCCCAACTCTTATGTGGACAGGGCTTATGTTTATAAGGGCGCCGGAGATTCTACCAATATTAAATCAGATAAAATTGTAGTAAGTCTTTCTGATTTAAATAAAAATGTAAACAGCAGTTACAATATTCCAATTGATGCAAATGATGTAATTGAAGTATTTAACCGGAATCAATTTCTCGACAAACAATACGTAACGATTGAAGGCGAAGTACGTAACCCTGGAAAATTTCAACGATTTGGAGATATGTCTCTTAAAGATCTTCTATATTTTGCAAATGGATTAAAACCATCAGCAGAATTTGGGCAAATAGAAGTATCAAGTGTTGTTGACATTGATTCATCTCAAAGAGGAATAAAACCTACAACAACTATTATTAAAACTTATGCTATTAAAACCAATCTGGAGCTGGATTCCATTACAGAAAATGTAAAGCTGAAACCCTACGACCAGGTTTTTGTAAGACGCAATCCAACTTTTCATTTGCAGGAAAATGTAAAGATTGAAGGGCAGGTAAAATTTCCAGGAACTTATGCAAAGCTTAATAATAATGAACGCCTTTCATCATTTATTGAAAGAGCAGGTGGTTTAAAAGAAAATTCAAATTCATCCGGCGCAGTTTTATACAGGTTGCAACCGCCTAACGGCAATCCTTTGGCAATAAAAAACCAGATGAATTATATAAAAGATACATCCGGAAAAATTATTGACAGCATTTTAAATTCTTCCGAACCAGTAAGCATTGATTTGGATAAAGCACTTACCAATAAAAATTCAAAATATGATATGGCGCTTCGCGAAGGAGATATAATTTATATTCCGGAAACTAATCCTATTGTAACTGTAAAAGGAACTGTTCAATCAGAATTAAAAATTTATTTTGATAAAGAACACAGCAACCTCGCGTATTATATTGATAAGGCAGGAGGCTTTGGAATAAGGCCCTGGCGAAAAAGAATTTTTGTAACCTATGCTAACGGGAGAAGCAGGCGCACACACAACTTTGGCTTTCTTCATTTTTATCCCAAAGTAGAAGCAGGCAGCACAGTGGTGGTTCCGCAAAGGCCTGAAGGAAAAAATTTAGGAGAGTTTGCTTCACAAATTTTTGTAACGTCAATACCTATTTTAGTTGCCTTCCTCATCACCAGGTTATAAATTATTTTATGAGCACACAGGAATTATCAATATCAATTTATCAACGGTTAAAAAAAGCGAAAGTTGTTATAATAGTGGTTTCCATCTTAGTAAGTGCTGCGCTGATTATTTATGCAAAACAAACACCTGTTACTTATACTTCAAAGGCTTCTGTTTTTCCTCTCACAAGCAGCAACGACAACAGCGCCAATTCCTCAACTCTTAGTGTATTATTAGGCTCAGAGACTTCCAAAAGTTTTAGTGAAGATGCATCCATAAATATAATAGAGCTTGCGCTAAGCCGCACTACTCGTGAAGAAGTTGCAGCCATTCGCGATTCATCAATGGGTAATAAAACCATTGCAGAGTTATTATTGAATGATATAAACAATCATCGTGTATGGTTCGAACGAAAAGTAAAAACACCACAGAATGAATTTGCATTAATCACCTGGGCAGCTGATGTTTTAAAAGATAATCTCACCGCTACTGTAAATAAAAATAACATGCTGATACTAACTTATACAGGCCGCAGTCCGCAACTTGTGCATATTATCAGCTATGGATTTATAAATAAAATTTCTCTTTTTTATATACAATTAAAACAAGAAAAGGCAAAGCGCGATTTTGAATTTGCCACAAGTAAAGTAGATTCGTTAAAAAGGATAATGAATGCAAAAGACCACCAACTTATTGCAATTGATAAAACAACCTTATTCACCAATACATCCAAATTGCAGTTCAGGGTTCCTACTGAAAATTTAATTGCAGACAAAGAAATGATTCGTGAGCAATATGCAACGGCTGTAGCCAACCAGCAAAATGCTGCTTACAAATTACAAAAAGCCACGCCAGTAATAAAAGTGCTTGATAAGCCGGAGCCACCTTATGATATAGAAAATCATTCGGCAATTTTATTTGGGCTTATTGGATTATTTGCAGGAGCTCTTCTTGCCTCATTATTTTTTGCAAGTCGCATTCTTTTAAAATTCTTAAAAGATGAATTGCATAAAGCGATTTTCGGAACTAATGTTTCGAAAACTATTTCTGCAAAAAGTAATACGGCTTCAATGTTATAATCTCAATCTCTTTGATAAATTTTTTTATAATCTCACAATATTTTTTATGATAACCGGTGGCGTGAAATTTGTTTCGTCATCCGGTTGCGAATGAATTTGTTTTACCACATCCATTCCTTCAATTACCTGGCCAAACGCTGCAAAGCCTTGCCTGTCTTCATTTGCATCACCTCCGTAATCATAATCTTTCCCAACTTCGTTGCCGATTAAAATAAAAAATTCGGTACTGCCGGTGTTAGGCCCAAGCCGTGCAAGTGAAATCGTTCCATCTTTATGATGCAATCCTGTTTGCTGTGTAGTTTCCAATGGAATGCCCGGCAAGCTAAGCTGCAACTTATTTTTTGTTTGCCATATACCGCCTTGAATCAAGTTGGATTTAAATGAACTGGAAGGTTGCTCTTCTGCTTTTAAAACACGATAAAACGAACCGTCTTTATAATAACCCGAATCAACATAAGATAAAAATGCGGCAACAGTTTTAGGCGCTTTTGCAGGGTATAGCTCTACAATAATATCGCCGAAGTTGGTTTCTATTTTTACAGTCGGTTGTTTATAATTTTTTTTAGAATTACACGAAAATAAAAGGCCAGCCAAAATAACCATTGAAAAAACTTTAGCCATACTAATTTTTAATTTTATAAAAATTATTCTTCTTCAAAATAATCTGAATCAATTTTTTTAATCTCATAAGTATTTTGAATAGAAACTCCCAAATTAAAATCAATCATATATTTGAGCAAGTTTTTCTCCATCAATTAAAACAATTTTTGTTTCATTTTTCGGAGAATATGATTGAGCTTCTTTTGTAAAAGATGATGTAGTAATAAACACGCCTTTTTTTGCACCTTGTCCTGCTAATGCACCAACAAATTTATGCAGCTCTGGTCTTCCCACTAAGCCATCCCATCTTTTGGCTTGCACATAAATTACATCAAGTCCCAGCCTATCTTCTTTAATAGTTCCATCAATTCCTTCATCACCACTTTTGCCAATAGCTTTTCCTGCATCCTGAATTGAGCCACCATAGCCCATCTTAACCAAAAGTTGCACAACTATTTTTTCAAAATAAGAGGGATGAACAGATTTAAGTTTATTTAAAATTTCAATAAGAAGTGAGGTCTTTATTTTTTGATAACCTAATTCTATTTGTTCTTCCGGCGTTTGATTTAAATAAGAATCATCTGTTTCTATTTTTTCATTTGAAGAAATATTTTTATTGGAATCTGTTTTTCTATATCCAATGATCAAATTTTTATAATCTTCAAACTTTTCAGTAAGGTTTTTTACATTGATAAAAGGTGGATTTTCTTTTAAAATTTGAATACCTCTGTTTGTAATTTTAAATTGGCCTTTGCTAACGTTTTCAATAGCTCCCGCCATCTTTAAGTGTGCCTTTGCCCAATAAACTCTGTTGTAAAATTTTTTTTGACTTTTACTTGGAAGCCATTCATTTAAATCTTCTTCATTTAGTTTAAATTCTTTGGCAAGATTTTCTATTGCTTCATTTATAGAATGAATTTTCTCGTCGCTAATAAATTTTAGCAGTGGCAACATTAATGTTTGGTAATCTGGTATCATAAATTATACTTCAATTAATATTAATGAAAGCTCTTTAATTCTTTTAAATCCCTTATCAGCAGTAACTAAGGTAAAACCTCCTTCAATTGCAGTGGCAGCAATTAATGCATCAGGTACAGCTAACTTAATTCTTCTTTTTAAATCAATTGTTCTCATTTTAATAGAATTTGTAATCGGAATAATCTGGCAGTATTCGATGGCCGTTTCCCGAATTTCTATTTCAGATTTTTTTATTTCTTTTACACCAAGAATTTCAATTTCAGTAACTACAGATATGGAAGGTGGTATATCAAAATAAAGTCTGACATCGGCCAGACCCTTCAAAGCATATAATAAAATATTAGTATCAAGAAGCTAATTATTTCCACTCACTTCTTAATCTTTTTTGAATTTTTAGGCTATCTTCTAATTGAGGCAACTTGCCAAAAAAAGTACTAATAACAGAATTTTGTTTTACTTTTTTCTTCCTAAGTAGCTCTCTTACTTTTTTTTCAGGTGTGCCTTTTGGAATTTCTATAATCATATTAAATAATGTATGATTAAAAATACAATTTTATTTCAAATTCAATTTTATCCGTAACTCCTCCAATTGCTTTTCATCAATGGTTGACGGCGCATCAATCATTACGTCTCTGCCGCTGTTGTTTTTAGGAAATGCAATAAAATCGCGAATAGATTCGCTTCCACCCAAAATAGCGCAAAGCCTGTCGAACCCAAATGCAATGCCGCCGTGCGGTGGTGCGCCATATTCAAATGCGCCCAACAAAAATCCAAACTTATGCTGCGCTTCTTCTTTGCTCATGCCTAATGCGGCAAACATTTTTTCCTGCAGTTCTCTTTGATAAATTCTTATAGAACCACCGCCAATTTCATTGCCGTTTAAAACCATGTCATACGCATTAGCTTTTATTTTTGCATAAGGATGTTCTAAATATTTTTCTGCATTTTCAATAGCAGGATCATTGTTGATCATCACCTCAATATCTTCAGGTTTGGGCGATGTAAACGGGTGGTGGCGCGCAACCCAGCGATTGTTTTCTTCATCGTATTCAAACAAAGGAAAATCAGTTATCCAAAGCAATTTAAATTCATCAGGCTTACGAAAACCTAATCTATCGGCCATGTATAAACGCAGTTCACTGATGGCTTTTCTTGTGCGTTCTTCTTTGCCCGCGAGAATTAAAATAAGGTCACCGGGTTTTGAATCGCAAAAAGCAGAAAACTGTTTTAACTGTTCTTCGTTAAAAAATTTATCAAAACTACTTTTTAATGTTCCATCAGTGTTATGTTTTATAAAAGCTAATCCTTTCATTCCTATCTGCGGACGCTTCACCCACTCCGTTAATTCATCAGTTTGTTTTCTTGAATAATCGCTGCAGCCGGAAACTGAGATAGCCAGAACTGATTCCGCTTCATCGAACACTTTGAAGCCCGGCGATAATAAGCCTCCCCTATCGGGGGAGGTTTGGAGGGGGCTTTTTAAATTAGCAAGTTTCATTTCAAATCGTGTATCCGGTTTATCATTTCCATAATTTCTCAGAGCATCTAGCCAGGTCATTCTTTCTAACGGTGATGCATACTCGAAATTTTTTACTTCTTTAAAAATATATTTTATCATGCCTTCAAACATTTGTAAAATATCTTCCTGCTCTACAAATGCCATTTCACAATCTATTTGGGTAAACTCCGGCTGCCTGTCTGCTCGCAGGTCTTCATCACGAAAGCATTTTACAATTTGATAATAACGATCATAACCACTCACCATTAAAAGTTGTTTAAAGGTTTGTGGCGATTGAGGCAATGCATAAAATTCTCCTGCATTCATGCGGCTGGGAACTACAAAATCTCTTGCACCTTCCGGAGTTGATTTTATTAAAAAAGGCGTTTCAATATCAATAAAATTATTTTGATGCAAATAATTTCTTGCAGCACGGCTTACAGCGTAACGCAGTTCTATATTTTTTTTTATCGCATTCCTTCTCAAATCCAAAAAACGATATTTCATTCTAAGATCATCACCACCATCTGTATCATCCTGAATCGTGAAAGGCGGGATGGCAGAACTATTCAGCACTTTAAATTCTGAAACCAAAATTTCAATATCACCGGTGGAAATATTTTTATTTTTATTGCTTCGCTCGCTCACTTTTCCTTTTACCTGCAAAACAAATTCTCTTCCCAAAGGATTTTTATCAAGGGACTGTGTAAGCTTTTCATTAAACAATAATTGAGTAATACCATACCTGTCGCGTAAATCAATAAAAGTTATGCTTCCGAATTTGCGAATGGTTTGAATCCAGCCCGTAAGGGTTATTTCTGTATTAATATCTGTTATTCTTAATTCACCACAGGTGTGCGTTCTGTACATTATTTATTAATTTTTTATTTTTTAAAAACGGCTGCAAAGATAAACAAATTGAGAGTTGCCAGATTTTTGAAAAGTTCAGAATCCTGTATTCATTTTGCATACATTCACATTTCTAATTGGCAAAAGATTACATTTAAAAAAAATAAAAATGAACAAAACTTCTCTTCTAAACTCGCTTATTATTGGATTATCCATTTTTGCAACTGCAATTATTTTAGGATCAGCTTTTAAAAACCGAAATGCAAAACAGGACACCATTTCTGTAACCGGGCTGGGCACAAAAGATTTTATTTCCGATGAAATTTATTGGTCAGGAAATTTTAGTACAAAAGCAATGGACGCAAAAGATGCATATAACCATCTTAATAACGATAAAGAAAAAGTAAAATCTTTTTTCCTTTCAAAAGGTTTTAAAGAAAATGAATTTTCTTTTGGCGGCGTAAATTTTGAAAAATCTTTTCGAACCATTACAATTGAATCAAAAGATAATGAAACAAAGACTGAGCAAGTATTTGACGGTTATACAGCTACACAAAATATTTCATTCACAAGCAAAAAAAATTCTGATTTGATGAAAAAGATCGAAAGTGTAATTGATCATACTGCTGAATTAATTAACTCAGGAATTCAATTCAATCCTGCCACTCCACAATACACCTATTCTGATTTGCCAAGCCTCAAACATAATTTAATTGAAAATGCATCTCAGGATGCAAAAGAACGTGCTGAAAAAATTGTAAAAACCGCTAATGGTAATTTAGGTAAATTAAAAAATGCCAGCTTGGGCGTTTTTCAAATTACGGGTACCGGGTCAACTGAAGAAGATAGTTCAGGCGGAAACTATGATATTTATAGTAAAGAAAAAACAGCAAGAATTACCGTACGTTTGGAGTATGTGTTAGATTAATGATGAATAATTAATCATTAAAATGGTAAACTTAAATTTATTTCACTTCCACTCTCACACCTTCGCTATGCGCAGTAAACTCAGGCGCATACATACATTGAATGGTAGTAATTCCATTGCTGAAATTTCCTGCATGTGTTACAAACATCGGGTATTCAAAAACATAAGTTCCTTTGTTTAAATATCCAAAGAAAAAATTAGTGCTTACATCTTTTGTGCTTTCATAATAACCAAGCCCACCCTGGTATTTATATTCACTTAAAACATTAGTTGGTTCCATACAACTTGCACGCATATCTTTCATGTGAACATATTCCATATCACGATCCACACGCAATTCAATGCGAACTTTTATTTTATCGCCAATGTGAAGTGTATCTCCATCGTTTATTGGAATAAGCACCGGGCCATTATCAGAATTTTTTTCAATGAATAATTTTTTAGAAAGTTTTAATGGCGTTTCTGAAAAAGTAATTTTATCTAAATTTTCAAAATACTGCCAATAGACGGAACCCCACGAAGTTGATGGGTTGATTGGTTGATTGGTTGATTGGTTGATTGGAGAAGAAACAGTTACCGATATATTCCCCATTTCTGGTTTTACTTTATCGCCATCAATTTTTCTTTTAAAATATCCTGTGCCTGCTTGTTGTTTTTCATCTTTGCTATTTATTACTAAACTTCCTGACTTAATGGTAACATTTTTTTCTTCGCTCAACCAATCCGTTCCTTGCAGTAACAACGCATAACATCCATCAGCAGTAGCTTTGGTCGTTTTCCAGTTATTGGTTTGTTTATTTTTTAATAACCATGTTTTCAAATCATCAATTGTTTTCGGGTCTTTATCTATTTCAGAAAATGCTTCGATCATCAGCGATTGAGATTCTATCGGCGCCTGGTACCACCAGTAACCACCGTTGTTCCATTCTTTCCAATACATGCCCAACTCTTCATTATTAATTGAGTTTTCTTTTAATGATTTTATAATATTTTTTGCAGAAATATTTTCATTTGTTCTGTAAAGAGATAATGCAATCATTGCCTGCATATATTTATTTTTATTGAGCCAATATTTTTTTGATTGCTCACGGTAATACGTAAACGCAGTTTGTGTTTCTTTTGCAATCGGATATTCAGGAAAGAAACTGCGCATGTATAAATATTGAATTTCTATTTCTGAAAGATTATCCTGGTTAAGTTTTGTTTTGAATTTTATTAAATTATTATAATCGGTTTTCAACATCATATCCAAATACGGAATGGCTTTATCTAAAATGTTTTTTATTTCATCGTTTGAGTAAGCAGAAAACGCATTCAATTTTTTTAAATGCCCGATCCCTGTTACAATGTATTGTGTTATGTAACGATCATCAGGGGCGCCTTTAAACCAGACAAAGCCACCGTTAGGCGATTGCATTTCTTTTAATTTATCCAAAGCCGATTGCAATTGCAAACTCATTTTTGCCATATCAAAAAGTATTGCAATATTTTTCTTTTGTTGTTCTTCGCTTTGTGCCTGCAACACCCACGGAGTTTCCTGTAATAACACAGATTTTAATTCTTCATTTTTTTGGAGATTGCTTAACAACGCAGCCGTATCTGTCTCACTCCATTTTTCAAAAACAGATTTTATTTTGGGAGATGAATTAATAATTTTTGTTGCAATGGAATTGGCATAATACCGATTAAAAGTTTGCTCTGCACATTCATAAGGATATTCCATTAAATACGGCAATGCCTGAATGGCATACCATGCAGGGTTGGCGGTATATTCAAAAGTTAAACCATAATTAGTAAGTGTTGCCGAGGATGATGAGTGAAGTAATTTTTCAAATGTAAAATCTTTTGTTCCATCACCTCTCATTGGTAACGGCATTGTTTCCGTAACTAACATACGATTAGTTACAACAGGAATTGCAGCTTCCTCTCCGTCGGAAGCCCCCTCCAAATCTCCTCGGAGAGGGGAAGCTTTGGCAACAATTCTATAAACCACTGCATCATTAAAATTTACAGGAACGTCAATGCTGAAATTTACTAAAGCACTTTGTCCTGCGTCAACAGAAAAACTTTTTACAGTTGAATTATTTTTAAACCATTCATCAACGGGATTCATGGTTGATGCATTTAATAAATGCAATTCTGCATTTCCGCGTATAGGCGTTCCCGTTAGATTCACAATTTTTGCGCTGAATTGCATTTTATCTCCTTCACGTAAAAAGCGGGGAGCATCAGGTTGCACCATTAAATCTTTTTGTGTAACAACTGTTTTTGTTTCATAACCGCTTGCCAAATCTTTCGTGTGTGCCAATGTCATTAGTTTCCATTGCGTAAGCGCTTCGGGCATGGTAAAACTAAATTCAATGTTGCCATCTTTATCTGTTCTTAAATCAGGAAAAAAGAAAGCAGTTTCATTAAAATTTTTACGAATTTGAATTTGGGATGGATCTATCGGCTGATTCATAACTATTAATGAAGTTGAATCAAGTGATTTCTTTTTTGAGCCATAACCAATAGTTACAACTTCTTGTAATTGGTTTGATCTGGCTACATCTAAACCGGCAACTTTCCCTTGAAGTTCCATGATAGGCGCATTTGAAGTTATTCCCCGCAACATAATCTTTACATTATTCTGGGGCAAATAATTCAGAGCATCATAAATTTTTTCTTTTTGCTGAATATAATTTTCACTCCAATATTTTTCTATAGATTGAACAGAAGAAAAATTTTGATCATCATCCCACGAATTATCGTTTTCATAAGTCGGCCACACATCAAATGCGCTCCAGGATTGAGGTTCAAACTGATCAAGCGATGCATCGTACATGGATGCGAGCATTTCTGCAGCAACTTTTTGTCCTTTATTTCCGGTAATTTTTACTTTCCATTTTTCTTCGCTTCCGGGCAAAGTTTTATCGCGAAAAGTTTCAAAAGAAATATTTAAATCTTTGTTGCTCCACGGAACATTAATAATGTTGGAAGACACATAAAAACGATTGTCTTTTACAAATAAATAATTTACACCAAAACCACCACGATCATTTTCAGTTATAGGAAAGCTGAATGTTTTAAAATTATTTTTTAAACTAACGAAATTAAAATCATTTGAATCATTTTTCGTATAGTCATTACCGCCTGCCTGTCCGGCAGGCAGGTTAGTTTCTGTTTTGATGGTTTCTTTTTGTTGAATTAAAAAAATATTTTGGGCTGATGATGCAATACTAACATGAGCCGTTTCACCCGGCTGCAAATTTTTTTCTTTTTGATAACTCCAAAAATAAATTGGCGAAGCCAATGATGCCGCTTTATCATCATACACCTGGAAATATTTTATATCCTTTACTTGTTGGCCATAACGGTCATTTGCAGTGGCTTCAATTACATACCAACCATTTTGAAAATTGCCTTTTGCTAATTGCCAATTGCCAATTGCATTTGTAGTATCAATTTTTGAATAAACCATTTGTATTTTTTTCCATGTTTCTTTTTCAAGTTCATCTTTATATTCATCATGAGGAAAATATTTGATGTATTCATCTTTTAGCATAACGAATGTATCAGGCTCATTCCAAAACCTTTGCCTGATAAGCCTTTCAGGCGGTTGCAGTTTATAAATTTTTACATCTGCTTTTACAGTTTCAGGTTCGCCACTTAAATTTTTACTACTGATAAAAATATTTTTAAGGCTGTCAATATTTATAATATTATCCGGCAAGTTGATTTGAAGATCCAATGTTTTATAACCAATAGGAACCGTGATGTTGCCGCTTCTTGTTTCGCCATTAATGTCTGTTACATCCGCCTCGACTTTATAATCAAAAACAGGATCAGTATTTTTATTTAAGCTCAAATCAGGAATAGCAGCAAATTGTATTACAAACTTTCCATTAGCATCAGTTGTTAGTTCTCCATGCATAATTTCCAAAGGTGAAACTCTCGGAAAGCCGATTCTCCAAAACATCCATGGATAAAGGAACCTGGCTACTCTCGTTACCCGATAAGAAACTTTTGCTCCATCAATATTATTTCCTGCATAAGCTTTTGCAAAACCGGTTATACTAACGGTGTCGCCTACACGAAAACTTTGTTTCAATGTATCAAACTCAGTGTAAAATTTTGGTCGTTTATATTCTTCAACAGAAAAATTAACGGATGAGTTTTCATAATTCTCCACTTCAATTGAAAACTCTCCGTTTAATTTATTTTCGGGCAAACGGAATTTTCCATTAAACGAACCGTATTCATTTAATAAAAATTTTAATGAATCTATGTTTTGAGCATTGGCATCCGATAAATAAACAGAGATGGAATCTTTTGTTTCAAGCAGCTTTGGTTTTTTTGTTTTAAAATCTTTGGTAACACCGATTCCTTTAAAATAAACTAATTGCCCGGGCCGGTAAATGCTTCTGTCGGTAAATAAAAAAACTTTAGCATTGTCTTCATCAAAATCTTTTTGGTCATCATAATCGCTGTCATCTTCATCGTTATAATAATTATTAACGTACTGCTCATCATCCATAAACAACCGATCATTTTTATAAGTTATATCAAGCCGGTAATAATAACTGCTATTTTTTTCGGTATCTGGTATTTCAAAATATCCATTTTTATCGGTAGTCATCAGCGCCTCTTTTTTTAAATTATTTTTTTGTGTGGTATAGTTATATTGTTGTTGCCAAACTTGAACTCTTGCATGTTGCAAAGGCTCGCCGGTTGTTCTGTTTAAAACAAAATATTGATTGCCGCTATTGATAAAACTTATATTGGAAACATAAAAATATTGTGCAGCTAATGGATTTTTGTTAAGGCTGAAACCAGTATCAGCACTAGTTAACAAGGCATATTCACCAACAGGCAATCCATCAATTTTTATTTCAGCAGAATGAGAAAGATAATCTTTAATTGCAGGCAAATCCTGTTTCCAGTTTTTAAAACTTTTTGCATTAACTAATTTCAAAAAAACTTTATCGTTATCATAATTATTAGCAATCTCTTCTTTTAATTTCGGCGTTAACTCAATTAACCTGAAATAAACCGTATTAAAATTTTTATAAGTAACCAGCGTGCGAAAAGGTTCATCAGGCACATTTACCTTTTCAGTAATTAAAGTCAGTTCAGGATGCAATATTTGATTAATTAAATTTTTTGCATTAATTCCACCCTCACTATCCGGAAATTTTTTTGCAATGGCATCAAGCATTTCTTTAGCCTGAATTATCGTATAGCCATCACAGCCTGCCTGGCCGGTAGGCAGGTTAGTATGCTGTTGCGCTGACTGCAATGCATCATTATACATCATTTGCGCTGTTAAAAAAGAAGCCTGCGCGGCAAAAGAATTAGCAGAATATTTTTTGCTGATATTTTTTAAAGCTACCATATAAAGCGAGTCTTTATTATTCATCAGGCCATATTGATACACAAAGTTGATGCGCTCAATATCAGCGTCAATCAATGCTTCAGGCTTATCATCATTTAAATGAAACGCTAAAATATCCTGAAAAATCAATAATGCTTTTTGATGCAGCGATGCAGAATCTTTTGTAATAAACTGATGATGTATAAATTCGTTTGCCGGAGCAAATGCACCTTTATCTTTTATTTCAAAAGCATAAGCGGGACGTGTTATATCACGTTCATCACTTTTAAAATAATCCAAAGCACGGTGCGCTAATAAATCAAAAAGCGTTGGCCGCAGGTAACGAGCGTTGCCTTCTACAATAATTGCATCAAAAGGTTCAAGCTTTGTTTGTTGTAAAAGATTTTTATTTTTTAAAGAAGCAACATATAATTCTCCAATTTTTTTATGCAAATCATCAGCAGTCCATGTGGCTATATCTTTTTTATTAAAGCCAATTGTGTTCGTTCGCTGGTAAAGTTTGTAACGGTTCTGCTGAAAATAATTCCAGTACATTTGCGCTGTAATGCTTTCCAGTATTGATTTTGCAGGCTCTTTGGAAGTGGCGATTTCCTGTTCCAGCGTATCAATACTTTTTTCATCAGCATTTTCTTCAATATTTTTTTGCAGCTTTATTTTGTATAATAAAGATTTTATAACCTGTACATCATTGTTGCTGTTTTTTGAAAGATGATATATTTTATCAACTGCTGCAAGCGCAGATTTTGTAAGTCCTTTATTTATCAGCGCATCAATTTTTTTCCATTCAGTTGAATAATCATTTAACTTTTTTTGCGCATACAATGGAAAACAAAAAAATAAAATCAGCAATACAAAAGTTGTGCAATTAACATATTTTTTAAGCTGCATGTAAATGAATTTATTTAAAGATAAAAAACTATGGCAACGGGCTGAATAAAACTTATTATACAATAGATGCAGATAATGCTAAAAATTCATAAACCAAATTTTAATTTATAAATTTTTTATGCTGATTAAACCACAGTCTTTTTACAAAGTCTCTTTAAAATACTTTTGAAAAAATTCAGAAATAAAATAATTATAAGCTTTGGGGATCATGTCAAAAATAGAACCGCTCTCAATTTTTATTGGAGCGGTTTTTTTATTTCAAATTGTGATATACTTTTTGAACATCGTCATCCTGCTCCAGGTTATCAACAAGCTTCAACACTTCATTGGCGTGCTCCTCAGAAAGATCAACCGTGCTTGTAGGAATTCGTGTAAGCTCTGCCGTTATCACCTCAATGCCTTTATCCTCGAGGGCTTTGCTCATGTTGCCAAATTCATTAAATGGCGTGCGGATAATAATATTTCCTTCGCTATCCTCGCCAATTTCTTCTAATCCAAAATCAATAAGATCAAATTCCAATTCTTCCGCATCCAGATTATTTTTTTTTATTTTAAATTCACCTACGTGATTAAAAGTAAATGCAACACTTCCGCTGGTGCCCAGTGAGCCATGCGCTTTATTAAAATGCATGCGCACATTTGCAACCGTTCGTGTTGGATTATCAGTTGCAGTTTCTACCAACAATGCCACTCCATGCGGCGCATAACCTTCATACAACATTTCGTGATAATCGGTTTTATCTTTTCCCAATGCCCGCTTGATAGCCGCTTCCACACGGTCTTTTGGCATGTTCACTGCTTTTGCATTAATGATGCACCGGCGTAAAGCCGCGTTGTTGTTGGCATCGGGGCCGCCTTGTTTTACTGCAATGTCTATTTCTTTTCCGATGCGTGTAAATTGTTTTGCCATTTTATCCCAACGGGCAAACATCGTGGACTTTCTTACTTCAAATATTCTTCCCATAATAATTCAATAGTCAATATGCAATTAATCAATTCAATTTCCGCAAATCTAAAATCTAAAATCTAAAACCTAAAATCTAAAATGCTTCTTTATCGAAAAAGATTTGGGGCTGTCATCATTAGTTCTTTATTCAGCAACTGTTCGGGCTGTTCACTGCAAGTCCGGCACAAAAGCCAATGCACAAAACCTTCACCGTGCTTTCCGCTTCCATCCCGCAGCCCGTCAGCAATAGATTCTTTACTCATCAACAATAAAACTTTTTGCAAAGTTTTAAAATTTCCAAAAGTTATAACAACATCATTTTACATTTACTTTTGCCACATGTCAAAAAATTTTTCATATTCAACATTACATTCGTTTGCAAAAAATATTTTTTTAAAAATTGGATGTAATAAAAAAGATGCAACTATTGC
>JAICZH010000121.1 GCA_025933775.1 Chitinophagaceae bacterium
TCTTCAATTTTCTTTGCTCAACAACGCTTTTCATTTTCCAAAAGCAAAAATGGAAGATGATTTTAATGAAAATTATATTGAAAGTAAAAAATATCCAAGGTCAACATTTAAAGGAGTAATTGATAATATTAGCGCCGCAAACTCTTTACAGGATGGAAGCTATCCGGTACATGTGAAAGGTGATTTATCTATTCACGGGGTTACAAAAAATATAAATGCGCCGGCAACTATTATTATAAAAGATGGAAAAATTTCTGCAGTTGCTACATTTAAAATTGCAGTAAAAGATTATAAAATAAATGTGCCTGCAATTGTTACCAATAAAATTGCTGAAAGCATTGAAGTAAGCGTTAAATGTAATTATCAAAAAAAATAATCAACTCAATTTTTATTATGAACTTAAAAGTTTTTTTGTTTGCAATTATAATTATTGTTTCATCAAAAACATTTGCACAGGATACTGCTAAAGTAAATGCGAAAGATACTTCCGACTTAATGAATGAGCTTGAAAATGAAACAGGAAACAATAAAGTTGTTTATGCAACTTCTACATTTCAATATACAAGAATTATAGACGGACAGTCGGTAGAGAACTTACCTTCTCACGTTTTGGATGTAAGAATATCACATCGTTTTGGCCCGCTTAATTCAGGTGTATATAATTTTTTTGGTCTTGATTATTCTCCTTTCAATGTGCTTATCGGTTTCGATTATGGCATCACCAATAATTTTATGATAGGCGTAGGCCATAGCGCTTATCAAAAAACATACAATGCATTTTTTAAATTAAAATTATTGAAGCAATCAACAGGCGCAGTGAATATGCCCGTTACCGTTTCCTTTGTGCCCACGGTTGCCATTAATACTTTGAAAGCGCAGGATTATCCAATCAAATTAGATTCTGGAATAAACGCCCGGCCTGCTTCTTATGTATTTCAGTTGCTTATTGCAAGAAAATTTTGCGAACAATTTTCGTTGCAATTAATGCCCACGTATATTCATACTGATAATATTTCTTTCAATCATACTAAAAGAAACATTTTTGCAATAGGCATTGCAGGCGCTCAAAAACTTTCTAAAAGAATGAGCTTAAATGCCGAATACTATTATCAATTGCCCGATGATAAAGCACCGGGCGCACATAATGTATTATCAGTTGGAATTGATATTGGAACCGGCGGCCACGTTTTCGAATTGCATTTTACTAATTCAGTTGGCATTACAGAAAAATCTTTTATTTCTGAAACCACAGGCAGATGGGATGATGGCAGTGTAAGATTTGGATTTAATATTTCAAGAGTGTTTCAATTAGGGAAAAAATACCGGGAAAATAAAAGTTGGGAGAAAAAATAAAAGAACTTCTTTGTTGGTCCCGGACCAACAAAGGTTTTGCGCGTCAATCCTTAACCATTGCATCATTTATTGAATTTTAAAAATTGAAACAACTTGTACAAAATATTTTTACAATTCTCAACAACAATGAGAAAAAAAATTTTTTGCAGCTTGCTGCTCTGGATATAATTGCAAGTGTTCTTGATATTGCATTTCTTGCGGCACTTTTATTAGTGATTAATTTTTATACAAAAGAGCATACAGATTTTTTGAACGGTTCATTTACATGGTTCAATAAATATCCCTTATTGCCTGTTGCTGTTTTTTTTATTTTTTTTTGTATAAAAAATTTTTTTGGATTTAATGTGTTACGAATGCAATTGCATTTTGTTTATGCAATTGCATCAAGGCTTTCTCAAAAAAAATTAAAAAATTATTTTGATAGCAGCTACAATAATTATTCGAATATTAATTCATCTGTACATTCATGCAACATCAGCCAGCACCCTATTGAATTTGCGCATTATGTGCTGTGGGGATTGTTGCAAATTATCAGCCAGTCTGTTTTAATATTTATTACTATTACCGCCATTCTTATTTTTAATCCGGTTTTGTTTCTGCTTCTTTTTATCATTCTGTCGCCGCCGGTTATCCTCACTGCATTTTTAATGAAAAAAAAATTAAGTATCATTCGAAAAAAAGCGAAAACAATAAGCGAAAAAAATTCGCAGCATTTAAAAGAAGCCTTATCAGCTTATGTGGAAAGCAATTTGTATAATAAAAAAGATTTTTTTTCAAATCGGTATCACGCTACGCAATCAATCTTTAATAATTTTTTATCAGAACAATTATCTCTGCAAAACATGCCATCGAGGCTCATGGAAGTTTTTGCGATTTTAGGATTGTTTGTTTTGATATTGATTAATTCATTTACAGGAAACAGTAATTCAATTGAGTTAATTACATTAGGCGCTTTCATGGGCGCCGCTTATAAAATTATTCCGGGCATTGTAAAAATATTAAACAGCGCCGGGCAAATGAAAACGTATGAATTTACTGTAAATAATTTGTTGCAAACAGGTGAAAATTTGGTAAAAAAAGAATCAACTAATAATAAATTACATTCAGTTGAGTTTGAAAATTTTTTTTTCAAATATAAAAATGAAGATGTTCTTAAAAATTTTTGTTTCAAAATAAAGGAGGGGGATTTTATTGGCTTATCAGGAAAATCGGGCATCGGCAAAACAACTTCCATTAATTTATTGCTTGGTTTTTTGGAATCAGGTCATGGAAATATTTATTTTAATAATGAGGCAGTAAGCGCTGAAAAGCGGCAACAATATTGGAAACATATTTCCTATGTAAAACAACAATCTTTTTTTATACATGATTCTGTTTTAAAAAATATAACGTTAAGTGAAAATCATTTTAATAAAAAAAAGATAGAAGAAATTATTGAAGTAACAGGTCTCAGTGAATTAGGCATTGAAAAATTAATTACAGAAAATGGAAAAAATATAAGTGGCGGCCAGCGTCAGCGAATATCCATTGCAAGGACATTATACAAAGATGCTGATCTTATCATTCTTGATGAACCGTTCAGCGAGTTAGACAGGGCATCGGAAGATGCTTTGCTTAATCATTTTAAAAAATTAGCGCGAAACGGAAAGATGGTTATATTAATTACACACAACAAAGAAAGCCTTTCTTTTTGTGATAAAATTATTTCTTTGGATGAAGAAGCATTAGCCTTAAATGATGCTTAAGAAAGGATATTGGATTTTAATTTCCTATTTAAGGTGATACCCTAACAGCGACCATTTTATAAAACGATTAACAGGACTGATGTCTTCGGTCTTTAAATATCTTTTTACAATTCCAACGTTATTTTCAATCCATTCCTCTACACTAAAACCTTTATCAGGCACGCCGCCAAATCCGTAAATATGAAATGCATTGTAAAAAATATTTTGTTCAACATTAATATCAACTTGCGAATCAACATTTACCTCTCCAAACCCTCCAACCGTGTACTGCCACGAATTGTGAAGACTCAACGGAATAATATATTTCCTGCTATAAGAACTTGATGGTTGATTGATATCGAAAAAAAATAAAGTATCATTTTTTTGAAATACATAATTTGTATCTGTAACTCCGGGATAATTGTAAACCCAAATATTTGCTTCTAAATTTTTGGGCAAGTTTATACCATGTATGCTTTCGGGTAATGGCACACTTCCAATTATAGTTATAGTCATATTGTATTGCGCAATCGTGCTGCTTTGTCCGTTAAATTTAGAAACCGTAGTGTCATTAACAAGATACACCCATGTATCGCCAACTTTATTAGGAAAAATATCAGTCGCATTTTGATTGCCACTATTGTTATTACTTTTTCTGCATCCAAATACACACAATAAAGTAATACAGTAAAAGAGAATTTTTTTCATTTCAGGTTTTTATTGAATGACATTCCATTCTTTGCAATCGTTGCATTCATTAAAAAATTTTTATGTTGTTATGTGTTTCAAAAAAGTAGGCCCACATTTCAGATATAATAATACCAATGATTTCAGAAATAAATTTAATAGAAGCAACCCATATCAAAACTTTAGCGATTAACTATAATGCTGCATTAGTATTTATAAAAAACTGCTTTCACGGATGCTTAAACAATCCTGGCAAATATTTTACAGTCCATGGAGCATAATTATAATAGTTTCTTTGCTTGAAGTGTTGGTGGCGTTTCTTACAACCTACTCAGGGCTTACATTTGACGAAGCAATATGGCATTATATCGGACGCAATTGGTTTAGATATGGACTCGTTCCTTATTCAGGAGGAGTTGATAATAAATCTCCGTTGATATATATTATTTATGGAATTTCCGATTTCTTTTTTGGAATCAATTACTGGTTTCCGCGTTTACTTGCTATCATTAGCCAATCAATAGGATTATATTTTGTTTACAGAATAACAAAACATCTAACTAACAATAAAGCGGGAATAATTGCAATTATTTTATATGGGCTTTCTTTAACATGGAAGAGTACAGATGGAAAATTTGTATCTCAAACACAGGCTTATGAAATAACTTTTCTCATCATTGCATATTATTATTATTTCGTTGCAAGCCAAAACAGGCATTTTTTTTTAAGCGGTATAATGGCAGGCATTGCTATTCTATTTAAACTAACAGCGGCATTGCCTTCATTGATTATTTTTTTAATTTTATTGGAAAGCAAAAAGAAATCAGATGCATTTATTTATGCATTGAGTTTATTAATAATTTTTTGTTTTGGAATTGGTATATTTTTATTATTAGGTATTAATCTACATGATCTTTTTTTTTATTCTTTTTTAGACAACTTTAATCGGGGAAGTGTTACTGATCACCCTCTCGCATGGAAACTGCAACAATTTATCAACCAGTTTTTTTATTCGGGAATGATTTTATTTTATCCTTTTATAATTGCATGGATTGTTATTAAAAGAAAGCTGGATGTTTTAGTATGGTGGTTGGTAGCATCCTTTACCGGAGTATGTATTATTGGAATGTTTGCCCGTTCTCATTTAAAAGAACTGTTGCCGCCGCTTTCCATAATAAGCGCCTTATCTATTTACTATTTGTTGGAAAAGTATACAATTTCTTTAAAAAGCGCAGTTATCATTTTATCAATTATCTTTTTTCCAAAAATAACGGAACCTTTTCTTGCTTTAAAAAATTTTTTCTCTTTTAAATCAGCAACAAATAATCCTACAGAAGAAGAATTAAAACAAAAACTTGGCTTATGGATAAAATTGAATTCCAATTCAGACGAAAAAGTTTATATCGCAGGTTATAGTTCTCAGGCGCAAATATACTCAGAGCGCCTTTCACCATCTGTTTACTTCAATGTTACACAAACATTAAAAGCTAAACAAAAATTGTTTTCTGATTTAGAAAAAAACAAACCTGCCATGATAGCTATTCCACAATTTAAAAGCTATACAAATGTTGTTGATTTAGATATACAGCAATATATAAACCGTATTGTATCAAAAAAATATTATGAGGATACGTGCTTATATGATTATAAGATTTACAAAAAAATAAAATGAATCTTAAAATGAATCATGCACAATAACGAAAGCATGAAATTTGTAATAAAATTATTCGCAAAATGAAGCATGATGTAAAAACTTTAATAATACTTTCACCAGGCTTTCCAAAAGATGAAGCGGATACGGCATGTCTTCCATCACAACAAATTTTTGTAAAATCATTAAATAAAATTTTTCCTTCTTTGAAAATTATTGCGCTCAGTTTCAGGTATCCTTTTTCTATATCGCCATACAAATGGCAGGGCAATCTTATCATTCCATTTAATGCAAAACAAAAAGCGCTGCTGGCCCGGATACGCATTTGGCGTGCATTAGACGAGCTAAAAAAAAATCATCACATCGTTGGTTTATTTAGTTTCTGGTGCGGCGAATGTGCATTGATTGGAAAATATTTCGGCAAAAGAAATAATTTAAAACACTTTACCTGGATATCAGGTCAGGATGCGCGAAAAGGAAATAAATATATTTCACTCATACGCCCAAAGCCGTATGAACTGGTAGCTATGTCCGATTTTCTTGCAAAAGAATTTTATAAAAATTATGGAGTAAAGCCTTTGCACGTTGTGCCAATTGGGATTGATGCATCAATGTTTGAAAAAAAAATTCATAAAAAAAATATTGATATAATCGGCGTAGGGTCTCTTATCTCATTAAAACAATACGATATATTTATCAGCATAATTAAATCGCTTTCAAATAATTTCGACTCAATTAAAACGATTATTTGCGGTAAAGGCCCGCAGAAGGAAGCTTTACAATCAGCTATTGATAAAATGCTGCTATCAAAAAATGTTTTACTGATTGGCGAAAAACCGCACACTGAAGTATTACAATTAATGCAGCGTAGCAAAATTCTGCTTCACACATCTTCTTATGAAGGTTTTGGAGCGGTATGTATTGAAGCTTTATATGCAGGCTGCCATGTAATAAGTTTTGTAAACCCAATGAAGCGTGATATTGATCATTGGCATGTTGTAAAAACAAAAGAAGAAATGATAAATAAAGTTATAGAACTCCTTGGAAATTCCGAAACAGAATACACGGCAGAATTACCTTATATAATGGATGATAGCGTCAAAGCTGTTATGCAATTATTTAATTATAAAGAAACAATAACTGTTTGAATTTTATTTGCAATCGCTTCAAAAGAAAGTTCATCTTTAAAATGTTTCAATGTTTTATTACGCATATCTTCCAAATCTATTTTCGTAGTTTGCCTGAGAGCAGAAAGTAATGCATTTTCATTTCCGGCTTCGTAGAGTAATCCGCATTCGCCATTAGCAGTTATAGTTTTGAAAGAAGGTATATTAGTAACAACAGGTACACATCCGCAACTCATCGCTTCACAAATTACCGTCCCGCATGCTTCATAATGAGAACCTGAGATAATAAAATCTGCGCTGTTTAACCAATACAACATTTCATCGTGCCGCACCTCTCCTACCAATATAACGGCCCCGCCTATACTATTTTTATCATTAAGAAGAATATTTATTGCTGACAACAATTCTGTTGTTTGATAAATCATGTATAATTGTGCCGTTGGCTGAAACTGCAGAAATTTTAAAAAAGCATTTACAACGGTTAAAGGATCTTTATTTTCATTAAGCCTTCCTGCCCATAAAAAAACAGGATCGCCGGTAACGTGTGTTTTTAATCTCGCAATTATTTTATCAATAGGATAGAAAACAGACGATACTTCAATAATCTCATGTAACTTTTTTTTTGAGGCAATATTTCCTTTGTTTACCCATTCTGTGCCTATAGCATGAGCAGCAAAAAAATATGCGTTGATATATTTGTCGGCTATGCGTTGCAAATACTTTTTTATTCCGGTAAAAGGTTTTTCAGCATGATTCTGGATAATTATTTTTATTTTTTTACCTAACAAAAGCCGCA
>JAICZH010000038.1 GCA_025933775.1 Chitinophagaceae bacterium
AGAATACAAGATGGTTATAAGCCGGAAGATTTTCTACAAATCGCTAATGGTTCTCCCAATTATATTAAAGACATGGATATTAAAAAATGGCGATTGCTAAAAACGGACGAGCAACAAAACATTAAAATCATTGAAACAATTGGTACGCCTATTAGAAAGCTCTTTGATATTTGCGTGGGCATAGCCACACTTAAAGACGAAATTTATTTTATAGATGGAAGCCAGGAAAAGAATTGCTTTTATATAAAGCATACAGAGAACGGAATATTTGAAATTGAAAAGGAAATAACAAGACCTGTACACAAAATATCAGACTTTAAAACACAAGAAGAAGCAGAAAAAAATACGAGAAGGATTATTTGTCCCTACAATATAAAAAAAGACATTGCAACCCCAATTTCAGAAGCTGATTTTAAAAATAAATTTCCTAAATGTTATGCTTACCTTTTGACAGAAAAAGAAAATCTTTTGTCTAGAGATAGAGGCAAAGTAACATTTGATCCGTTTTATGTTTGGGGTCGTACACAGGGATTAACAAAGGCAGGTAAAAGAATTTTAAATCCAACGTTCAGCAAAAAACCACGCTTCATTGTTATTGAAGAAACAGACGCTTTTTTTACCAATGGATACGGGATATTTTTCAGAGAAGTCAAAATTCAAAACTCCTTATTTGCAAGCGCTGTTAATCCAATTAACAAAGTTGAAAATATTGACATTGTTCAAAAAATTCTCAACTCTTATGTAATGCACTATTACATCAGTAAAACAAGTGTGGCGATTGAAGGGGGTTATCCTTGCTATCAAAAAAATTTTATAGAAAATTTTACTATTCCAGAATTATCAACAGAAGAAATAGAAATATTGCGTTCATTAAATTTACAGCAAGACATAAACTACTTTTTAATTGAAAAGTATCAGCTAAAAATATCTATTCCAAATCTTTTTTCATAAGCGTCAAGTAGCGTTCTTGTAAATCCTTCAAACTGCAAATTGTCCATTGATGCGGTTGAATTAGGCGGTAATAAATTATCATGAATTAATTGTTGGGTCGTGCTATAAATCTTGATTGGATTTTGAGAAAAATCAGCTATTATGAGAGTTGCCCTTTCATATTTGAAATCGTCATCTCGCTGGCCTTTTCTTAAATTTAATGCAGCAAAACCTTTAATGTATCTTTCCAATTGTCTTGCAGTAGCAGGTGTAAAATTGCAGTAAACAGGATTATTAATTGCTATCTGTTTTGAATCTAATTCTTTTACTGAAATCAAATACATTTCTCCTAATACCATCTTTGGAACTCTTCTATGCAGATTTAGGGGTTCTGCAAACGTTCTTTCAAACATAGTGTCAATATTATTTCCCAAACTGCTGAGTTGTGTTCTAAGATTAATTGACAAGATGTGCTCCGTAAACAATTCGCCATATGGTTCAGTGGTGCTTGTATTATACAATCCATTAAAATCGAGAAGTTCTTGATGTGGCTGCAAAATATTAGGAAATACGCACACATCTTGTTTTTTAAATTTTAAAAAACCGGCTAAAACAATTTCTGGATTTGCATTTCCAATTAATGGGCGGATGTGTAATGGATTAACACCTTCTGCAACCAAGGATGATTTTATGGTTTCATGCAAAAGATTTACAATTTGTTGAGAAGTAATTAAAGAGTTCTTTCCTGCTGTTCCGCCAGAAAAAATTACATCCTCAATTGCAATCTTAATAATTTCCAAAGCTTCGGGTAATGACAATGGATTGTTTATTGTATCGGCAATTCTTAAATTTATGTCTGTTTTAATTTGTTGAAGTATTCTCAAAATCTTTGCTTTTAAAAAATTCTTTCATAGTTATACCAAGAGCAATAGCAATCTTTTCAACATTTATAACCGATACATTTCTTTGGCCATTTTCAATACTTGCTATATAACTTCTATCTAAATCCGCCGCATAAGCCAAATCCTTTTGGGACATCTCTTGTTTTTCCCTAAGCTCTTTTATGCGTTGGCCGATTTTAAGTTTTATATCCACGTTTGCAAAAGTCATTAACGGTTGACTATAAATCAAAGACTATAAGTAACATCTAAAAATAATCAATGATAGTAATTATTCACAGATGGTATATTTGTACCTTTTTACGTATGATTGTAAAAGCCAAATTAATAAAAACAGTTCCATTAACTATTCAATGGATTTTTGTTTTATGGCTCATTTACGTTTTTATATTTACACTGTTTCGTATTGCAACAGTTTTTTTATTTAAGCCAGCAAACGTTTCATTTGCATCTTTGTTTCCTTCGTTCTGGCTTGGGTTTCGTTTCGATGTGAAATGGATTGCAATGATCTTGTTGCCGATTGCTATACTTTCAATGTATCCGAAATTTTCTCCTTTTTTTTCCGAACGAAATAAGCGCTTATGGTCTTACTATCTCGCTGTGGCAACATTAATAGTTTTATTTTTTTTCGCCGCTGATTTTGGAAACTTCAGTTACAATCATACACGCATCAATGCAAGCGCGCTCAATTTTGCAGAAGACCCGGTAATATCTTTTAAAATGCTTTGGCAAAGCTACCCGATGATGTGGATGCTGGCTGCCCTGGTTCTTACCGTTTTTTTTATGACTAAAGTTTTTAAAAAAACACACGTACAAACTTCAAAAAGAAATTTGAATACAGATAAAATTTATAAAAAAAGCTGGCATATTGTAATCATACTTTTTCTCGCCTGGTGCTTGTATGGAATTTTTTCTTTTAAACCATTAAAATGGAAAGATGCCTTTCAACTCAATGATAATTTTAAATCGTATGTCGCTTTAAATCCGCTGCAAAATTTTTTTTCAACATTGCAATTCCGCAATCCATCTTTTGAAGATGCAAAAGCAAAATATTATTTTCCGGTAATTGCTAATTTTCTGCAACTCGATTCGCAAAGTATTGCTGATAAAAATTATTCGCGTACAGTTCTTCCCGATAGCAAGGCGCTTGAAAGCAGTCCCAACGTGGTTTTGGTGGTCTGCGAAAGTTTTAGCATGTACAAAAGCAGCATGAGCGGCAACCCATTGAACACCACTCCTTATTTTAATTCATTATGTGATAGCGGCTTGTTTTTTAATTATTGTTTTACACCAACTTTCGGAACGGCACGCGGCATTTTTGCTATTCTTACCGGTACGCCCGATGTGCAGCTTTCAGAATTTTCTTCACGCAATCCTGAAGCAATTAATCAACATACCATCATTAATGATTTTACTGATTATAATAAATTTTATTTTTTAGGAGGCAGCAGTTCTTTCAATAATTTTGAAGGGCTTGTAAAAAATATTGATAGCCTTCATTTATACCAGGAAGGTTCTTATCAATCGCCTGTATTAAATGTGTGGGGCATCAGCGATAAAAATCTTTTTATGCAGGCAGAGAATGTTTTTTCAAAACAAACAAAACCTTTTTTTGCAATTATTCAAACAGCCGACAACCACCGTCCATACAGCATTCCAATAGAAGACAGTGATTTTATAAAAAGAAATGTAAATGAAGATACATTGACGAAATATGGTTTTGAATCGCTGAAAGAATTTCAATCATTTTGCTATACCGATTATTGTTTTAAAAAATTAATTGAAGCGGCAAAAACACAAAGCTGGTTCAATAATACCATTTTTGTTTTTGTAGGCGATCATGGCGTGGAAGGCGAAGCTTCGCAAATGTATCCAGATGCATGGACATCAGGAAGATTAAGTGATGAGCATGTGCCCTTATTATTTTATGCACCGGAATTAATAACGCCGCAAAAAAGAAGCGAAGTGGTTTCGCAGATTGATATTTTACCAACTCTTGCCGGAATGCTTCACATGACATACACCAACACCACATTAGGAAGAGATGCGCTTCATTCAAACAATAAAACAAATGCAGCGTTTATTATTCACCATGATGAAGGAAATATCGGCGTGGTTACCAATGATTATTATTTTGTAAAAAATCTTCGTATAAAAAAAGAAGAATTAATGCCAATACGGTCAAATACATTAAACATTCCTGCTGCGCAAAAAGATTCAATTATGAATCATCTTTCACAACTTACTTCTGCTATTTATGAAACTGCCAAATGGATGCTGGTGAATAATAAAAAATAGCGTATAGGCGTTACCGTTAGTAATAAAAAATTTTCTATTCTTTCATTAATAATGCTCTGTCCAGATGCACATAGCCGCCATCTACATGAATCAATTGACCTGTGGTGTGGCTTGATTTTTCTGATAAAAGAAACGCCGCCATGTTGGCAATTTCTTCTGCAGTTGTCATCCTGTTGCCGAGCGGAATGCGGGATTCAATTTCTTTTAATTTTTCAGCAGCCTTGGGCAAAGTGGCAATCCATTTTTCGTATTGAGGCGTCCAGCATTCGGCCACTACAATGGCATTTACTCTTATTTGGTATGGCAATAATTCTACCGCCCATTCTCTTGTAAAAGCGTTGCGGCCCCCATTGGATGCGGCATAAGCAGAAGTATTTCCCTGCCCGGTTTCTGCTGTTTTAGATGTAATATTTACAATAGCGCCTTTTGATTTTTTTAAATAGGGCAATGCAAAATGCGCCATTAAATAGTAATGAATTAAATTCTTATGAAGGCTTACCATAAATTTTTCATAGTTACCATTTTCAAGTCCAACTCCATCGTTCTGCCCGGCATTATTTACAAGACCATTAATGCGGCCATATTTTTTTATTACTTCATTTATTGCCTTTTCGTTTTCTTCCGGATTGCTTAGTTCTGCTTTTATTTGAAATATTTCTGTTTCAGCAGATAAGTCGTTGCACAATTTTTTATTATCAATTTCATTTCTTCCTACAATTACCGGAATCGCTTTTTCAGCAGCCAACACCCTTACAATTCCTTCGCCGATTCCTTTTGCGCCGCCTGTTACTATTATTACTTTATCTCTTAATTGAAGATCCATATTTATAAATTATAAAATTCAATTGCATTGTTTCCAAAAATTTTATGCTGTTCATTTTTTGAAAAAGATGAAAAATATTTTTTTGCAATATTAACCGCTACATTATAATTACCGCCCAATAAACATACTGGCCAGTCCGAACCAAACAAAATTCGTTCTACTCCAAATGCATTTACAATTACATCAAAATAAGGAATAAAATCTTCTTGCTTCCAATGCTGCAAATCCGCTTCAGTAGTGTATCCTGAGATTTTGCAATAAACATTTTCAAGTACCGCTACCTGTTCTATATCTTTTTTCCATTCATCAATTTTTTTATTTTTTATATTTGGCTTTGCCAAATGATCAATTACAAATTTTTGGTTTGGAAATTGAGCCACCAATTGTTTTATAAATTTTAATTGATCCGGAAAAATAAGAATATCATACGTATAATTAAATGACTGCATGGCGCCGATGCCTTTTAAAAATTCAGGATCAAGCATTGTATTCCTTTTTTTTTTGTGTTGTAAAATATTACGAAAACCTTTTAGTTTTTTATATCGTTCATAATAAGAAAGTTTTTCTTCAATATTGTTTGCGCGAAGATCAATCCATCCAACAACACCTTTTATAAAATCATATTTTTCTGCATGGTTCAGTTGAAAAATATTTTCATTTTCTGATTCATCGGATTGTATTGTAACACATCCGTCAAAATTATTTTCAATTAAAAGCGGTTGAAGATGTTTGGGAAGAAAATCTTTTTTAAGCAAAGCCATTTCATCGGTTATCCAACTATCTCTAATCGGATCAAATTTCCAAAAATGCTGATGGGCGTCAATTCGCATACACTTTTACATTTTGTTTTGAAGAGCCTAAACCATCAATGCCCAATTCTATTACATCGCCTGCTTTTAAATATACCGGTGGATTCATGCCCAAACCCACGCCGGCAGGAGTTCCGGTTGAAATAATATCTCCGGGCAACAAAGTCATAAACTGGCTGATGTAAGAAATTAAAAAAGGAATTTTAAAAATAAAATTGCGGGTATTGCTTTCCTGCATTTTTGTTCCACTAACGGTGAGCCATAAACGCAGATTATTTACATCAGGTATTTCATCGCATGTTGCCAGAAAAGGACCAAGTGGTGCAAAGGTGTCGCAACTTTTTCCTTTTACCCATTGCCCGTTTCTTTCCAATTGAAAAGCGCGTTCGCTTAAATCGTTGTGCAGGCTATAACCGGCTATATATTCTGATGCTTTCGATTCATCTACATAAGAAGCCTTCTTGCCAATTACCAGCGCCAGTTCAACTTCCCAATCTGTTTTTAAAGAATTTTTTGGAATAATAACATCATCGTAAGGGCCGCACAGAGCCGTAGTTGATTTAAAAAAAATAATTGGTTCGGTTGGGATATTGGCTTTTGTTTCCTTTGCATGATCAGCATAATTTAATCCGATACAAATTATTTTGGAAGGACGACTAACGGGGTGGGATAGACGCAGATTTTTTACTTCGGGTAATTCATCACCATTCAAATCAATAAATTTTTTCAAACGGCTTAAGCCATCTGTTTCAAAAAAATGTTCATCATAATCTTCGCCAAACAATGAAACATCGTAATATTTTTCATGAATAATAATTCCCGGTTTCTCATTATTGATTTCACCAAAACGTATGAGTTTCATGTATATTTTTTTTAATTATTTAATTTGATAAAACCGCCGTCAATCGGGTAATCGCATCCTGTAATGAAAGATGCTTCATCAGAGCACAGATATAAAATAAGAGCGGCAATTTCTTCGGGCTTTGCCATTCGCCCAATCGGCTGGCTTTTAGATAATTTTTTAAACATTTCATCTTCTTTACCCGGATAATTTTTTTTAATAAAATCATCTACAAATGGCGTGTGCACCCGTGCCGGAGAAATGCAATTGCATCGAATGCCTTCATGAACATAATCTTTGGCAACTGACAAAGTCATTGCATATACTGCACCTTTGGTCATTGAATATGCAAACCGATCACCAAGCCCCACATTGTTGGCAATAGAAGCAAGGTTGAGAATAACACCTTTTTTATTTTTTTTCATTATTGCAATAGCGGGCTGCATACAATTAAAAACACCTTTTACGTTTACAGAATACAATCTGTCAAAATCTTTTTCTGATGTATTTTCTAAATTGCCGATGTGGGATATGCCGGCGCTGTTTACTAAAATATCAAGCGTTCCGATTTTATTAAAAACTTCTTTTACTTTTTGCTGAATAGAAACATCACAGGGATGCATAAACGCTTTTCCATTGGCTTGTTTTATTTCCTGAATGGTGGCATTGCCCCTTGTTTCATTGAGATCTACAATGTGCACTTCGGCGCCCTGCTTTGCAAATAATAAAGCTACTGCTTTGCCAATTCCGCTACCACCGCCGGTTACAATTGCTGTTTTATTATTTAGCTGAAACATTTTTTAATGGATTTAATTCAAAAATTTTATTCATTAGTTTCCATTTTTCTCCGGGCTTACTTCCCTGCAAAGGTTGCTGATATTTCCACATCAATTGTTCCCATTGCTGCACTTTTGCATTAAGCTCATCAGTTTTTTGTTTTTTTTCAAAACTAAAATTATCATCTGTTTGCATTATCATAAACAATCTTGTTTCAAAACGATAAATCTGCATGTTTTGTATTCCCGCTTCTTTTATTGAATCAATAATTTCGGGCCATACTTTTTTATGATGTTCTTCATATCCGGCAATTAATTCCAAATTATTTTTAAGATCGAGCGTTAAGCAATATTGTTTCATTTCACTTTTTTTATTTTATACCCATATATCGCAAAAATAAATACAATTGCAAAACATATTATAGGAACGATGTATGAAAAAGAAGTGGAATGCGATTGCGCCAACGAGCCCATAAGAACGGGAACCAGCGCCCCTCCTACAATTGACATGATAATATAAGACGCTCCTTTTTTGGTATAAACGCCCAGATTTTTTACACCCAAAGCAAATATGGTTGGAAACATAATTGATTCAAAAAAGAAAATAATCATCAATGCATACACCGATATAATTCCCGGAACTAAAACCACGATAACACATAAACAAACATTTATAATTGCATACAATGCCAGCAATTTATTGGGCGCTATGATTTTCATAAGCCCAGTGCCTGCAAACCTACCCACAGTAAACAACACAAGACTCCCTGAAAGCAAATAAGCGGCCCGCTCATTATTAATACCTACATTTTTTTCGGTGCAATAATTTATAAATAACGCAGCAATGCCCACTTGTGCAGCTACATAAAAAAACTGTGCAACAATTGCCCAAACAAAATGCGCATGTTGAAATAATTTTTTTCCGGCATGTTCATTTTTATCAATTACCAATTCTTCTTCTTTCACTTCAGGCATTGGTGTTTTAAAAAATAAAAACGTTACCAGTAACACAATTGCAGCAATTGCTATGTAAACATATTTCACAGTATCTAATGCAGAAGCATTAGTAGTTGATTTAATTCCAAAAAATAATGCGCCGCCAATACTTGGCCCCAGAACCGATCCTACGCCATTAAAACTTTGCGCAAGGTTTAATCGAAATTCAGAAGTTTCCGCTTTTCCAAGAACCGTAATATATGGATTGGCGGCGGTTTCCAAAAATGTAAGCCCGCTTGCCAAAATAAATAATGCCAGCAAAAAAAATGGAAAACTTTCATATTGCGCAGCCGGATAAAAAAGAATAGCGCCTGTTGCATACAAGAGCAACCCTGTAATAATTCCTTTTTTATAACCGGCTCTTTGCATAAAAATTCCTGCCGGGAGCGCAATTAAAAAATAAGCGCCGAAATACGCTGCCTGTAGCAAAGTAGATCGTTCTTTGGTAACGTTCAGCGTTTCCTGGAAATGTTTATTAAGCACGTCTAAAAGACCGTACGCAAGCCCCCATAAGAAAAAAAGCGATGTTACTAAAATTATGGGCAGCACATAGTTTCGATTATTCATATCAATAATTTTTCAGCAATCGCTTTGAGATTAGTTTTAATTTTTATAAAAAGCCAAATATAGAGTGAAACATTCGGGAAAAAATCATATTTATTTTGAATACAAAAAGATAAAAGTAAAACTGCGTTTATGCTTCACCGTTAGTATTTGAAATATTTTAAAAATAAATCAAAAAATTTTATCTCTTTTAACTTTTATTAATGATTCATGGCATCATTCTTTCTTCATTAATGTAAATTTATTCGTCACCTATTTAAACTAATCTTACAATGAAAAAAAGATTTTCAATCCTAATCCCTTTGTCCGGATTTTTTTTATTCGCCATTTTATTAAGCGCTTGTATTAAAAATCACGATAAGATTTCGCAAAACGCAGTTGCCGGTCTCATGGCTTTCAATCTCGCTCCAGATCAGCCTTCTGTGGGAGTGAATGTTTCCGGTAAAGCATTTACAACCGAGCCCTTGGGCTATACCAGCTTTACAGGAAATTATCGCAGCGTAAATACCGGCAATCAAAAAATTACCACTTACGAATTTGCGTCTCAAACTCCCTTGGCTGATACTTCACAGCTTTTTGAAGACAGCGCTTTTTATTCTGTTTTTTTTGTAGGAGCTAACGGAAAATATAAAAATATAATTACGAAAGATAATTTCGATAGCCTTACATCGGCAAGCGGGCAGGCATTTGTACGTTATGTAGATGCCATCCCGGATTCTTCGGAGCAGCCAATAGTTACCATTGCTTCCAATGGAATTAATGTATTTAGTGATGTGTCATCGTTTGCAAGTGTTTCCGGTTTTAAAGGCATTGCTCCGGGGAATATTGCTATAAATGTAAACGCAGAATCGGGCTTGAATGCAAGCCGCACCATTGCTGTGGAACAGGGAAAGATATATACTATATTATTAGTTGGTCAGCCCCAATCAACAGACTCTACAAAAGCGGTTCAAATTAAATTTATTCAAAATGGAAATGTAACCCCTTAAATTTTGATTTTGTTTTAAATAAAAAAACTTCAAAAATCACCCATGCGATTTTTGAAGTTTTTTATTTTTTGTTTGTAAGTTTTTTAAAGAGATTATGTTTTAAAAACTTCCATTTTTATTTTTTTTATGATCCGAATCTCCCTTCTATTTTTTTAACATGAATAATTTTTTGTTTTTAAAATTTTAGAAACCAATTACATACAATGCACTTTATTCAATACTTTTCAATCCTAAAATAAAATGGCACGATTATGGAAATTAAAGGGTCAACAATAAAAAATATTTTTATTAAAGTTTTTAACCTATTCTAAGACAGCTATAATTTAAAAAAATATTTCAAACAAAAATCAAAAAAAATTATGAGCACAAACAATTTTCCTACGGCAACCCCAGAAGTTGAGCAACCACGGAAAAATTTTAAAAATCTTATTATAGCAATTTTAGCGATTGCATTGGCAGGCACTATTATCGCGTTAGTCGTTAATAATAATAAATCCGGAAGCACCATCCATCAGCAGGAAACACAGATTGCTACGGTAACTGATCAAAAAAGTGAAATACAAAAAAGCTTTGATGCATCATTGGCCCGCCTTGATTCTATGTCTTCACTTAATACAAACCTGCAAAGTAAACTTGCAGGTGATGAAAAGCAAATTGCAAAAACAAAAGCTGAAATCCGCAGCATTTTAAACAAAAAAAATGCAACCGCTGCCGAATTAAATAAAGCAAAAAATCTTATCGCCGGCCTTAATGATAAGATAACCGGAATGGAACAACAGATTGCACAATTAACTCAGGACAATCAAACTTTAACCCAGGACAAAGCAACGTTGACCCAGGAAAAAGAACAGTTGAATCAGAATCTTACAGCAACTACGGCTACTAAAGACAGCCTTGCACAAAAAGTAGATGTCGCTTCTACATTAAATGCATCTAACATTGCCATAACTCCTATTAAAGTAAGAAACGGCGGTAAAGAAAAAGTTACCACCAAAGCCAATCGTGTAGATAAACTCGTGATATCATTTGATGTGAGCAATCGTATTGCACAACCGGGCACTACCGATGTTTTTGTAAGAGTAATAGGCCCTGATGGCAAACCCATTTCTGAACAATCATTAAATTCAGGAACATTCACTACGCGTGAAAATGGCGATGAAGCTTTTACAACCAAATTGCCCATAGAAATTGAAACTGCTAAAACAAAAAATGTACAGTTTTCATTTGCACCGGGAAATTTTCAACAAGGAAATTATAAAGTAGAAATTTATCAAAATGGATTTTTAATAGGTCAGGGAACTCGTGAATTAAAAAAAGGTGGTTTGTTTAGTTAATTGAATAAATCATGGGATTTGGATATCAAAAGAAGCCGTCTCTTAGAGGCGGTTTCTTTTTTTAATTTTTTTTTTGAAAAGATTTTTATAAAACATATAAATACATTGCGCAATGTCTACATGTCAATTCATTATTCCATTTACAGGTAATGCCGATAGCATTTTAGCAAAAGCAAAAGCTGCAGTGGAAAGCCAGCATGGGAGTTTCAGCGGCGATATTAATTCAGGAAATTTTCAAGTATCGGTTTTTGCTAACTTAATAAAAGGACATTATAATGTAGTAGCTCAAAATTTACATCTTACTATTACAGAAAAACCATTCTTAATACCATGCAGTACTATTGAAAGTTTATTAAGATCTAAAATTTCTTAGAAGAAAGTTTTAAGCGGTTGCTCCTTTCATTGATAAAATTTTATGAACTTTTTTTATAAGATCGCCCACTTCAAAAGGCTTGGCAATAAAATCATCTGCGCCATAATCGTGAATAGCGCTTTCTGCAATGCGTGGAAAGGCTGAAAAAATAAGTATAGGAATATGTCGGGTATAGGGTGAGCTCTTTAATTTCTGGCATACATCAAGCCCGTCAATACCTGATAGAAAAACATCCAGCAAAATTAATTGGGGCTCAGAAATTTTCAAATTGCGATGGGCGTCTTTCCAATCATTAAAAGTAGATACGTTATACCCCTTCTTTAGCAAAAGTGATTTTATTACTTTCAGCAAGTCAATATCATCGTCAATTACATAAATGCGTGGCATATTTCTTTATACTCAAAAAGTATGCAAAATTTTCTTAAAAAAGAAATATTAATGAAGTTTATTTAAAAAAGCATCTATTTATGACCCGTTACTTATAAATAATTTAATTATGGTAAAAATTACATTCTATAAGTGTGGATGTTTTTATATAATTAAGGGATGGACATTTTATATTGTATAAAATAACCTCCGCTGAAACAGGAAGGTGAAGAGAAAGTAATGTTGTCAGGGAATTCCTGTTAAAGTAAATTTTGAATGACCAATATTGTGCTCTTTCAATCTTCGTTCTATATCAATACAGGCTCCCACATAATACTTATTAATCTTTGTTGAGTATAAAATATAAGTGTATGGCATAAAAAAACCTCTGCATTACAGAGGCTAGTGATCTGGCTGGGACTCGAACCCAGGACCCATACATTAAAAGTGTATTGCTCTACCAACTGAGCTACCAAATCTTTTTTTTCACAAAAATTATTGTGAAATAAGTTTAAAAAAAGGAGTGCAAAAATACTGCAAAAACTTTTGGGAACAAATTTTTTAAAAGACTTCATTTTTAGCAGGTATTTTTGAAAATTAACTTCGAATAAAAAGCAGTAATAATTTATCTTCACTCCTTATGAAACTTTCGGCAATAGGTTTAGCAATTTTTATTTTTTTCTCTTTCGGAAAATGTAACTCTTCCGAAGAAAATCATAAACCGTTTGTAAATCCGCAATTAAATTATACTTATAAACCCCGCTCTGCGGATGGTACAGGAAAATTTTATGCCGACCGTGAAATTGCACAGGTAATGGATGCAGACGGCGCTGCATGGCTCGACAGGAAAGACCGGCAGAAAGAAGAAAATTCGAAACTGGCGATTGAAAAAATGAACCTCCAACCAACGAGCGTAGTTGCCGATATTGGCGCTGGCACGGGTTATTACACTTTTAAAATTGCAAAAAAAGTTCCTTTGGGAAAAGTATATGCTGTAGAAATTCAAGATGAGTTAATTAAATATTTGAATGATCAAAAAAAAGAATTAGACGCATCGAATGTAGAAGTGATTAAAGGTGATGCAAAATCGCCACACTTGCCTGATAGTTCTATTGATCTTGCCATTCTTATTGATGTATATCACGAATTGCAGTATCCCAAAGAAATGATGCATAATATAAGTAAGTCGCTCAAAAAAAATGGTAAGCTTTTATTGCTCGAGTACCGGGCAGAAGATCCTAAAATACCGGTGTTACCTTTACATAAAATGAGTATTGCACAAACCAATAAAGAAATGGCTGCAAATGGTTTTAAGCTTTCGCTTGATGGAGAATTTCTTCCTATACAACATTTTTTATTGTATCAAAAAATGAATCCGTAAAAAATGATTAATTTATTTTTTACCGGAATCAATACGGCCGTTGGTGCAGTCACCAACGGGAGTTGCCGTGGGAGGTGTCCTACCGCCCACTTTCATGAATCTTTAAAGAATATAATTTAAATTTTTTTTCCTTAAAATGAATTCAAATAAAAAAATTGATATTATTAATGACTTGCTGGAAGATTGCATCATGGCGTATCCTCTTTCATCATTTATTATAAGCCTTTACAAACAATACCGGCAACGCGGAAGCCTGAGTAAAAGACAATTGCAGGGATTGCACAGCAAAGCGTCTAAAATAAAAGACATATCCATAAGTAAATTGGGCACGCTCGAAGCCATTATAAAAAGAATGCCTACCCGCTACAAGTCAGAACTGCCGCCACCTGCGCCCTTGTTTGAAAAAAATAAAGAAGCAGGCATATTAATAGAAACCATACTTGCCAAATATCCACTTCACAAAAGAGTTTTATTTATAAAAGCGAAATATGAAAATAATGAGCCGCTTTCTTCAATTGAAATTGCTGAATTAAAAAAATTTAAACAAATGATAAAATAATTTTTTAAAAAATAAAAAACTGAATTTTATACTTTCATTATTTTAGTTTGAAATATTTTATTTGTTTTGGGAACCGTGGTAGCGCTTATTGATTTAAAGCCCCCCTTTATTTCAGAAAAATTTCTAAAACCATGCGCTTGTAAAATAGACGCCGCTATCATGCTGCGATAGCCGCTTGCGCAATGAATATAAAAATGATCTTCGTGAGTGATATCCTTTATCCATTCATTAATATAATCCAAAGGTTTATTATAGGCTTCTTTAACATGCGCAATAGCATATTCGCTTTCTCTTCTTATGTCAATCACTTTATCTAGGGGTATTTCCAATTCGGTGGCAAATTGTTTTGCAGTTATTCTTTCCACCGTATCAATTTCTTTGCCTGCAGATTGCCATGCAGCAAAGCTTCCGTTTAAATGTCCTAAAATATTATCAAAGCCAACCCGGCTTAATCTGGTTACCGTTTCTTTTTCTTTGCCAATATCTGTAACTAATAATAATGGTTGTTTTACATCTACAATCAATGTACCCACCCACGGCGCAAAATCCCCATTGAGACCGATGTTGATGGATCGCGGAATAAAACCTTTAGAAAATTCTTCTGCAGTTCTTGTATCTAATATTAAGGCTTCTGAATTTTCTGCTGCTGCTTCTAATTCATCCGGCGTTAAAGATTTCATTCCATGATTTAAAACAGATTCAAAACTTTCATAACCTTTTTTATTCATAGCAACGTTTAACCCGAAGTATGCCGGTGGTGGAAGTAATCCATCAGTTACGGCTTTAATGAACGATTCTTTGTTCGGTTGATTTAAGGCGTAATTCACTTTTTTTTGATTGCCAAGTGTATCGGTTGTTTCTTTCATCATGTTTTTTCCGCAAGCGCTTCCGGCGCCGTGTGCAGGATATACAATTACATCATCAGCCAATGGCATTATTTTATTCATCAAACTATCATAAAGTAAACCTGCCAATTCTTCCTGAGTTATATGAACTGCTTTTTGCGCTAAGTCGGGGCGACCTACATCTCCTAAAAATAAAGTATCGCCGCTAAAAATTGCATAATCTTTACCGTTTTCATTTTTTAAAAGATAGGTGGTGCTTTCAATGGTATGGCCTGGTGTATGCAACACTTTAATAGTAATGTTTCCAATTTTAAATTCTTCACCATCCTTTGCAGAAATGCAACCAAACTCGCACGCAGCCTGAGGTCCATACACAATGGGCGCTCCAGTTTTTTTACTAAGATCAATATGGCCGCTTACAAAATCGGCATGAAAATGAGTTTCAAAAACATATTTTAAAGTAACGTCGTCTCTTTTAAGTTTTTTTATATAAGGCTCTGTTTCGCGAAGCGGATCAATAATTGCTGCTTCGCCATTACTGGTAATATAATAAGCTCCTTGCGCCAAACATCCTGTATAAATTTGTTCGATTTTCATAATTACGATTTATTTTTTTATGTAAAAATGAAGGTTCACAATTGTATGCACACATTGCAAATTTACAAAACAAAAATTGCGCTTCATTTGGTGAGCTTCTAAATAATCGTTTGAGAAAAAATAATTTATGTTTTTGTATCCTGAATAATTGTTTCTGATAAAGATTTTTTTCTTCTGCCCAGCCTGCTCCATAACTGGCCTTTGTGATACATCGGAATTTCATCGCCTAAAATTTTGCCCCACGGTTTTAATTCATCCACCCGATCGAAAATAATTTTAAGAACTGCAATAAAAGGAATTGATAAAAACATACCTGATAAGCCCCAGATAGCTGCGCCCAATAATACAATTACCAATGACACCAGTGCATTAATTTTTACTTTAGAAGATACAATACGCGGCACTAAAATATTGTTATCAATAAACTGGATGATTAAATATGCAATTACAATTTCTATTTGTGTGATGTAACCATTTTTGGTAATGGTGGCAATGATGATAGGCAGCGCAATAGCAACAATACCGCCAATATAAGGAAGCACATTTAAAATAGCACCGATAACGCCTAATAAAATAGCATATTGAACGCCTAATATAAGAAGCGCAACGGAGTTTAACGTAGCCACAATAATCGCTTCAAGCAATAAGCCGATCATATAACTTTGTATCGCTTTTTTTGTTTGGTCCAATACTGCGCCTACTTGTTTTGAATTTTTTTCTGCAAAAATTTCATACAAAAAATTCAGAATAAGTTTTTTATAAAAGAGAATCAGAAAAATATAAACAGGCAATAAAATAATTACGCTTAAAGTTCCTAACACGGTTCCCAGAGTCTGCGCCACCAAAGGTTTTAAGCTATTGCCGGCTTGTGCAAGCAATTCATTTTGCTTCGCTAACGTTAATGAATAATTATTCTCGAGCCAAAATTGCAACTGCCTGAAAAGATGATGAAATTTTTGTTCCAGCGTACCCATGTTAGCAGAAAACTTTACTACCTGCGATGAAACAAAAAACATTACCCCCGCTACAAAAAGTATGGCAAGGATAAGCGCGATAATTATTGAAATTATTTTAGGAACTTTTTTTTGCTGAAGTTTATTTACAAATGGATTTAAGAGAATAGAAATCATTAATGCAAATGCAAGCGGAATCATAATGCCTCTCACAATATACAGTGCATACAAAAAAAGAATGATCCCAAAAAGAGTAACCGTAAACCTGAAATAAAAAGGATATTTTTTTTCCATAAAGTAATTTAAGTTAATCTTTTTTTATGATGGAAATTTTTTACAATAAAAAAGAGATTGTTTCCAATCTCTTTTTTTCATTTATAATGAATCCTATAATTATTAATCTTGTTCTACTCTTCCTCCGCAAATAAATCTTTTTGCATAATAACTGTCATCAAGGCTGCTGATGGTAACTCCCTGGCTCGCCGATGCATGAACAAAATAATCATTATCCAGGTAAAGACCTACATGCGATACGCCGCCATGCGTGTTAAAGAAAACAAGGTCTCCTTCTTTCAATTCATCTTTTTTAATATGTGCAGTTACTTTATATTGCTGGCGTGCAGTTCGGGGCACAACAAATCCATACACAGCAAGCAAAAGCGTACTCGTTAAAGCGCTGCAATCAATTCCATTTTTAGTAGTGCCACCCATGCGATACCGGGTGCCAAACCAATCATCAATAAAACTGAATAAAGAAAGATTTTTTAAAGATTCCACTTCTACATTAAGCATCATTGCATATTTATATTGAAGGCCTGAAAGAGTTTCAATAATAGATTTTGTCGCCTCTTTAATTTTATTTGTTTTTACAACCACAGGCGCAGGAATTGCTTTTACACTTTTGCTTCCACCGCTTTCAGTTGAAAGTAAAATACCGTTTGGCGTAAATGAAATATCGTTTATAAAATTAGGAGTTGTTTTGTAAGCGCCGGGTGCAATACCATTAACGCTCGTTTGAGCTGTTGAAACCTGAACAGTTACAGCAAGTAAAATCAATATGCCAAATGTTTTAAGTTTATTCATCGGTTGGGTTATTGGGGTATTAAAAAAAATCTACGTAAATACGCTTTTAATTGATGTTTTAACTTTCAAAAAAAGTGTTAGCGTAGATTTATTTACAAACGAAAAAAATTAAAAATTATTTTTTCAAACGTAACGAAGATAAGTTTCTAAAAATAAAAATGCAAAAAAAATTTATTAAAATTTGATGCCATCTTCAATTATAACAACTCACTTAAAAAAAGTTTTACATTTTATGTGAGTAAGTTGAAAAAAATTCTCCATAGCTTTTTGCGATATTTGCAAAAGCTTTTTTTTATTCAAATATGAAGTTTTCTCATCTCCATGTACACACGCAGTTTTCTTTGCTCGATGGCGCTGCATCTATTAAAGCGCTTTATGATAAAGCCATTGCAGATGGTATGCCGGCGCTTGCAATTTCCGATCATGGAAACATGTTTGGCGTTTTTGAATTTGTAAAACATGCCCATACTTTAAAAAATGAAGATGGTTCTTTAAAAGTAAAACCAATTGTAGGTTGTGAATTTTATATAACAGAAAATCGGCATCAAAAACAATTTACCAAAGAACAAAAAGACCCGCGCCATCATCAAATATTATTGGCAAAAAATAATACGGGTTATAAAAATTTAGTAAAGCTTACGTCGCTTGGTTATATAGAAGGCATGTATTCAAAATATCCGAGAATTGATAAAGAGCTTATTCATAAATATCATGAAGGATTAATTGCAACCACTTGTTGCCTCGGCGCGTTGGTGCCGCAAACTATTTTAAAAAAAGGCGAAGCTGAAGGGGAGAATGAATTTAAATGGTGGCTGAATATTTTTCAAAAAGATTATTATGTAGAGCTGCAACGGCACGGCATTCCAGAGCAGGAAAAAGTAAATAAAGTTTTAATAAAATTTGCCAAAAAATATAATGTGCCGGTTATTGCGAGCAACGATTCGCATTATGTAGATGAAAAAGATTTTAATGCGCATGATATTTTATTATGCATCAACACCGGCGAAAAACAGGCAACACCGGCCATAAGAGAATTTGCCGATGATGATATAACGGTGAAGAATAAACGCTTTGCATTTCCCAACAATCAATTTTATTTTAAAAATACTTTGGAAATGACTTCGGTATTTGATGATCTGCAACAGGCATTGGATAACACCAATGAAGTAATTGATAAAATTGAAGTGCTCGATCTTAAAAGAGATATTTTATTACCACACTTTACTGTTCCTGAAAAATTTAATTCGCAGGAAGAATATTTAGAACATTTAACATGGACCGGTGCAAAAGAAAGATACCAAACAATTACTCCCGAAATTGAAGAGCGCATCAACTTTGAATTGTTCACCATAAAAACGATGGGCTTTGCCGGATACTTTTTAATTGTGAGTGATTTTGTTATTGCAGGAAAAAAAATGAATGTATTTGTAGGCCCCGGAAGAGGCTCTGCTGCTGGTTCTGTGGTGGCGTATTGTATTGGCATTACCAATATTGATCCCATAAAATATAATTTACTTTTCGAAAGATTTTTAAATCCTGATCGTAAATCAATGCCGGATATTGATACCGATTTTGATGATGAAGGAAGACAAAAAGTTTTAAATTATGTAGTAGAAAAATATGGTAAAAACCAGGTAGCGCAAATTATTACTTACGGCACTATGGCTGCAAAGATGAGCATTAAAGATGTGGCACGCGTAATGGATTTGCCTTTGCCAGAAAGTAATGCATTAGCAAAATTAATTCCTGACAGGCCGGGCACATCTTTGCGAAGAGTTTTAAAATCTCCGCTCACAGGTTTAAAATCATTAACAGAAGAAGGAACGGGCGCAGATGATATTGATAACATAAAAAAACTCCGCGACATCTATAATGGTGAGGATATGCGGAGCAAAGTTTTGCATGAGGCGGAAATTTTAGAAGGCTCTGTAAGAAACACCGGCATACATGCATCAGCTATTATTATTGCGCCGCAGGATTTGATGGAACTCATACCAGTAGCCACTTCCAAAGATTCTGATCTGTGGCTTACACAAATTGATGGTAGCAATATTGAAAGCGCCGGCGTTTTAAAAATGGATTTTTTGGGATTAAAAACATTAAGCATTTTAAAAAATGCATTGCAATTAATAAAACAAAATCATGAAATAGAAATTGATCTTGATGCGTTGCCGCTTGATGATGAAAAAACTTATAAACTATATCAACGTGCTGATACCAATGCTACATTTCAATTTGAAAGCGGAGGGATGCAAAAATATTTAAGAGATTTAAAACCCGATACATTTAATGATCTTATTGCAATGAATGCATTGTTTCGTCCAGGCCCAATTGCATACATTCCTGATTATATTGAACGCAAACACGGTCGGCAGGAAATTCATTATGATCTTCCTGAAATGGAAGGAATTTTAAAAGATACCTATGGCATTACCGTTTATCAGGAACAAGTGATGTTGCTGTCGCAAAAGCTCGCTGGCTTTAGCAAAGGCGATGCAGATATGTTGCGCAAAGCAATGGGAAAAAAGCAACGTTCTGTGTTGGATAAAATGAAAGAACAATTTATCGAAGGCGCTAAAAAAAATAATCATCCTGTAAATAAATTAGAAAAAATATGGAGCGATTGGGAATCGTTTGCGCAATATGCATTTAATAAATCTCATTCCACGTGCTACGCCTTAGTTGCCTATCAAACTGCTTATTTAAAAGCGCATTATCCCAGCGAATATATGGCGGCGGTTTTAAACAATGCGGGCTCTATTGAAAAGATTACTTTTTATATGGAAGAATGTAAACGAATGGGATTAAAAGTTTTGGGGCCGGATATTAATGAATCGCAAAAAGGATTTGCTGTAAATAAAAATGGAGAAATACGTTTTGGTTTTAGCGGAATGAAGGGTGTGGGCGATGCAGCGCTCGAAGCAATTATTGAAGAAAGAGAAAAGCACGGCTCGTTTAATTCTATTTATAATCTTATTAAAAGAGTAAATCAACGAACGGTAAATAAAAAATCACTTGAAAGTCTTGCTTATGCGGGCGCTTTCGATTGTTTTAAAAACATTCACCGGGCGCAATATTTTTTTATTGCTCCGGGCGATTCGATTAATGGTATAGAAAAAATTATTCGTTTTGGAAACCAATACCAGGCGCAACTTTCAAGCAGCACCAATACTCTTTTTGGTGATTTGCAAATGGGTGAAGTAACACCGCCGCCAATGGCAGAATGCGAGCCATGGCCGCTTACTAAATTATTAGATTACGAAAAAGAAGTAACGGGAATGTTTATGAGTGGCCATCCGCTTGATAATTTTTCTTTTCAATTAAAACATTATGGGCTTACTTCCATTGCTGAGTTTAATGAATTTAAAGAAGCCGTAAATCTGCATCCCAACCCGGGAAGAAATTTTCGTATAGCCGGCCTCGTTAGTAATGCACAACATCGCATTTCAAAAAACGGAAATAAATATGGCGTGCTTTCTATTGAAGATTATACATCAAAAATGGAGCTGATGCTTTTCAGCGATGATTATGTAAAATTCAGTAATTACTTCGAAGAGGGAATGGTACTTTTTTTAACAGGAATGTTCAGGCAGCGATACAATAAATCAGAATATGAATTTAAAGTTTTACATATTTCCCTTTTGGAATCTTTAATGAAATCATGCACAAAAAAATTACAAATTGAAACCGAGCCTGTAAATATTTCAGAAGAATTGATTGATTTTGTAACAAAAAATGCGCATCGTTTTCCCGGAAATTCTTCTTTAAAATTTTGTATTAATGATAGCAAATCACATTTACGATTTGGCATGTGCACCTTCGAAAATGGTTTTGAAATGAATGACGAAATGGCGATGTATCTGCAACAGAAGCCAGAATTGGATGTTCAGATAGAATTAACATAATGTGGATATGCCATCTCAACATTTTGAAAAGAATGGGCGTAATTTTGCAATAGGCAATGAGCAATTGGAAATAGGCAAATAACAATTAAACAATTAAACAATATAAAATGGCGACAGAATATACTGATGCAAACTTTAAAGAAAAGGTTTTGGATTCGGAAAAATTAACGATGATTGATTTTTGGGCAGAATGGTGCGGCCCTTGCCGTGCAATAGGCCCGGTGGTAGAAGAGCTTTCAAAAGAATATGACGGCTCGGTAAATATCGGCAAAGTGAATGTGGATCAAAATCCGCAGCTAAGTATAAATTATGGAATTACCAGTATTCCTGCAATTCTTTTTGTAAAAGGCGGAAAGGTGGTTGATAAATTAGTGGGCGCACAACCCAAATCCAATTTTGTAAAAAAAATAGAGGCATTGAAATAGTAATCTCTGTTTCCCAAAGAATCCCCGGTTTCCAAAGAGCCGGGTTTTTTTATTATACAATGCGTCATAATGACACAATGAAAAAATCTTTTGTAACTAAGTTCTAAATTTTAACCAATGGCATTTCCTGCGTACTAATATCTTTTTCTATAATTTACCACCGCCCAACCATTTAATAAAATGGCAAAGCCAAGCACAATCAATAATTGATTTTTTATATCAGCCCAGCCGCTTCCTTTTAAAATTACCATTCGCATTACTTCTATAAAATAAGAAACAGGATCCGCTCTGGTAACCAATTGCGCCCAATGAGGCATACTATCAATTGAAGTAAATAAACCGCCCAATAAAATAAAAACCATCAACAAAAAAAATGAAATAAGCATGGCCTGTTGCTGGGTGACTGTATATGTGGAAATTAATAATCCCAATCCCAACACTGCAAGAAGATATACCGCAGCAAATCCAAATACCACCCATAAACTTCCTGCAGAAATAATTCCATAAAAAAATCTTGAAATGCCTAATCCTATTGCTAGCACTATTAATCCCAAAATCCAAAATGGAATGAGTTTGCCTAAAATGAATTGATATTTTCTTATTGGCGTTACATTAATTTGTTCAACAGTTCCAATTTCTTTTTCTCTTACAATATTTAATGAAGCAAGAAAGGAACCAATCATTGTTACTAAAATTACCAGTATGCCCGGCACCATAAAATATTTATAATTCATCTGCGGATTATACCAGTTGGATGGAACCACTTCAATATTTAATTGCGGGCTGAAACGCGGCATTTGTATCCACTGCATACGCACTTGCTGATTAAAATTTTGAATGATAGAGCTCACGTAAGCGCCGCCCAGGTTAGCTTTTACACCATTGATAGCATTTACAGCAATAAATAACTTTGCTTCATTTTTTGTAATTAAATTTTTTTGAAACGAAGCCGGAATTTCTAAAACAATATCTGCTTTATCTTTTTCAATATCAATTAATGCTTCTTTATAAGAAGCAGTATAATTCTGCAAAATAAAATATCCTGATGCAGTTATTTTAGAAATCAATTGACGTGAATAAGGAGAATGATCGTGATCAATAACAGTAATGTTGATATTTTTCATTTCATAATCTGCAGCCCATGGCAATACCAGCAATTGTACAATTGGCACTAAAAAAATAATACGCAATATGGCTTTATCGCGAAATATTTGTTTGAATTCTTTTTGCAGTAAAAATCTCAACGTCCTCATGCAAGTCTTATTTTAAATGTTTTAATACTTAATGCTAAAAAGAAAAGCATCATTCCCGTAAGCACGAGCACTTCCTTCCATATTAATAAAATGCCGGTGCCTTTTATCATCACCGATTTTACAATGGTATAAAACCATTTTGCAGGAACTATATTTGAAATGATTCGCAACGGCAATGGCATATTTTCTATCGGGAACATAAACCCACTTAGCATTACTGTTGGTAAAAACAACCCAACCAATGCAATGAATATCGCTGTTTGCTGAGAATTTGTTGCTGATGAAATGAGCAGCCCAAGTGCAAGAGAGGTAAGCGTAAATAAAAAACTAACAGCTAATAATAATAAAAGACTACCATTTATTGGAACGCCTAAAACAAAAACGCTCAGTAATAAAATACTTATAATATTTATCATTGATAATAGTAAATAAGGAACTGCTTTTGCCACTACAATTTTTAAAGGCTGCGCCGGCGAAACCAATAATACTTCCATAGTTCCGGTTTCTTTTTCGCGTACAATGGTAAGCGCCGTCATCATTGCGCAAACGAGCATCAGCACCATTGCCATTACCCCGGGTACAAAGCTGTAAGCGCCCTTCAGTTGCGGATTGTAGAGCATTCTTACTTCTGTATGAATACTGTAAGGGAGTTTTCTTTCATCGGTAATCCGGTTTTGATAATCCATGATAATGGCAGTGGCATAATTGGTAAGTGTGTTCGCAACATTAGGATCCGATGCATCAGCAATCAATTGAATTTGTGCTTTATTAAAATGTTGTAAATCCTCGTAAAAGTTTTCTGGAAATACAACCACCATTTTTATATTTCCTGTTTTAAATGCTGCTTCAATATTTTTATAATTGATAATATTTTTTTTTATTTCAAAATATTTGCTTGCATTTATTTGCTGTGTAATTGCAGTGGTAGCTACATCGTGAGAATAATCAAGTACGGCAATTTTAGAATTTTTCACTTCGTTGGTTAATGCAAAACCAAAAATTATTATTTGTGCAACCGGCATTCCCAGCAAAATGAACATGGTACGCTTATCGCGAAGAATGTGATGAAATTCTTTTTTTACAAATGATAAAAATTGTTTCATAATGTTTTTTTATTTTTTTCAAAAAAACAAAAAGGGTTAAGTACATTTTTTAATTACAAAATCTAAAAAAAATTTCTAATTATTACAAAATCAACAAACAGAAATCCACTTTACTTTTATGGTAAACTATTAATGAAAGCATACAGTTGTGTTTCTTGTTTCCCTTTCGGGGTTAGGGAGCTTGCGCTCTCTCTGCATTTCTTGCTAATTTTAAAAACACTTCATCCATTGAAGTTGCATTATATCTTTTCTTCAATTGCGGCGGCGTATCCATTGCTTTAATGTGGCCATCAACCATTATGCATACGCGATTACAATATTCTGCTTCATCCATATAATGCGTGGTAACAAAAATGGTGATGCCACTTTCCGCGGCTTTATAAATCATGCTCCAAAATTCTCTTCGTGTAATAGGATCCACGCCGCCGGTAGGTTCATCTAAGAAAACAATTTCCGGTTCATGAAAAATAGAAACTGAAAAAGCAATTTTTTGTTTCCATCCGAGCGGTAATGACTTCACTAATTTATCCACTTCATTTTCCAGGTGAAGATTAGCAATAACCTGAGATGTTTTTTCTTTTATAAATTGATTGCTTTTTCCATAAATGCCAGCATAAAAATTAATATTTTCTTTCACAGTAAGGTCTTCATACAAAGAAAATTTTTGACTCATGTAACCAATATTTTTTTTTATGTTTTCGGTTTGATGATATACGTCAAAACCAGCCACAGTGGCCGTTCCAGAAGTAGGCAACGATAAGCCGCAAAGCATGCGCATAGCTGTGGTTTTGCCTGCTCCATTAGCGCCAAGAAAACCAAATATTTCACCTGCATTCACATCAAATGATATGGCATCAACAGCAGTAAAATCTCCAAATTTTTTGGTAAGTTTATCTACCGTTATAGCTTTGTTTTCATTCATCTTTATTTTATTTTATTACACGAATTTTATTTTTGTATTACATAAATTTTGTTCGCGAATTACACGAATTAATAATGTAAAATAAATTCGAGTAATTAGTGTAATTCGATTTCGTGTGATTGCTTCATCAATTCAATAAAACAATCTTCTATATCCGGCTGTATATTTTTTATTTCCAAATTATCATTTGAATATTTCGATAAATAATTTTTCAAATCCTGCTCTTCATTTTTATGCTTCATCACCACATGATGATAGGCCCCAAAAAAATAAGCATCTTCCACTTCATTAAAATTTTTTAAATCATTTAATAATGAAAGCATTTTTGAAGAGCGAACAGCAAACAAATCTTTTTTAAATTGATTAATGATCTCAGCAGGAGAATTAATTGATAAAATTTTACCCAACTGCATTAATGCAACTCTATCGCACAATGCGGCTTCATTCATGTAAGGGGTACTTACTAAAATGGTAATGCCTTGTTGTTTTAATTTTTTCAGCATGTCCCAAAATTCATTCCGTGAAACTGCATCAACTCCTGTTGTAGGTTCATCTAAAAACAAAACAGATGGCTTATGAATGAGCGCACAACACAAAGCCAGCTTCTGTTTCATGCCACCCGACAATTTTCCGGCTCTTCTTTTTTTGAAAGGCTCGAGCTGAATATATATCTCTTTTATTACGTCATAATTTTGCTGTATAGTTGTGTTGAATATCGTTGCAAAAAATTCCAGGTTTTCTTCAACAGTTAAATCCTGGTATAACGAAAATCTTCCCGGCATGTACCCAACTATTTTTCTTATTTCTTTAAAATCTTTCACCACGTCATAACCATCTACTGAAGCAGCGCCTTTATCTGCAAGCAATAAAGTAGTAAGTATTCTGAACAAAGATGTTTTACCTGCGCCATCAGGACCAATGATACCAAACAATTCCCCTTTTGTTACATTAAATGAAATACCGCACAGCGCCTGTATTTTATCATTTTTTGTTTCATAAAATTTTACAATATTTTTTGCGCTAACAGATGGCATTTCTAAAATTTTATTTATGACTTGTTCAAAAAAAAATTGAATTAGAACAAATTTTGTCAAATTCCCTTCAGGATTTAGGGACTTTTAAAATTTACTTCACCATACATTCCAATTTTTAAATAACCATCATTTTTTACTTTTATTTTTATTGCATACACAAGGTTGGCTCTTTCATCTTTTGTTTGAATTGTTTTCGGAGTAAATTCTGCTTTATCAGAAATCCATGTAATAATTCCATTCATTTCTTTGTAACCGTCGTTACCGTTATCAATCAATACTTTTACATTTTGGTTTGATTTAATTTGAGAAAGCTGCGTCTCTGAAACGTACGCCCGCAACGTCATTTCAGACAAATCAGCAATTGAATACAACGCTTTGCCTGTTGTGGTTAATTCACCTGCTTCAGCATATTTTGTAATTACAGTTCCCGAAACCGGATTTACAATATTTGATTTTTTTATCTGTTCATTTATTTGCGCAACATTTTTTTCAAGAGGATTTTTTTCACTCATAATACTTTTGTTTTGTGTTGAAATATTATTGCGCTGCACGTTTATTTGTTGTTGCGTTACCGCTATTTGTTTTTTAGCAAGGTCTGCTTTTGCATTTATATCATCTACCTGCTTGCCCGTTGCCGCATCCTGATTCAGCAAATTTTCAAATCGTTTTTTTTCATGTAATAAATTTTGCAATTGCGATTGTTGCACTGCCAATTGTTTTTTCAACAGATCCACTTGCGGCGCAACATTAATAGTTTTCTCATCAAGCGACTGAATGCTTGCCTCAATTTGCTGTTTTTGCAATGCAAGATTTATCGTATCAATTTCTCCCACAATTTCTCCTTTTGAAATAGTATCACCTTCGCGAATATTCAGCGATAAAATTTTCCCGGTTGCCTCAGAAGAAACTACTACCTCGTCCACTTCAAAAGTTCCCGATGCATCAGACTGATGTTTATTATTATTGCAAGCAATAAATGAAAAAATAAAAATAGTTGCGGATAAATTTTTTATGTTCATGAAAAAATTTTTATTGATTCCCTGAAATAGTTTGGTAATTAATTTGCGCCTGCAGCAACTGTATCTGATGTGTGATGAGCGCTTGACTGGCCTCATTTTCATCATTTATTTCTTTCAAATAATCATTCACGGTAATCACTCCATTTTGGAGTTGGGCTTTTGCAGCTTCGTTTACGCTTGACCGTAAGGCAATGATATTTTTATCGGTTGAAATAAGCGCTTTTAATTTATCAATTTCTGATTGTTGTTGTGTTAATTGTGTTTTAAGATTAAGCAAAAAAATTTCTTTGGTAATATCAACGGTTCTCTTATTTATTTTGGCTAACTCAGTTTCATTTTTTCGGGTATAAAGGCCGCCCAAAGGCCAGTTCATCTGTATACCCCCGATATAAAAAAAATCAAATTTATTTTTTAGAAAATCAAATGTTGGCCTTCCATATCCTCCCTGGAAAAACAAGCTGAGCCTTGGATTATTTTTTGTTTGAATTAATTTTATTTGTTGTTCAAAAAATTTATTTTGATCTGAATATAATTTTATTTCGGGGCGGTTAATTATGGTATCAGAAATATTTTGTTGAATTATCGGTTTTTCAAAAACAACACTATCCGCCAAAGGCTTATTGATAAATAATTCCAGCATTTTAATCATTCCCTTTTTTGAGGCATCCAGTTCAATAATGTGCTGCTGGTTTTTTAATAATTCTGCTTTTAAAATATCCACGCTCGAGTGAAGCGCTACTCCATTCTTTACTTGTGCTTCTGCATTTTTTATTCCAATTTGAATATTCTGTAGTACAAGCCCTGCCTGCTTTATTTGTGCATCTAAGTATAAAACACCAAGAAATAATTGATTCACTCGTTCTCTTAATTGAAATAATTGTACTTCTATTTTTTGTTGTTCCGTTTCTTCATTTAAACGCTGTGATTCTTTTTGCTGCTTAATAATTCCGCCATCATAAACTAATTGATTGACATCTGCCATCACTTTATACTGATCTTTGGCTATTGGTTCAAATTTGAAATTTGGTATGGGCACATCAAGCGTTGTAACGTCCGATTGATAACTCGCCAGTGCGCTAATAGCAAATTGAGGAAGATATTCTTTACTTAAATTTTCAATATTCAGATTAGTCGTTTGCGCAATTAAATCTTTTTGTTTTATTAATGGATAATTCTGCTGTGCCAATTCATTTGCCTGTGAAAGCATAAGGCGCGAAATAACCTGTGCATCAATTTTAGACACTGAAATCGTAATAAAAATTAAAGCAATAATTTTAACCAGTTTATTTAACCGTTTAGTCAAACAATACATAATTTTTTCATTTTTTTATGGAAGCAATAATAAATTCTGCGATATCTTTCTTTCTTTTTTCCATCACAGCCCTGAATTGTAATTCATCCAATCCAATTACCGACTGAATCATTGATTTTGCCACAAAGGGAAATATGGATAAGGAAATCAGGTTGATCAATAAATCCAAAGGGCTTATTTTTTTAATTGTTTTCTTTTTTACTTCCCTTTCAATTTGTTCTAAAAACTTTTGAGGTTTCGGAAAATGTTGTTTATTCCATATTTTTTTTATAAAATTTTGCGGATCACGGTTAATTTCATTTACGACAAATGAAGGCAGGTAAGGGTTTTCCATCATCACGGTTAAATATTCTTCGCAAAAATTACGGATCTTTTCAAACAAGGGCATATCCGATTCAAAGATGGAGTTAATTTTAGGAAATAACTTTTGTGCAGCTTCAATAAAAATAACTTCAAATAATTTTTCCTTACTTCTGAAATAATAATGCAGCAAGGCTTTATTAATACCTGCCTCGTCGGCAATATCCTGCATTCTGGCGCCAAACATTCCCTTTGAAATAAATATCTTCTTTGCAGCAGCCAGGATTTTATCTTCGGTAGATTTTTCTATTTTTATTTTTGCCATACAGTTTAACCAAATGGTTAACAAAGGAACCAAATTATTTTCAAATTTCCAAATCAAAAAAATATGGGTAAAATAAATATAGCTATTATGCTATTATTGCGGGCTTAATCCGTTAATTTTTTGATCGCCGTTTCTTACTTCATAAACGCTGTCAACAATATATTTTTCCATTCCACGCCAGGGCAAAGCGCCGAAATATTCTATATAATGTACTTCCACTTCTCTGCCTGCATTGTTCAATAAAGTGTTAGCAACGCTTTGTTTGGTAACGCTGAAATTAAATTCATTGCTTTGCACATTTGCTTTGAAACCGCTTTGAATAATTTTGCCTTCGTAGGTTTTAAAAACATAACCCTTTTTCATGAAAGTGTTGAGGGTGCCGGCTTTGGTGCCGCTTCCAAACTCCCAATAAAAATGCGTATAAAAAAATATTCCAAGTCCAATAATTAAAAGAATGAGAATTATCCTGAAAATTTTTTTCATAAAAAATGAAATTTATCAGAAAGATAAGAAGAATTAAAAATTAGGAATTAAGAATTTGGAAACTAAAATTGAGCCTCATAATAGATGAGTAATCTAACGGTCATGCATAAACGCTTTTATAATTATTAGTCCTTAAATTAATTCTTTAGTTATGCAATGTTTAGTCTTATTTACTTTTCAGTTTCCAACTAAGGTTCCGGATGAATATTTTCAATTGCATTGGGATCATGCCTATATTTAAAAATAAAGGGAAAAGTAAGACCTAACACTAAGGCATACCCTGCAAAAGTAAACCATATACTTTGCCAGTTTTTTACTCCATTCAAGGTAAAATGATCTACTACCATACCGCTCAGTTCACCCCCGAGAAATGCCCCAATTCCATTAGTCATAAGCATAAATAAT
>JAICZH010000176.1 GCA_025933775.1 Chitinophagaceae bacterium
CTCTTGTTCACTTAAAAAATACATGAAGGAAAATGATTTAAGGTAACCAGTCAAAATTTCTTATTTGGGGGGAACCTCTGGTTATCCTCAAACAAGTCATGGCCGGTAGCACTATCTTTAAAAGGCAAAATAAAATTCATCACTATTTGTCCATTTACTGTTAATATTTGAATATTTAAAAATAAATTCAAGTGTTTAAATTTTAATTAATTTCAGCAACTTTTTTAAGCGAATGGATAAACCAAATTCTTATTGTGAAGCGGTGATGATAATGGATGAAAACAATGTTCACCGAATTTATCATGATCAATTTTACGGCTTTCCGATAGAAGATGATAATGAGCTATTCGGAAGACTAATCCTCGAAATCAACCAGGCAGGATTGAGCTGGACCACTATTTTAAACAAGCAGGAAAACTTTCGCAAGGCATATAAAAACTGGAACATACAAAAGATTGCTTCTTTCAAAGAAAAAGATTTTGAAAGACTGATGAATGATGCAGGCATCATCCGTAACCGGCTTAAAATAAATGCAGCTATTGAAAATGCAAAAACCGTTTTGCAATTGCAAAAAGAATATGGTTCTTTCAAAAAATGGATTGAACATCATCATCCGAAGACGAAAGAAGAATGGGTAAAGATTTTTAAAAACACTTTCAGATTTACCGGTGGCGAAATTGTGAATGAATTTTTGATGAGCACCGGATATTTACAGGGCGCACATATTACAAGCTGCCCGGTTTTTAAAAAAGTATTGAAAATGAAACCCTCATTTGTACTATAACGGCCACCAGTAAACGAAGTTTTAGTAAAGATTTTTATTTTAAATTATTTATAATAAATCAAATGAATTTCTTAAGAAATCACTGGTACGATCTCGGGGGGATTTTTATCCCTGATCGTTTTAATTTTCATTTGGATTAATTTTAAAACTTTTACCGGCTACGAGCTACTGATGTATCTGAATTGGTTTCCTTATTTTTTCATCAACTGGAAGAATACCGAGTGTCCGGCACTTTCCCTGGAATGATGAACAAAGTGATGTTTAAAAGTGACATGTGTCCGACCGTTATCCTTTAAATACCAATAATGCTTTAATTGTAAACATAGTAGTTGGCTGGTTGTTTTATTTCATGGCTGCCTTGTTTGGCGAAAAAACAATCTGGCTGGGCATTGCAGTAATTATGGTTTCGTTAGGAAATTTCATTGTTCACACTTTTGTTTTTAATATAAAAGTAAAGACATTTTATAATGCAGGAATGATAACGATTTGGATTTTTTTAGCTCCGTGCGTTTGCTTTTTCTTTTATGTCGTTTATTCAAAAAATTTAATTTCTATAACTGACTATCTTATCGGCATTCCAGTTGGCATAGGGTTAAATATAATAGCGGTTTTAAAAATGATTGACTGGTTCAAAGATAAAAACGCCACATATATTTTTAACCAACGCAATTTATTGCCGGCGGATAGAAGGTAACTATAGCAGTAAAAAATTAGTCCTTTGAAATTTTATAGAAATAATATTAAACTTTAATATCTTTAGTTTCAAATTAAAGAAAAATGAAAAAATTCCTTTTCTCCCTCACAGCTCTTTTATTATTTTTTGCTTCCAATGCCCAAACTGCAGATGATATTATCGCGAAGCACATAGAGGCTATAGGAGGCAAAGAAAAACTTTCAAATTTAAATTCTGTTTATGTAGAAAGCACTACAGAAATAATGGGTAACGAAGCTTCTTCCAAGGCCACTATTCTAAATGGGAAAGGTTCCAAAAGTGTAATGGATTTTAATGGTCAGCAAATTATACAAGTAGCCACAGATAAAAGCGGATGGAGTATCAATCCATTTGCGGGTTCCACATCGGCAACTGCAATGTCTGATGAACAATATAAATTAAGTGAAGACGCAATCTATCTTCCTGATCCTTTATTTAATTATGCAGAGCGGGGAGCTAGAGTGGAACTTCAAGGCCAGGAAAAAGTTGGAGACATAAATGCTTACAAAATAAAATATACTAATAAAGATAGCGCAGTGAGCACTTTTTATATTGATCCGTCTACCAATTATATTATACAGGAGGTGAGACCTGTTGAAATGCAAGGGCAACCAGCAAATATGACTATCAGCTATTCAGATTATAAAAAAACTGATTTTGGAATAATGATGGCCTACAGCTCCGGAATGGATATGGGCCAATTCAATTTTAAAAATACTGTGACTAAAATAGAAGAAAACAAGGCTGTAGATCCTTCTATTTTTGAGATGCCCAAGTAAAAAGCTGAATTCTTATTAAAATAATTGTTTCTAAAAATGGCGAAGATTATCTTGTCTTCGCCATTTTTTTTATGCAACAAAAACCAGTAAACCTATAAATAACAACAAATTTTATTTTGCGATTCGCTTATCTCCCTTTTTCCTTAAGCCGCTGAATCAATACTTTTCTAAAATCCCTTTCAGCATTATAAAGGTCATTTAATCTTTCAGGGCCCAGAATTTTTTCAAAAGAAGGCTTATATTTTTTGCGGATATCCAAA
>JAICZH010000016.1 GCA_025933775.1 Chitinophagaceae bacterium
AATGCGTGAAATATTAACCTGTACATTTTGCTGATTGGTTACATCTTTTTGCGGCGTTTTTATTTGCAAAAAACTTTTTTTATTTTTTTTACTTAATAAAAAAAATATCCAGGGAATAAAAGCGCTTAACAAAGAAAAAATAAGAATGGCAACAGCAAACCAAAAAGTAACCACAATGAAAACATTAATAATGGCAGTGCGGGAAGTTTCAGGAAGGGCATTATTTTTTTTTAGCCAAACGGCTGCCAACACAAGTGCAACGATTACCAAAATAAAATGCACACGAAAAGGAATAAAAAAACCCGTGTGCCTTAATTTTTCTCTGATAGCTGCCCAATTCATTTTTGTAAAATTCATTCAAATTAAATATAAAGAAAAACAAAATCTTTTTATGAAGTCATATATAAAATGGAGTATTAAGGATTTTATATTTTCTTTGTAAGAAGCGATAAAAAAATGATTTACTACGATGCGTGCCTCTGTTGCGGGCAAAAAAATATAGTTCCGGTTTTTTTTGCAAAAGACTTTACCGTTTCGCAAGAGCAGTTTGAAATTTTACAATGCAATAATTGCACGCTCCGGTTTACGCAAAATGTTCCGGGCGAAGAAAATATTGGTCGTTATTACCAATCAAAAAATTATATTTCGCACAGCGATACCAGCGAAGGATTGATTAATAAATTGTATCATAAAGTAAGAAACCGAACTCTTATTCAAAAGAAAAAAATAATACAAAAACAAACGGGCAAAACCACAGGAGCTATACTGGATATAGGTTGCGGTACTGGAGCATTTTTAAACATTATGCAAAAATCCGGATGGAATATTACAGGACTTGAACCTGATAATGCTGCAAGAAAAAAAGCAAAGGAATTGTATCAATTGAATATTGAAAATTCTGAAAAATTATTTTCATTGCCTGCTCAAAGCTTTGATGCTATCACGATGTGGCATGTGCTTGAGCATGTGCATGAGCTTCATAATTATATTGAGCAATTAAAAAAATTATTAAAACCAGATGGAAAACTTTTTATTGCTGTGCCAAATTACACATCTTATGATGCAAAAATTTATAAAGAATTTTGGGCGGCTTATGATGTGCCGCGGCACTTGTATCATTTTTCGCCAATGGCAATGAAAATTTTATTAGAGAACCATAGATTGAAAATTGATTTAATAAAACCAATGTGGTACGATAGTTTTTATGTAAGCATGTTGAGCGAGCAATATAAAACGGGAAAGTCGCATCCTGCGAAAGCATTTATCAATGGAGGCGTTTCAAATATAAAAGCTGTAATTGATATAAAAAAATGCAGTTCGGTAATTTACGTTGCAAGCTATTTATGAGAAAGTAATGCACTTCGCTTTTCTGATAATTTATTTCACACTCATTTCCTTTTTTTCAGTTTCTGCATTATATTTATAGACAGTCGAAAATTAAATTATAAACGACATGCAGCCAAAGAATACAAAGGTATCATCTCTTACATGGGCGCTCATTTCTGCAGCGGGCTTTATTGTTTTTATTGGCGCAGCGCTTTTTTTTATTTTTTTTAATGACACACTCAAAAATATTTCCACTCCGGTTTATTTTTTTCTTTTAGTAATTGTAGGCTTTATTGCTGCTGCATTTTTATCGGGTGCGCTAAAATCTCATGCAAAATATTCGGGTAAAGTATATGGCGGAACCCTTGAATTAGGCGGCCCTGTAGTGATTTTCGCACTCATCATTTATATGGGATATATTTTTCGTCCGGTAGCAGGATATACGAATTTAAAAATTACTGTTTTTGGCGATACAACAAAAAATGAATTAATAAATTCCGGTGTTATAAAAATTTTATTGAATAAACCCGACAGCCAGATAATACAAAACGGCCTGGCAGAATTTACAGATATACCAAACGATTTTGAAGGGAAAGAAATTACGATAATTCCGCAGGTGGATGGATATTACAGCAATGCACAACAAATAAAAATTAATGGTGATAATATTCCGGTGGAGTTGCATCTTAGTAAAAAACCTGATTCCATTTTAATAAAAGGAATGGTAATTGATCATATAGGCCACACCGTTAGTAATGCCATCATAATTTTTGAAGACGGCTTTGCAAGAGATACAACAGATGCTTTTGGAAATTTTAGAATAAACTTGCCTTTTAAAGAAGGGCACGAAAGCAGGATTCGGGTTTATACAAAAAATATTTTGCGCTACAATAATGAGCAAACGCTTTCTTCTTATGCTTCAATGACGCTTCAAATTCATTAGCCATGATTCCTAAAATTTTTATAATAATAATTTGGCTCATGGCAAATAATTTTTTGTATTGCCAAACGATTCAATTTAAAGGACAACTTTTACAGAATACGAAAGTTATCAAAAATTATACGGTGCTTGTTGACGGTCAAGCCACCACCACCGACGATGCAGGCATTTTTTATGCAGTAATCAATTCTTCGGCAAGGCAAATAAAAATTCAGCCATCGGATCAAAAATATATAATTGTGTATCCGCAAGGCGGGCGGGCATTGGTTCCTAAAGATGCTTCTTTAGTTACAGAAATTATTTTAGCAAGTTTTAAATCGAATGATTACCTGAAAGAATATTTAACTGTATCAAAACAAATAAAAGATTCAATAGGTAAAAGCGGCAACCAAATGAAATCATTAAACACACAACTTGATTCCATTACTGTGATGCTTCATAAATTAAATTATACTGATACAGATTTGCGTTCTGCAAAAGAAATACAGGAAGGAAAAGACCGCAACATTTTCGACATTACAAAAGACCTTGAAGATTATTACAGAAATGCGCAAAATCTTTTAAGCGCTTTCAAATATCTTTCGGATTATGCATTTAGCAATTCGCGTGGGCTGGAGCAGCTTTCAGAGGCCATTAGCAATTACAATGATGTATATAACCGGCTTGATGGAAAAAAAATATTTTATCAAAAAACAATTGCAGATTATTGGAGCAAAGAACAGGCAGATTCATTTCAAAATATTATTTCGTTTGCCATGGATACCATTCACGCAAATAATATTTATCCTTTGCGCGATTTGCTGCAGCAGATAAGAGATTATTTTAATGCCAACAATAAAAGCGCTCAACTTAAACTTTCTATTCAGAAAAAAATTGCTGATGCCATTGCAGTTGACAGTGATCTTATAGAAAAATTAAAAAATAAAATAACACAATTCTCACAATCATTAACAACTTAAAAATTACGATTATGAAAACACAATATTTTTTAAAAACAGCTTTCGTATTTTTTATTGCGTTATCTTTTTCATGTAGTAAAAGCGGCGGAGATGTAGCAGATACTTTGATACCGGATTTATCAGCAACATGGACAAATACAGCCGATGCTACCGATCAATATTTCTTTTTTAATAATACTGCCGGAGCAGCAAACAGTAATTTCGATGGTAATGAAGTGATTAATGGAACGCCAACAAATTCTTTTTCGGGAAGTTATCAAAATTCAAAAATTAATTTCACATTTAATAGCGGACCAAAAAACGGAACAAAATATACCGGAAAAATTAATGGAAATTCCGCTAACGCAACAATGACTTTAAATACACCATCTGGCACAATTACTTTGCAGAAATAATAATATTTATTAAAACTGTAATTAACAAAGAAAAACTTTCATTGAATGGATTAATTCAAAATCCATTATAATTCTTTATTTTCAACCTTATTAAATTTACCAAATGCCTCACCCGCTTTTTCGCAAAAAAAGTATCACTGCAATTTTAGCCGATGCCAAAGAAGGATTATCAGATGCTACACATTCTTCATCGGGATTAAAAAAAGTTTTAAAAGTAAAAGACCTTGTTGCATTGGGAATTGCAGCTATAGTGGGCGCCGGCATATTTTCCACCATAGGCAATGCATCGTATCAAGGAGGGCCGGGTGTAATTTTATTATTTATTCTCACTGCTATTTGTTGTGGTTTTTCGGCATTATGTTATGCAGAGTTTGCTTCGCGAATACCAGTGAGTGGCAGTGCATACACTTATGCTTATGCAGCATTTGGCGAGTTGATCGCATGGATAATCGGTTGGGATCTTTTAATGGAATATGCCATCGGAAATATTGCGGTTGCTATTTCATGGAGCCAATATTTTGTAAACCTGCTCGAAGGTTTGCGCATTCATGTTCCCACTTTTTTAACCACAGATTATTTAAGCGCATCACGAGCATTTGATGCAGCAAATATTGAAATGGCAAAAGGTATTTCATTAACGAGCCTTCCGGAAAATATACAACACGGTTATACTGCATGGTTGCATGCGCCGCACATGGGCAGTATAAAATTTATTGCAGATTTACCAGCGCTTGCAATTGTATTTTTAATTACATGGTTAGTGTATGTTGGAATTAAAGAAACAAGAAAAGCAACCAATCTTATGGTTGGCTTAAAGATAATTATCATCATTGCCGTGATAGCAATTGGATTTTTTTATGTAGCGCCTGCCAACTGGAATCCTTTTTTGCCAAATGGTTTCAGCGGAATGATGAAAGGCGTGTCGGCTGTTTTTTTTGCCTACATTGGTTTTGACGCCATTTCTACCACCGCCGAAGAATGTGAAAATCCTCAAAGAGATTTGCCAAAAGGAATGATTTATTCACTCATCATTTGTACCGTATTGTATATTTTAGTTGCTATTGTTTTAACCGGAATGGTTTCTTATAAACAATTAATGGTAGGCGATCCGCTGGCTTATGTTTTTAAACAAGTTGGATTGAATAAAATAAGTTATATCATTTCATTCAGCGCTATTATTGCCACGGCAAGTGTGCTATTGGTTTTTCAACTCGGACAACCGCGAATATGGATGAGCATGAGCCGCGATGGCTTGCTGCCAAAGGTTTTCAGCCGTATTCATCCAAAATATAAAACGCCTTCGTTCTCCACAATTGTAACCGGATTGGTGGTAGCCATACCGGCGCTTTTTTTAAACCTCACAGAAGTAACAGACCTCACAAGCATCGGAACTTTATTTGCATTTGTATTGGTTTGCGGCGGTGTGTTGTTGCTTCCTCCAAGAGAAAAAGGCGAAGAGCAACCCAAGTTTAAAATTCCTTACATCAGTTCACAATTTATTGTTCCGGTTCTTTTTATAATTGGCGTAATTATTTTCTGGAAAAATTTTCTCGGGCTTTTTGATTTCAGTGAAGGATGGGAAGTGTTCAGAGATAAATTGCCATTCTTTCTTTTTGTAATACTTGCTGTGTTATTAACCATTGCATCGTTTATCAAAAAATTATCGCTCATTCCCACGCTTGGCCTTGCAAGTTGTTTTTATTTAATGACAGAGTTGGGATATACCAACTGGCTGCGATTTTTAATCTGGCTTATAATCGGTCTGGTGATATTTTTCATGTACAGCCGCCATCACAGCAAGTTGAACAAGCAGTAAGTGATAGAATAAAAAGATGAATAAAAATAAATGCTTATAAATTTTTAGGATTAGGTATAATGAGCTCAAAGTATCGCTTAGTAACGCGAAGAAGTATCGCAAAGACTGCTGAGAAACGTTTAAATAAAACATGAATAAACTCCTTCGTTTTCTTTACATTTTCATTTGCGCCTTTTTTTGCGATATGTTAAGCCCAACAAACATTGAAACTATATCTTAAAAATTGCGTTTATGCATGACCGTTAGTTAACCCCGGTTTTCAATTTTTTAAAAAAATCTTTATCATGCTTCTGATGAAGGGTGTTGCAAATATTTATTTTAATTTTTTATTAATTTTATAAAAAAAATTATGACAACAAAAGAAATTGCAAGCCGTCTCGTTGAGCTTTGCCGGAAAGGCAATTTTGAAGCTGCCCAAAAAGAATTATTTTCTGACGATGCTATAAGCGTAGAACCTCATGCTACGCCTGGCTTTGAAAAAGAAACCAAAGGATTACAAGCCATCTTTGAAAAGGGACAAAAATTTAATGACATGGTAAAAGAAGTACATGAGATAAATGTCTCCGAACCTGTTGTGGCTGATAATTCATTTGCATGTTGCCTGCGTATGCATGTAACTATGAAGGATGGAAAAACCAACAATATGAATGAGCTTTGCGTTTATAAAATAAAAGACGGGAAAATTATTTCCGAAGCATTTTCGATGTAGGAGAATTGATTCGTATTGTGAATGTTTTTGAGCGATAAATACAAATTGTGATTGATTGATTTTTTCTTTCACATTGGGTTTCATTAAAGTTTCATATCTGCGCTTATTGTTTTTATTCTTCACTTATCAAAAAAAAAATAAGTTACTTTTTTTCTCACTTTCTTTTAACAACCTTGTTTGTGTTTTATTCGTAAATTTCATAAAACAATTCATCAATGAAACCGGTAACTTTTTTATTTATTATAGCAACATTAATGGCAGCGTTTACTTCATGCGCTCAAAAAAAACAAAATAGTTTAATACAAGCCGCCGATAAAAATCAAGACCTTTCGAAATACAGCAAGGCTTACTTTGCCGCTGGTTGTTTCTGGCACGAAGAAGCATTGTTTGAAAGCGTGAAGGGTGTGAAAGAAGCGGTATCGGGCTATGCCGGCGGCACTACACAAAATCCAACTTACGAATCTGTGGAAACCGGCAATACCGGCCATGCCGAAAGTGTGGAAGTATTTTATGATCCTTTACAAATTTCTTATGAAACTTTATTGAAAGTTTATTTTGGCGGACAAAATCCTACCCAGGTAAACGGGCAAGGCCCCGATGAAGGAACCCAATATCGTTCCATTGCTTTTTATACAAATGACACAGAAAAAAAAGATATTGAAAATTATATTAAGCAGATGCAAGCATCGGGAAAATATAATGCTCCTATTGCCGCACAGGTCATGCCGCTAAAAAAATTCTGGGTTGCTGAAATTTATCATCAGGATTATATTGCAAAAAATCCTGACGGAGGTTATGTACAAACAGTTTCTATTCCGGAAATTAAAAAATTTCAAAAAGAATATCCGCAATTGATAAAGCCAGATCATAGGTTTTAGTAATAAACAATAGGCGATAGGCGATAGAATAGACAAATGTCAATTATCCACCACAGGAAATGCTACAATTCTCAATTTTGCACAACCATACGGAATGAGCGTTAAGGTATCAATTGTATTATCTACTTTTCCCTGATACACATCTTCTCTTGTGGTAACAGGCAGTACTGGAGCATTTCTAACCAATTTCCAATCAGGAATTTTTTTCCCTTTTGCAATAATTTCAACCGGCACATCATCTTCATTCCAGATAAAATTATTTTGGTTAAATGGTATTTCAATCACTTTTAATTCTTTTGCCGGATCATCAATTATTTTTTTCAGCAAACCATAATTCCAATCGCTCTTGGGTTTTACTTCGTAATACGGTTGGCTTTTTCCATTGCTTTGAAACAACGTATCTCTTTGCCAATCCTGTTTTATTTTTAGCGCATAAACCAGTGGGCCTCTTTCTATTGCCCGTGAATTATGCGCCCAGTTAGTGGTTCTAACGGTCATGGGTAAACGCAGTTTCACAATGTCATTATTTTTCCATGTACGATTTAATGTAACTATTTCGGCTCCCTTTGCAGTTGTATATTTTTTACCATTAATAAAAACGGTTGCTTCTTTACACCAAACAGGAATTCTGAAATTCAATTGAAAATTTACTGGCTTTTTCGTTGAAAGAATACAATTTATTTCATCACCAAAAGGATACGTTGTTTCTTCATTAATGGAAACTTCATCATTATTTCCACCAACTTTTGCAGTAACTGTATTGGGCGAATATAACATAGCCATTAGCCCGTTCGCAGGCGTTTTATACCAAAGATGTTCTGTGAATTTTGTCCAGCCCTGGTGCATGTTTGCAGTGCAACAAGTATAGCCGGCATAAGGCCCGAAAACATTATTCATTCCCTGGCTGAATGGAAGACTGAAATTATAAACGCCTCTTTGTATGTCCACCTGGTTGGCCATTTGAAAGTATTGCCTTCCAAAGTAATCATCGGTTGATTGGCCGGGCAACATATTGAAAGTAATACGCTCCACTGCATCAGCATAATTTAATTCGCCGGTAATAGCAATAATTTCTTCTAAAGAAAACATGGTTTCAACAACCGCACAAAATTCAGTTCCCTGCGAAGGTTCATTGCCATGCAAATCTTCATCTGCCGAAAACATTCCATTGGGCAATCCATGCAACATCATAATATCGTTCCACCCCGTTCGTAATGAATCGAGATAAGATAATTTTTTTTTAGACTGATAATAAATTGCGGGAAGCTTAATTCCCATGGCAACATTTACGCCGTGCCTGTCCATCCAGTTGTTACTGTTTTGCTGCGCCGCCGCTTCCATTACCCAGTTTCTTGCACCAAGAAAATTTGTCCACGGTGTTGTTTGTTTATATAATTCATCTCCGAGTTGTAATAAAAAAGAATCATGCGTAATTCTATAAAGCCAATAAACACTTAATATATTATCGCCGCCTCTTGCCTGCGCCCAGCCCGACCACATATCCAATTTACATTTTGGCAAATTGTGATATTGATATTTAAAATATTTCGTCATAAAATCAATCACTCTTTTATCTTTTGTTGCGGTGTAATATTGTTCCAACACTTTCAGCATAATCATTCGCGGCCACCAGTCATCGCCATTGGCGCAATCATCCAAAGTTTTTTTTCCCTCTCTTTCATTTTTAGAATAAGGCCCGAAAAAACCTGAAGGCCGTTGATGATCCAACGTCCAGTTTACATATTTTAAAACTTTATTTTTTAAAACAGTATCATCAAGCAGGAAAGCCAATGGCAGTGCGCCATCCAGCCAGTAAGGAGTTTCTTCCCATCCATCTCCTTTACCGCCGAGCCATCCGTTATCGTTTTTTAATTTCCAGTAATATTCATCGAGATGGCCCGTAGAGCCATTGCTCATAATTTGTAATTGATGCAATAACCAGCCTTTGGGTTGTATTGCGCCCAGCGAAAGCTCGCTGTATTTTAAAGGAGCAAGATTTTTGTTTTGAGAATAAATATTTGTAATAAGGAAAAAGAAAATGATTATAAGAGGTAATTTTTTCATTATTTTTTTAATAACAAAGTATTATTTTTTTTAAATATAAAAATGAAAACTATAAATGAACTTTTTTTTTATAAAAAAAATCGTTTTAAAAAATTTAGTAACTTAACAGAACAAATTTTTTAATTATGAGAAAGCCAATTCAATTGCTGATAATTTTTATATTAATTTTTCCGGCATTGTATGCTCAACAAAATCTGCAGCAAAAAAATAATTTGGACCAGATGAAAAAATTACTCAACCAAAATCTTTTGTTTCAAAAAAATTTAAAAGGTTTGGGAAATGCTAATGATCTTCTTGCTTTTAATACATTGCAAGAGCCAAAATTTCTTTTTGAAAATGAAAAAGGAAAAGTTTATGTTCAACCTTTAGATAACATGCGTTTTCTCTCTTCCACTTTTCATTCAAATATGCCTGTAAAGAAAGATGCTCCGCGTATTTACATTCCAAATGCGATTCGAAGAAGATAAGTAAAAAATTAAAAAAATACTGAAACCTGATACCTGAAATCTGAAACTGAATTCAATCTCCCCAAATTTCTTCTTTGCCTTCCAGCCAAAGTTTTACAAGCCGCGTGGAAACTGACTTTGGCCTTTCTAACGGAAAGCCTAAAGCCCTGTCCCAGCAAAGGCTTGCAAGTACACCTAAAGAACGGGATACGCCAAACAACACAGTATAAAATTCATATTCTACCATTCCGTAATGCACTAATAAAGCGCCACTGTGTGCATCTACATTCGGCCACGGATTTTTTATTTTAGCGATAGATTGCAATATGGGCGGCACTGCTTCATAAATATTCCAAACAGTTTGCACTAATGGATCATCGGGCATGTGTTTTTTCCCAAAATCCATTTGGGCTTCAAAACGCGGATCAGTTCTTCTTAATACAGCATGTCCATACCCAGGAACTACTTTTCCTTCGGCAATTGTTTTCTTTACATATTCACCAATTTGTTCTTTTGAAGGCAAATCAGTTTTTAATTCATCACGCATTTCAAAAATCCATTTTATTACTTCCTGGTTAGCGAGGCCATGCAAGGGTCCTGCAAGCCCATTCATTCCTGCAGCAAATGCAAGGTAAGGATCGCTTAGTGCAGAACCCACCAAATGAGTAGCATGTGCCGAAACATTTCCGCCTTCGTGATCGCAATGTATCGTCATATACAATCGCATCAGCTCGCGAAAACTTTCATCTTCAAAACCCATCATGTGCGCAAAATTTCCTGCCCAATCCAATAAACCATTCGGTTGAATATGATTGCCCTCTTTATATTTCCTACGATAAATGTATGCTGCTATGCGGGGCAATCTGGCAATAAGGTCCATTGCATCATCAAATACTGCAGCCCAATAATCTTTTTTGCTCATGCCTTGCGCATATTTTTTTGCAAACTGGCTTTCTGTTTGCAAAGCCATGATGGCTACCACAAATTGTGTCATTGGATGTGCAGTGAGTGGCAATGCATCTATTGTATCAAACACATGGCTGGGCACATGACTGCGGCGTTGCCATACATTGCTTACCTGTTGTACATCTTCTTCGGTAGGCAACTCTCCTACCAGCATCAGATAAAATAAACCTTCGGGCAAAGGTTCGCTTCCGCCTTCGGCTTTGGGCAATTGTTCTCTCAACTCTGGAATTGAATAGCCGCGAAACCTAATACCATCCTGCGAATCGAGCAATGAAGTTTCTGTTACTAATCCTGTAATTCCGCGCATGCCCTGGTAAATTTGAGAAAGCTTTACTTCACCAATTGGTTTATCTCCATGTTCTTTCAATATATCTTTTACTTCTGCAGATAAATTATCGGCCTTTGCCTTAAACCTGTCTTTAATAGAAATCATATCCAAAAAAATTTAAAAATTATTATTGCTTACTCAAAAAAAGAGGAGATAAAGTTAACATTGAACCAAATGGTAAACAAATGAAATATTTAAATAAAAAAATAAAAATCGGATTAATAAAAAATTATTTTGAATAACGCCGATATAAATACCAAGCTAATGCACCAAAAATAATATTGGGCAACCATGCAGCCAGAAATGGATTAAAATTTCCTTTCATTGAAAATACTGATGAAAAACGGCTCACCAAAATATATACAAAACATATTACTACGCCCACAGCAAGATGAAAGCCGCTTCCACCGCGTATTTTGCGCGATGCAATGGTTGCTCCGATTATCGTTAAAATAAAAACGGAAACAGGGTTGGCATTACGCGTATGTTTTTCGAGCAGTAAAGTATTTACATCTTCTGCGCCGCGTAATTTTTCAAGTTGTATAAATTCATTCAGCTCAGGAGTAGAAAGTTTATCTTTCATGTATTCATCAATTTGCAAATCGCGTGGCTTAAAATTAAAATTCATTTTCAGTTCAGCAATTTGTTTTATCTGCTGATGTAAGCCATTTATTTTTCGTTCAATAATATTATTTAACCTCCATTTTTTGGTTGCAGTATCCCATGCGATTGATTGCGCTCTTAAATTATAAACAAGCTGTGTGTTATTAAATCGTTGAATAAAAAAGTTACTGCCCGTGCGGTTTATAGTATCATAATATCGTACGCCTGCATAAGAAAATGAATCGAGTTTAAAATATTTATTACTGATGGTGGTAGTGTTTTCATAACCGCCGTAATTAAAATCAATATACTTTGAGTTGAAGGTTGCCCATTTTTGATTGGCTTTTGGAAGAACGTATTGATTGCACCACCATAAAAAAATCGTAAATATTAACCCACCAAAAATATAAGGCTTTAAAAAACGCGCAAAGCTAATGCCACTGCTAAGTATGGCAATAATCTCTGAACGATTGGCCATGATGGAAGTAAAAAAAATTACTGAAAGAAAAATGAATAACGGAAAAAGCATCGCATCAATGTGCGGAATAAATCCAAAATAATATTGTTCGATAATTGCGCTGTAAGAAAGGTGCGTTTTAGCAAAGTCATCCGTTTTTTCACTCAGATCAATAATTACAACGAGCACCGTTGCTCCAAGCAAAAAAAATAGAAATGTGAAGAAAAATTTTTTGAGTATGTACCCGTCTATAATTTTCATACACGGCTAATGTAAGGGAAAAGTTGATTGGTTGGATGGCTAAAAAGTTAATTGGTTGAAAAGTTAATTGGTTGAAAAGTTGTTAAGCATTATTAATAACCTCACTCCAACCCCTCTCCGGCGGAGAAGGGGTTATTTTCCCTTTTTTCCCTTCAGGGTTAGGGCTAATTTTTTCTCCTTCGGTTTAGGGGCTTTTCTTCTCCGGCATTAAAATTCCTGTAACAACATTATTTGTTGAGAGCAATAATTTTGCAGCATCCTGAATATCTTTTTGCGTTAATGCCTTTACATATTTTTCATAGTTTATAAAATAATCAGGATTGTTGCCGGGGAAATAAAAGCTTTGCAATTCATTAAGCCAGGTACCGTTTTCTTTGATGTTTACTTTATATTGCTCAATCCATTGCTGCTGCACCTTCTCCAGATTTTCTTTTGAAGGACCATCTTTAATCAGGTTTCAATTTCTTTATGAGCAGCATATAAAAGCGTATCTACTTTTTGAGGGCCGCAGGGCAAATACAAAGAAAATGTATAATGCGAATAAGGAAATTTTTCAAACTGCGATTGAGTGCCGCCGCCATAAATACCTTGTATTTTTTCTCTCAATTCTTCAATAATCCGGATGTTTAATATTTCACTTACGGCATCTGCTTTCATATCGAGTGCATCGCTGTACGGCGCTTGCCCGCTGTAAAGCCCTACTATCAAGCTTTTTTGCTCTTTGCCTTTATTTATGGTAAAAGTAATAGTGCCTTTTTTTGGCCTTAATTTATTATCAACATAACTAAACTTTTTTGGAGATGATGGAAGACTGGCAATATATTTTTCTATTAAAGGTTTTATATTATTTTCTTTGAAACTTCCTACAAAAGTAAAGTGCATGCCATTTGCATTGCCAAATCTTTCTTTATAAATCTGCATTAAACGTTTCAGATTTATTTGATCAAAATATTGAGGCCTGGGAACGGCAACCGGCGCAAGCGGATCATTATGATAAAGTGTTTTATATAAAGTATCAATAAAAACAACCTGCGGATTGGCGCTTAAAAAAGCAAGCTGCGCTTTATTTTTTTGAACAAAAGAATGAAACAAAGTAGTATCGAACCTGGGAGCCGTAAAATATAAATACATTAATTGCATCATAGATTGCAAATCCTTTACAGAACTGCTTCCACTCATGCCTTCCGAAATATTGGTAAATACAGGATTTACTTTTACCGTTTTTCCTGAAAGCGCTTTTTGCAAATCAACCGGCGTAAAATTTCCTACGCCCATACTGGTTACAACAGATGTTGCATACTCTGCATTGTATTTATCTTTTAATCCATAATTATTTTTTCCGCCCTGCCTTACAGCACTCATCAGTATTTGATCATTTTTAAAATCTGTTGGTTTTATGGTAACTGTTGTTCCATTGCTTAATGTAAATTCTGTAGTGCCTAATGCAGCATTCTTTTTAGTACTAATAATTTTGCCGGGCTTCGGCAATGTGGTTAATAATGATGAAGCAATCGCTTTTTCTTCATAAGGTTTTACATCCATCTTTTCTGCGGAAGCAACTACTGCAAGCAAATCATCACTTGTTGGCAATTCCTTTCCTGATGCAGCTTCCGGGCCAAGGAGCGCAATAAATTGTTTTGAATTTTGTTGTAATTTTTTACTGATTTCATTTACATCATCAATAGAAATTTGCGGAAGCAATTCTTTGTAATATTTATATTCATTTTCAATTCCCGGTATGGCTTCTTTGGTTAAAAAATTTTCCTGGTATTCGGAAACATAATCTGCCGATTCGGTTTTATTTTTTTCATTGTACATTTTTTCCATCTGGTTCAGCAAATTACTTTTTGCTCTTTCTAACTCGGGTTTTGTAAAGCCATATTTTTTTACGCGTTCCAATTCTTCTTCAAATGCTTTAAGCCCGGTGGTAGTGCTGTTGCTACCGCTTCCAATGTTGGCGCTGAAAGATTCGTAACCGCGTGCAAACGATTCAAAGTTTGTAAATGCATACACGAAAGGCGGATTTTCTTTTTGTGTAAGCTCTCGTAAACGTTGATTGAAAAGTGTTGTAAAAATATCTTTGGTAAGATCTTTTTTATAATCTCCAAGCGTTACGATTGGTTTCAAAGGCTCGGCCGAATAATTTACGATAGTAGTATAATTGGTAGCTTCTTTATCGGTAACCACTTTGGCTTCATCTTTTTGATAAGGCGGTACCGAAGGATGAATTCTTGTTCTTTCATTTGCAGGATTGGTAAGCCTTTCAAAATGTTCTTTTACCAGGCTCATCGCTTTATCAGGACTAATATCGCCCACTACAATTACCGCCATAAGATCGGGGCGGTACCAATCTTTATAAAATTTTCTGATGGTGGCATAGCTTGCATTTTTTACAATGCTGTCCAGGCCAATTGGTAAACGATTTGCATATAATGAACCTGCAAAAACATCGGGATAAATTTTTCGATACATCCTGTCGTTAGCGCCTTTGCCGAGCCGGCTTTCTTCAAGCACCACAGGCCTTTCGCCATCAATATCATCACTATCATAAGTAACATTATGCGCCCAATCTTCCAATATCTGGAAACCTTTTTCAATGTTTCCGGGCTTATCGGTTGGTATGGGCAAAATGTAAACCGTTTGGTCGAAACTGGTGTAGGCGTTCAAGTCATTTCCAAAACCAACGCCGATAGACTGCAGAAAAGAAATGATGTCATTTTTTTTAAAATGGGTAGTGCCATTGAAAGCCATGTGCTCGCTTAAATGCGCAAGCCCCTGCTGGTTTTCATCTTCGAGAATGGAGCCTGCATTTACAACGAGGCGCAGCTCTACTTTTTGTTCAGGCTTTTTATTTTGCCTGATGTAATAAGTAAGTCCGTTGCTGAGTTTTCCAATTCTTACATTGGGATCAATGGGCAACGTATCATTAAGATTTTGTTGGGCAAAAGAAGAAGCTGAAATAAACAAAAAGAAAAAAAGCAATCGAAAAAGTTTCATGGTATGTGTATTGGTTTTAAAATATATTGAAGCAACAAATATAATAGAATGAGAAGCAATAATTGTTTAAAAAGTATAGAAGGGAAAAATTATTATTCGGTTAATGATATGTGGATTGTTCTAACAACAACTTGCCTGCCGGCAGGCAGGTTGAAAATGTATAATAGTAAGCATTTGATTTTTAATTGGTGAAAAAATTATGTTATTGAGTATTATATTATATCATATATTTACGAGTTGCCTGCTACACAAAACGACACACTAAAATTTTCATAATGGAAAAATGTTTTGTAATTCAACCTTTTGACAACGATAAATTTGATAAAAGATTTGTAGATATTTTTGAGCCTGCAATAATTAAATCAGGTTTTGACGCTTATCGAATTGACAAGGATTTAAGTGTCCGCATTCCTATAGACGAAATTGAAAAGGGAATTTCTGAAAGCGCTATTTGTTTTGCAGAAATTACCACTGATAATCCAAATGTTTGGTATGAGTTGGGCTTCGCTTTTGCATGTAACAAAGACGTTGTAATGGTTTGTTCAGACGAAAGACAAGGTAAATTTCCATTCGACATTCAGCACAGACACGTTATCACTTATAAGACAAGTTCAACAAGTGACTTTACGTTTTTGGAAGACACTATTACGAGAAAGATAAAAGCCTTTCAGCAAAAAACTAAAACAGTAAAGCAACTGAACATAACGCCGGTAATTGAGACAGAAGGGCTTAACGGTTATCAAATTGCACTTTTGATTTTGATGATGGAAAATCAGATATCATCTGAAGATTGTATTTCAATCTATAGTTTAAAAGATGAAATGAATAAAGCGGGTTATACAGACATTGCGACAAGCGTTGGAATTCGCACACTTGTAAAAAATGGAATGATTGAAACATTTAAACAAAGCGATGAGTACAATAATCAAGAATATATAGCCTGCAGGCTTACGGAAATAGGCGAGAATTGGATTTTATCAAATCAAGAATTGCTTCAATTTCGTAAGACAAAACCAGACCATGTAAATTCAGTTGATGACCTGCCATTTTGAGTGGCAATGGAAAGGCAGCATGCAACAAGCGCATTGGCAATAGCAGGGCTGACGTGCATTTCATCAGCTTTTTGTTCGCTGTTCATCAGTAGTTCCGGGCTAAAAATTCTCTATTGAGCTATGAATCAAAATCTCAACTATTTGTTCGTTTACTGTACTTTTGTTCCGGCTGAAAATTCATTGAATTCCCTGCCATCGCCAATGCGTAAACGTTAGCAGCCATTTTATAAACAACCAAACAAATATGAGACAATTTGACGACGACTATGAAGTTGATGCAATTGATAAATGTTCACGGGCATTATCAAAACTTGACGACCGAACTAAAATTCGAGTCATCCGTTTTTTGCTTGATAAGTTCAATCTTCTTGCACAGACCGAACAGGCCGAGAAAAAGGACGTTGTTAATCAAAACATTCATTACCAACAAAACAATTTGGTTTTAGTTGAACCTGAAAAACTACCAGGAATTGCAAATGCAAGTCAAGTGCTTCCAAACGGAAGTACAATTGCGATAAAGGATGTTTTAATAAAAGGTCTTACAAAGACAGAACCAGAGTTGATTTTAATTATTTCTTTTTACAACTCTTCATCTGGGAAAGATACATTTAGCCGTCAGTCTATATTAGACAGCTATCGTGATAATAGCATCATCACTGAGCTAAGAAGAAAAAATCTTTCAAGCAATTTGAACAGTTTAATTAAAAAATCTTATCTCTCAACAATTACTGAAGAAGAACTTACAATTACTCCAGAAGGTATTGAACATGCAAGAAACATACTGAGCGGCAACTCTACTACCAAAAAAAGAAAACCAAGAACGAAGAAAGCAAAAACTGCAAAAGCAAGTGAAAACGGCGATGCAGTGGATGCAGAACAAGTACAAGAAGAAATGAATGATGAAACAGCTTAAAAGATTTACCACTGAATTACTAAAACAAAATCCTCAGAAAATAGATTTGGCTTCAGCGTTTCTTTGGTTTCATTACGTAACCAAAAATGAAGAGCCGACTGTTAATCAAATAAACGACTATTTTACAGCGAGCAATCTTCCAAAATTTAACCCCACATATTTGAAAGAAGGTCTTCGCAAATCATCCAAAGCCTGTAAAGGGAACGTACCAAATTCCTATAAACCTCAAAGGAAATTTCTGGATGAAATGGCTGTTGCATTTCCCTTTGTAGTAGAACGTGATGAAGAAATAGTCGCCGATGACATTATCTTGCCTAATTCACTAACCGAGAATACAAGAGGATATATTGTTCATATTGGAAAGCAGATTAACGGTTGTTATGAATACAATATTTTTGATGGTTGTGCTATCTTAATGCGCAGACTCTTGGAAATACTTCTAATCCACTCTTATGAACATGTTGGAAAAACTGCATTAATCACTGATGGCGATGGTTTTAAAAATTTAAGCTTCATCATTAATTACACTATCAGCAACAAGCCTTTTCCTTTATCTAAAGAGGTTAATGAGACCTTGGACAATTTTCGGGTCGTAGGAAATTTTTCAGCCCATAAAATACATTATAACGCCAAGCGGAAAGACATTGACAATATTCGTTTTCCTTACAGGATGACAGTCGAAGAACTACTTTATAGAAGCGGGCTGAAAAAATAAAATAGCCCTTTAATTAGCGCAGGCGACCCGCTTGTGCTTGATTGAAAGAAGTTTAAATATTTTAAATTGATAAAGAACTCTTATCATAAATGTTTTTGCAAAAAGTTATTGAATTAAAAACTTAGGCACAAGCGGACGCTTGCGCCAAAGCTTCGTTTTTTTATTGCAACCGCTCAATACATTTATGCAAACAATCTTCCCACGAAGGAATATCAATGCAAAGCATTTCTTTAATTTTAGAAGTGTCTAAAACCGAATACTGTGGTCGCTTTGCAGGGGTTGGGTATTGCGATGTAGGAACCGGAAAAATATTGCAATTGCTGTTTACAAAATTTTTTATTGCCATTGCAAAATCAAACCATGTGGTAACACCGGCATTGCAATAATTTACAATGCCATTGTATTCATTAATATTTTTTTCATCAATACATTTCATAATTATTGCGGCAAGGTCTGCTGCGTAGGTTGGGCAACCATGCTGGTCATTTACCACGTTGATACTTTCTTTTTCTTTAAATAAACGAAGCATGGTTTTTACAAAATTATTTCCATAAGAAGAATACACCCAAGAAGTTCTTATAATACACGCATCCCGATTTGTGTTTAAAATAATTTCTTCGCCTTTAAGTTTAGAAGCGCCATAAACATTTATGGGATCAGTTTCGGCATCTTCTTTTAATGGTGTTTTAGAATTGCCATTAAAAACATAATCGGTAGAAATGTGAATGAATTTTGTTTTATGTTTTTTGCACGCATCTGCCAGAAAGCCCGCTGCATCAGCGTTTATAGCAAATGCTTTTTCTTTTTCTGTTTCGGCTTTATCCACTGCAGTATATGCTGCACAATTGATACAATATTGAATGGATTGTTTATTTAAAAAATTATTTACTGCATTTGCATTTTCAATCGGCAAATCATTTTTTGTTGTAAATAAAAATTTATAAGAAGAATAATTTTTTGAAAGTTGTTTTATTTCACTTCCCAATTGCCCGTTGGCTCCTGTTACAAGAATGTTTTTTTTATGGTCAGCAGTAATCATATTTTTTATTCAAAAATAAAATTATGATTACAATTTTTTAAAGAAGGAAGTACTGCATCTTTATCGGAAATGATTGCGCTGTGCAAAGGTATTTGCCAGTCAATATTCAAATCGAAATCATTCCATGCAATGCCTCCTTCACTTTCTTTATTATAAAATGCATCACACTTATAAAAAATTTCTGCCGTTTCACTGATTACAGAATAGCCGTGTGCAAAGCCTTTGGGAACTAAAAGTTGTTTTTTATTTTCGGCAGATAACTCAATCGTATATGCCTTACCATAAGTTGGCGAATTTTTTCTGAGGTCAACCACTGCATCAATAATTGTTCCGCTCAAGGCTCTTATTAATTTCGTTTGAGCATACGGCGCCAGTTGGTAATGCAATCCACGGATCACACCAAATACAGAGCTGGCCTGGTTATCCTGAACAAAATTAATTTCAAGATTTTCTGCTGAGAAAATTTTTTGATTATAACTTTCAAAAAAATATCCACGATTATCTCCAAAAACTTTTGGTTCAAAAATTAATAAACCGGGAAATTGAGTTTTAGTAAATGGCATATATTATAAATGTACGATGTACGATGTACAATGTTTGTTAGATCACTTTTTCAGAATAAATTGTTTTAAAATATTCAATAGTTTCTTTTAAACCTTTTTCAAATTTTGTTGCGGGAGTATAATTCAACAATTTTTTTGCCAAAGAAATATCGGCAAGCGAATTGCGAATGTCTCCTTCCCTTGGTTCGCGGTGTATTGCATTCGCATCACTTTTCAAATAATTTTTTATAAAGTTGTATAAAAAATTAATGGAATAATTTTCGCCAACAGCTACATTATACACTTTATTTTTTGCATCATTATTTTTAGTGAGCATTCCTTTTATATTTACCTGCACTGCATTTTCTACAAAAGTAAAATCTCGTGTTTGTTCGCCATCGCCATTAATAAATGCAGGTGTATTATTCATAATTGCTTTTACAAAAAGCGGAATCACGGCGGCGTAAGGCCCATCAGGGTCCTGACGCGGGCCAAAAATATTAAAATACCTAAACCCCAAAACAGAAATGCCATATACTTTTGAAAAAACATCTGCATACAATTCATCTGCTTTTTTACTTACTGCATAAGGCGAGAGGCAATTGCCGGTTCTATTTTCTTTTTTCGGTAAGGTAGGTTCATCGCCATATACCGATGAAGAAGAAGCATACACAAACTGTGCAACATTATTTTCAACAGCAGCTTTTAATATATTTACAAAACCGCCAACATTTACATCATTTGTATTGAATGGTTCTTTTATAGAACGAGGCACAGAGCCTAATGCAGCCTGGTGGCTCACATATTGAATTCCATTGCACACTTTCCTGCATGTATCAATATTTCTTATATCGCCTTCAATAAATTCAAATGATCTATATTGTTTTAAAATGGAAAGATTGCTTTCAAAACCATTAGCCATATTGTCTAACACTCTTACTTTTTTTGCATTATTTTTTAATAAATATTCTGCAATGTGACTGCCGATAAAACCAGCGCCGCCGGTAATGAGAAAAGATAGATTACTTAAATCTTCTTTATGAAAAATATTTTCCAAAATTATTTTTTATTTAAAGACTCCAATATTTTCTACTTGCAATTTTGCCGCGATACACTCCTTTTACATCTGCAATGATTCCATTTGGTTTGGTAATAGAAGCAAAATCATTATCATTCATATCGAGATAAGCTATGTGAGGAACGGTTATAATTACTGCGTCATAATTATCAGTGAGATTTTGTGTAAGCTTAAAACCATATTCATGATGCAGTTCATCGCTGTTGGCATGTGGGTCTGTAACATGAACCTGCAAAGAATAAGATTGTAATTCTTTAATTACATCGGCCACTTTTGAATTGCGTATATCACTTACATTTTCTTTGAACGTAGCGCCCATCACCAAAACTTTTGCATTTTTTACATCGCCGTTATTTTGAATAATATGTTGTAAAACTTTTTTTGCAACATGCGCTGCCATTCCATCATTAATGAAACGACCGGCAAGAATTACCTGCGCATCGTAACCAAGCTTATTTGATTTATAAGTAAGGTAATACGGATCAACGCCAATGCAGTGGCCGCCTACAAGGCCGGGTTGAAATTTTAAAAAATTCCATTTGGTTCCTGCAGCTTCCAACACTTCAAAAGTATTGATGTTCATCTTATCAAAAATAATTGAAAGTTCATTCATTAAAGCAATGTTCAAATCTCTTTGCGTGTTCTCAATAATTTTTGCAGCTTCTGCCACTTTAATGCTGGAAGCCTTATGAACACCGGCTTTTACCACAAGCTCATAAACTTTAGCAACTGTTTCTAAACTTTCTTCATCGCAACTGCTTACTACTTTTACAATGCTTGAAAGCGTGTGCGCTTTATCTCCCGGATTTATTCTTTCGGGAGAATAACCCAATTTAAAATCGTCACCCATTTTTAATCCAGATAATGTTTCAATTATGGGAAGACAATCTTCTTCTGTACAGCCCGGATACACCGTGCTTTCATACACGACATAATCGCCTTTCTTAATTACCTTTCCAATTGTTTCGCTTGCTTTTTGCACCGGAATCAAATCAGGAACATTGTGTTTATCAACCGGAGTAGGAACGGCAACAATAAAAAAATTGGCTTCGCGTAATGTATCCAAACTGTTGGTAAATTCTATATCACAATTATTAAAAGATTCTTTTTCTAATTCTTTACTTGGATCAATACAATTTTTCATCAACTCAATTCTTTGCGCATTGATATCAAAACCAATTACAGATATTTTTTTTGCAAACTCAAGCGCAATGGGTAATCCCACATAACCTAAACCAATTACAGCAAGCTTCTTTTTTTTATTGATTAATTCCTGGTACATTTTATTTTATTTCATCATTAAAAAACTATAAATAAATTTTTATAACACTAAACTTTCTAAACTTTTCTAAACCCATCCAAACTTTTCTAAACGTTTAAATTTCTCAACTCATTTTTCCAAACTCTTTCGGTAATTTATACAAATCTTCTTTTGGCAACGATTTAAAATATTCATAAGTAATTTTCAATCCTTCCGCTCTTTTTACTTTTGGTTCCCAGCCTAACAATTCTTTTGCTTTAGTAATATCCGGTTGCCTTTGTTTGGGATCATCCTGCGGCAAAGGTTTATAAACAATTTTTTGTTTGGTTCCGGTTAATGCAATTATTTCTTCTGCAAATTCTTTTAAAGTTATTTCATTGGGATTACCAATATTTACGGGCATTGCGTAATCGCTGAATAAAAGACGGTAAATACCTTCCACCAAATCATCCACATAACAAAAACTTCTTGTTTGGCTGCCATCACCAAACACCGTTAAATCTTCGCCACGCAAAGCCTGACCGATAAAAGCCGGCAAAGCCCTGCCATCATTGAGTCTCATGCGTGGGCCATAAGTATTAAATATTCTTACAATTCTTGTTTCCAATCCATGAAAAGTATGATAGGCTGTTGTGATTGCTTCCTGAAAACGTTTTGCTTCATCATAAACACCGCGCGGGCCAACGGGATTTACATTTCCCCAATAATCTTCTTTTTGCGGATGCACCAACGGATCGCCATACACTTCGCTTGTGGATGCAACTAAAATTCTTGCTTTTTTTGATAAGGCTAATCCCAAGCAATTATGCGTACCGAGCGAACCAACCTTTAAAGTCTGAATAGGAATTTTTAAATAATCAATCGGGCTGGCGGGAGAAGCGAAATGTAAAATATAATCAAGCTTTCCCGGCACATGAATAAATTTTGAAACATCACAATGATAAAATTCAAAATTTTTTAATTTAAAAAGATGCTGAATATTTTTTAAATCGCCGGTGATAAGATTATCCATTCCTATTACATGCATGTCTTCTTTAATAAATCTATCACAAAGATGAGAGCCTAAAAAACCTGCAGCGCCCGTGATGAGAATTCTGGCCCCCGGCCCCGAAGGGGAGGAAGAAGAAATATTTTTTTTTGAATTTAATTTTTTTGTTTTCACTTTATTTTTAATAAGAACCTCACCCTAACTCTCCGATGGAGAGGGACAGTATCTGTTTACATTATCAAATTAGCATATCAGCATATTTTCACATTTTCATATTAGATTAGCACATCAGCACATTGGCATATTAGCATATTAGCTAATTAACCACTTTTCTTCCTACACTTTCATAATGAAAACCTATTTCTTCCATTTGGTATAAATCAAAGAGATTTCTTCCATCGAAAATAACGGGGTTTTTTAACAGTGATTTTATTTTATTAAAATCCGGTGTGCGAAATTCACTCCATTCTGTTGCGATGATTAAAGCATCAGCATCTTTCAAAGCATCATATTGATTTTCGGCATAAACAATTTTATCACCTATTTCTTTTTTTACATTGCTCATCGCTTCCTGGTCGTAAGCCGTTACAGAAGCGCCTTTGCTGATTAATTCATGTATTATTTTTAATGACGGCGCTTCGCGTATGTCATCAGTATTTGGCTTAAATGCCAAACCCCATAAAGCAATTTTTTTTCCTTTAATATCATTATTAAAATAAGAAAGTAATTTAGGCAAAAGATGCACTTTTTGATTTTCATTTACGGCCATTACTGCTTCTAATATTTTAAAATTATAATCAGCTTGTTGTGCAGATTTTGATAATGCCTGTACATCTTTCGGAAAACAACTTCCGCCATAACCAATGCCGCTGAATAAAAATCTTTTGCCAATTCTATCATCACTGCCCATTCCTTTTCGCACCATATCCACATCTGCTCCAAACCTTTCGCAGAGTTGCGCAATTTCATTCATAAAAGAAATTTTTGTAGCAAGAAACGCATTGGCAGCGTATTTGGTAAGCTCTGCAGATTTTTCATCCATGTAAATAACAGGATTGCCCTGACGTACAAACGGAGCATACAACTGGTTCAATAATTTTTTAGCTCTTTCAGATGAGGTGCCGATAACTACACGATTGGGTTTGAGAAAATCTTCCACCGCCATACCTTCCCGAAGAAATTCGGGATTGCTTACTACATCAAATAATTCTTCTGCATTTTTAATTTTTCTTTTTTTCAAATTTTGTAAAACGGCATCATGCACTTTTTGTGCAGTGCCTACCGGCACGGTGCTTTTATCAATGATGGCTTTATAATCTCCGGGTTGCAATAACAGGCCGATATTATTCGCAACATCTAATACATATCTTAAATCGGCGCTTCCATCTTCGCCGGGGGGAGTGGGCAATGCAAGAATAATAATGCTTGCATTTTTTATTCCTTCATGCAAAGAAGTGGTAAATTTTAATCGCCCTTCTTTTTCATTTCTTTCAAAAATTTTTTCAAGTCCTGGCTCATAAATGGTAACTTTTCCTGAAGATAATTTTTTTACTTTTTCTTTATCAATATCTACACACGTTACTATGTTTCCTGTTTCGGCAAAGCATGTTCCGCTAACCAATCCTACATAGCCGGTTCCTATTACTGCAATATTCATTTTTTATTTATTTATAAATTCTAAAACTTTTTGTATTATAAAATTTTGTTGCTCTTCATCAAGCTCAGTATGTATCGGCAACGATATAACTCTCTGTGTAAGCCAGTCTGTTTTTTCAAGATGATAATTGCCGCCGCCAAATGATGCAAACATTTTTTGCTTATGCGCAGGTACAGGATAATACAACATAGACGGAATATTATTTTGTGCTAAATAATTTACAAGCCCTTCCCTGTCTGTATTTTCAAGTATTAATGTGTATTGATGAAAAACGTGTTTGCAATAACCGGCACGATAAGGCGTAGTGATTTTTTCATTACCGGCAAATGCTTTATCATAAAAGTCAGCAGCTTTTATTCTCGCATCAATATATTTATCTAATAAAGGCAATTTAATATTTAATATGGCAGCCTGCACTCCATCTAATCGCGAATTGCAACCAACCATATCGTGATAATATCTTTTGCTCTGCCCGTGATTAGCAATCATTTTTAATTTTAGAGCAAGTTCATCATCGTTGGTAAACATGGCGCCGCCATCTCCATAACATCCCAAATTTTTACTCGGGAAAAAAGAAGTACAACCGATATGCCCGATCACTCCGGTTTTTTTTACGGTTCCATTTTTAAAATAATAATCTCCGCCAATGGCTTGCGCATTGTCTTCAATCACAAATAAATTATGTTCTTCAGCAATGGCCATTATTTCTTCCATCTTTGCTGCATGGCCATATAAATGAACCGGTACAATTGCTTTGGTTTTGGAAGTGATGGCTTTTTTTATTGCATCAGGCTCTGCACAAAAAGTTTTAGTATCTACTTCTACAAAAACGGGTTTCAATTTTAATAATGCAATTACTTCGGTAGTGGCAACGTAAGTAAAAGATGGTGTTATTACTTCATCGCCGGGTTGCAGTCCCAAAGCCATCATCGCAATTTGCAATGCATCGGTACCGTTAGCACAGGGAATTACATGTTTTACACCAAGGTATTCGGAAAGATTTTTTGCAAATATATTTACCTGCGGGCCACCGATAAAGGCGGCGCTTTCCATAACATTTAAAACAGCATCGTCCACTTCTTTTTTTATTTTCTGATACTGCTGTTTCAGGTCAACCATTTCAATAGGTCTCATATATGTTTTTTAATGGGCGCAAAGATAATAATAGATATATGAAATGGAAATGGAGAATTATGATTTGTATGAATGGGCTGTTCTTTTTTATAAAATTAAATGTAACGGATAATCCCCATAAATGCGTTGTAAATTATAAATCATCATGCCAATTAAGATCTATCCCGATACTTTAATTCCGGTAAGTATTCGATTAAAAAAATTATAAATAATTTAATTTTTTATCATTTTTGCCCTACCATACTTTTTAAAAACTATTTATTAAAAAGGCGAAGAATAAATCTCCGCCTTACCCCAATAAGACCTTTAAAAGCAAAAAACTTTTTTTGATTATTCAATCACTATACAATAAGATTCTTAGCCTTTAGAATTATCAGGGGTTTTTCTGTAGCAACGGCCGTATCCTCTTAAAAGAATAGATCATTGTGTATAGCAAAACCCATTAGACTAATATTGTGCCAAAGAAAAAAGAGAATATAGTTTCTTAATTTCTCTGTTATAAAAAAACGCGAAAAAACTTTTATTCAGAAAGTTTTTCTTTAAAATATCATTTTGTGAATTGTATTTTAAAAATAAGCACTTCATCCTTTTGTGGATTGAGGTACACAAATTTTATTAATGCATTTGCAATTAATATGGCTTAGTAATTTCTTACCTTTGCCATCTTTTTTATAGTGAATAATGAAAAGATATCCTGAATACAAGCAATTAAATTTAACAGGCATTGCAAGTGAAGTATTGGCTGTTTGGGAAAAAGAGAAAACTTTTGAAAAAAGCATCACCAATCGAAAAGGCCATACACCATTCGTTTTTTATGAAGGGCCGCCAAGCGCCAATGGTATGCCCGGCATTCATCATGTAATTTCAAGAACGTTGAAAGATCTTGTATGCCGATATAAAACCATGCAGGGTTTCCAGGTAAAGCGCAAAGGTGGATGGGATACGCATGGATTGCCTGTGGAGCTTGGCGTTGAAAAATTATTAGGAATAACAAAAGAAGATATTGGTAAAAAAATTTCTGTTGAAGAATATAATGCAACTTGCCGCAGAGAAGTTTTAAAGTTTAAAGATAAATGGGATGAACTCACACAAAAAATGGGTTATTGGGTTGATTTGAAACATCCATATATTACATTTGAAAATAATTATATTGAAACACTCTGGTGGTGCTTAAAAGAATTATACAATAAAGGCTTGCTTTACGAAAGCGTAAGCATTCAGCCTTATTCGCCAGCCGCAGGAACAGGATTAAGTTCGCATGAATTAAATCAGCCAGGAACTTACAAAGATGTAAAAGATACCAGTGTGGTAGCGATGTTCAGAGCAGTCAATGAGTCAATAGTCAATAGTCATTGGTATAAACAAATTGATCGTAATGACTTAATGACGAATGACTTTTTCTTTCTCGCCTGGACCACCACTCCGTGGACGTTGCCATCAAACCTTGGATTAACTGTTGGGCCAAATATTGATTATGTTTTAGTAAAAACTTTTAATCCCTATACTCATTTGCCTATAAACATAATATTGGCAAAGCCACTTATCAATAAATATTTTAAACCCGAAAATGAAAATGGTGATTTTAATTTGTTTGATGAATCAGCAAAACAAATTCCATGGAAAATTCTATCACAATTTAAAGGCAAAGATCTTGAAGGAATTTTGTATGAACAACTGCTTCCTTCTGAAGCCAACACTTTAGAAAAAATTCAGGAAATAACTCCCGGCGCAAATCCTTTTAGAATAATCACCGGCGATTTTGTTACAACCGATGAAGGAACCGGCATTGTGCATACTGCTCCCGCATTTGGGGCAGATGACTTTAAAGCAGGTAAAAAAAATAATCTCGGCATTTTAACGCTTGTTGATAAAGAAGGAAAATTTGTTGAAGGCGTTGGGGAATTCAGCGGGCGTTTTGTAAAAAATTATAAAGATGACCCGCATTATACTGATGTGAATGTTGATATTTCTGTAAAACTAAAAAAAGAAAATCGCGCTTTTAAAGTTGAGAAATATGAACACAATTATCCGCATTGCTGGCGAACCGATAAGCCAATTATTTATTATCCGCTGGATGCATGGTTTATAAAAACCACCGCAGTAAAAGAGAGGATGATTGAATTAAATAACACCATTAACTGGAAGCCGCCTTCTACTGGCACAGGAAGATTTGGTAATTGGCTTGAAAATATGGTGGACTGGAATCTCAGCCGCAGCCGTTTTTGGGGAACTCCTTTGCCTATTTGGCGTACAGAAGATGTCGAAGAAGAAAAATGCATTGGTTCGATTGATGAATTAAAAGAAGAAATAACTGCGTCTATCCATGCCCGTTATATGCAGTTACCTTCTGGTAAAAACAGTAAAGAAGACATTAAAAATTTTATTGAAAAAATTACTTCTGATCTACATAAACCTTTTGTAGATGAAATCATTTTGGTTTCTGAAAAAGGAAAACCAATGAAGAGAGTTCCCGATTTAATTGATGTGTGGTTCGATAGTGGCGCTATGCCTTATGCGCAATGGCATTTCCCTTTTGAAAATAAAGATGAATTTGAAAAGGCCTTTCCCGCAGATTTTATTGCCGAAGGTGTTGACCAAACCAGAGGCTGGTTTTATACTTTACATGCTTTGGGGGCTTTATTATTTGACAGCGTTGCCTTCAAAACCGTTGTGAGCAATGGTTTGGTGCTCGATAAAAATGGAAATAAAATGAGCAAGCGGGTGGGCAACGTTATTGATCCTTTTGAAACTCTTGACATCTTTGGCCCGGATGCCACAAGATGGTATCTTATTACCAATGCATCGCCGTGGGATAGTTTGAAATTTGATATTGAAGGAATCAAAGAAGTGCAACGAAAATTTTTCGGAACGCTTTATAATACGTATCAGTTTTTTGCTTTGTATGCTAATGTAGATGAATTTGTTTTTCATGAAAAATATATTCCCATAAATGAACGTCCTGAAATTGACCAATGGATTATTTCTTCTTTACATACATTGATTGCTGATGTTACAAAAAATTTAAATGATTATGAACCTACAGCGGCGGGTAGAGCTATAGAAAATTTTGTAGATGAGCATTTGAGCAATTGGTATGTAAGGCTCTCCAGGCGAAGGTTTTGGAAGCCTGCCCGACAGAATGCAAATAAATCTAAAGAAAAAAAATTTGAGCTTGATAAAATTTCTGCTTATCAAACGCTTTATGAATGCCTCGAAGTAATAAGCAAATTGATTGCGCCGATTGCTCCATTCTTTGCTGATTGGCTTTTTAATAATCTTAATAAGGTAACCCGTAAATCTTCTGCAACTTCCGTTCATCATACTGATTTTCCAAAAGCCGAAACAAGCCTTATTAACAAAGAACTTGAAGAGAGAATGCAATTAGCGCAGGATGTTTCATCTTTAATTTTATCGCTACGCAAAAAAGTAAACACAGGTAACGGACAAATTGGAATTAAAGTAAGGCAACCATTACAAAAAGTAATTATCCCTGCCATGGATTTTTCTTTTTCAAAAAAAATAAAATTGGTAGAAGACATTATAAAATCAGAAACTAATATTAAAGAAATAGAACTAGTGCCGGCAAATAATAATTTTATTAAAAAGAAAGCCAAGGCCAATTTTAAAACATTAGGAAAAAAACTTGGTACTAAAATGAAATTGGCTGCGGAAAAAATTCAACAATTAGAAGATACCGAAATAGAAGCTGTTCAAAAAGGAAATTATTTATTGAATCCCGATTATGAACAAAAAAACAGTGAACCTGTTTATTTAGATGCACAAGATATTGAAGTAATTACCAATGAAATCCCGGGTTTTGAAATAGCAGTAAAAGGCAATATCACCCTTGCTTTGGATGTAGTTTTGACAGAAGAACTTAAAAACGAAGGATTTGCCAGAGAGTTTATCAATCGCATACAAAATTTGAGAAAAGAAAAGAATTTTGAAATAACTGACAAAATATTGGTAAATATTAAAGATAATGATATTGCAAAAGTTCCCATTAATGAATTTAATAACTATATTTGCGCCGAAATTTTGGCAGAAAAAATCGAATTTGTTTCAGAATTGCCCGATGGCATCACTATTGATGTAAACAATCACTCTTTAAAAGTATCAATAACAAAAAAAGGAAAGTAAGTATGGCTACTAAAAAAAAGGCAACCCCGGTTGTAAAAAAATCAGGTAAATCTGCTGTAAAAAAAGCAGGAGCTAAAAAAATTACAGCCTCAAAAAGCGCTTCAAAAAAACAGCTTGCTAAAAAACCCTTAGCTAAAAAAACTACTAAACCTATTATAAAATCATCTCTGGCTAAAAAATCTGCTAAGCCAGTTGTAAAAAAAGCAGCCTCAAAAAAATTGTCTACTAACAAAAAAAACGTTGCAAAAAAATTGGCAACGTCACCTAAAAAATCACCGGCGCCAAAGAAAACAACTCTTCAGCAAAAACCAAAAATTGTAAGCGCCAAAGCGCCTGTAATAAATATCAGCGATCATAAAAAAGAATTGAAAAAAGCATTAAAGAATGCAATAAAAAATGAAACCGCTAAAAAACCGGCAAAGCCTTTTGTAATGCCCAAAACAAATACAGAAAAATCGCGCAAATATGAGCCACAATTTATAAAGTCAGTGCTTGACCAAGCCCCTGAAGAAGATAATGGCCCAACCATGCGCTACAGCGATGCTGAGCTGAATGAATTTAAAGACCTCATTTCAAGAAAGCTGGAAACCGCAAAAAAAGAATTGGGTTATTTACAAGGTCTTATTACACGCAAAGATGAAATGGGTGGCGATGATACCGACAATCGTTATATGACGATGGAAGACGGAAGCCTTAGCATGGAAAGAGAACAACTGAGCCAAATGGCCAGCCGGCAGATAACTTTTATTGACCATCTTGAAAAAGCCATGATGCGAATTGAAAATAAAACCTACGGCATTTGCAGGGTTACAGGTAAGCTTATTGATAAAGCAAGACTAAGAGCCGTTCCCCATGCCACTTTATCAATCGAGGCGAAAATGGGAATTGCAAAATAAATCGTATAAAAAAAATTTACAAAAAGAAACGAAATAAACGTTTCTTTTTTTTTGTAAAAAATTTTTTATTTTAAAGCTATGTTTAAAAAATTAAGAACTATAATTTATCGTACCAGTGATTTACAAAAAGCTAAAAAGTGGTACACAAAAATTACCGGCGTTTCTCCTTATTTTGATGAACCTTTTTATGTTGGTTTTAATATTAACGATTATGAACTTGGGCTCGATCCTGATTTAAATAATATAAGTAACGGCGAGCGCTCAGTAGCTTACTGGCTGGTTGATAATATAAAAGAGGCAGTAAACAAATTAATAGCCAATGATGCAAAAATTATAAGTCCCATCAACAAGGTTGGCGAAGGAATTTGGGTAGCAGTTGTTGAAGATCCATTTGGAAATTATATTGGATTGATTGAAGAAAATCTTTAAGCAGAAAATCATTTTATTCCCCCACTCAATAAGTTATTCCTCTGGTTTATTGCTATCACCACCTTCCATTACAAGATTGGCGCCGCCTTCGCGAAGAATATCATCCATATTTCTGTCGTTATCAATAATGCCTTTTTCTTCAAGCATGCGCATATCTTTTGCATCGCGCAAAAACTCTGATGCAAAGATGAACTCATTTAATTTGTCATGTTTATTAAAAATGATTTCTTTATTGGTTCCTTCCCATTCTTTTTTTCCATGATAGAGATATAAAATGTTTTCACCAATTTCCATCACACTGTTCATATCGTGTGTATTAATAACAGTGGTAATATTATTTTCTTTGGTTATTTCATGAATGAGTTTATCAATTAAAATAGAAGTTTGCGGATCGAGGCCGGAGTTGGGTTCATCGCAAAATAAATATTTAGGCTTTAATACAATGGCGCGTGCAATGCCTACTCTTTTTTTCATACCGCCGCTTATTTCTGCAGGAAATTTTTTATTGGTGTCTTTTAAATTTACTCTTTCCAATACATCGTTTACTCTTTCCATTTTTTTTGAAAGCGGCCATTTGGTAAACATATCCAAAGGAAATTTTACATTTTGTTCCACCGTCATACTGTCGAAAAGCGCGGAGCCTTGAAAAAGCATTCCTATTTGCTGGCGCAATTCTTTTCGTTCTTCTTCCTGCATGGCAGTAAGGCTTTTGCCGTCGAAAATAATTTCGCCTTCATCCACTTCAAACAAAGCAACCATGCATTTTTGCAAAACCGTTTTGCCGCTGCCGCTCGTCCCAATAATGAGATTGGTTTTACCCGTTTCCATTATGGCGCTTATATCTGTTAAGATTTGTTTATCGCCAAAACTTTTGCTAACGTTTTTTATTTCTATCATTCTAATAAAATTGTTTAAGATAAATAACTTTATTATCAACAAACTAACGGTAACGCCTACACGAAATTATTATTCTTAAAATTTTAATTAACAGGGTTATTTTTTATAAATTTTTTCTACAATAAAAAAGAAGCCAGTATATAATCAGCAAATAAAATAAGAATACAACTCGTAATAACTGCGGTGGTACTGGCTCTTCCGATTTCAAGCGCTCCGCCTTTTACATTATAACCATAGTAGGATGATACGCTGCTGATAATAAAAGCAAATGTATATGCCTTCGCAAGTGCAAACCATACATTTTTTGGAATAAAATTTTCAATCAATCCTTTATCATAAGTATCAGTAGAAAGTATGCCGCCCAAACTGCCCGCGAGCCTGCCGCCGTAAATGCCCAAAACCATTGCGAGCACTACCAACAAAGGAATGGTAATAAGCGCTGCTAAAATTTTCGGCGCTACTAAATATGATTTTGTATTGATGCCCATAATTTCCAACGCATCAATTTGCTCGCTCACCCGCATGTTGCCTAATTCACCAGCAATTTTACTTCCGATAACTCCTGCCAAAACGATACAAACCAGTGTGGGCGCAAATTCCAGGATAACGGTATCGCGAACAATTTGTGCAATAGTTTCTTTGGGAAGAATCGGGTTGGTAAGCTGGTAAGCAGTTTGCACGGCGCTCACTGCACCCATAAAAACAGAAATGACAGCAACAATTCCCAGCGAGCCCATTCCAATTTCAACAGATTGATGCATGAGTTCTTTCCAATACATTTTAATATTCTCAGGCTTGGTAAACATTCCTTTTATTAATAAAAGATAACTGCCAATGGTAGAAAATAATGTCATTTATATTTTATGCATTTAAAAATTATTTTTATAAAATTATTCGCTAACTAAGCCTCGCCCTCCCGATAATTATCAGGATCTTCCAAGGAAGAGAGGGGCTTGAATTTTTTTTAAAAAAATTTATATTAATACTTTAAAAATTTAATTTAAAAAAACTTATACAACAATAAAATTTATTCCTGTGTTTCTGAAGTTACTCTTTTAAATTTTTTCCATCTGCGTGAAGGCAATGCATTAGCAATGGCTTTTTTATTTTTACATTTCATTTGCGCATCTACTACGGCAATTAAAACCATATTAAAAATACTGCGCACCTGGCTGCCAAGCTGAAGTATGTGAACAGGTTTGCTCAAACCCAAGAGAATCGGGCCTATCGCATCGAAACCGCCAAGTTCCTGCAAAAGATTATAAGCAACATTGCCTGCAGCAAGGTTTGGAAAGATGAGCACATTTACATCTTTATTCACCAATTCACTAAACGGATAATTGTCCTTTATGATTTCTTTATTGAATGCAACATTTGCCTGAACCTCTCCATCCACTGCAAGTGATGGTTCTTTTTGTTTTACAATTTCTCTTGCCTGCGCTACCAATTTTGCTTCCGGTGAATTGCTGCTGCCAAAGTTGGAATAGCTTACCATTGCTACAACAGGGGTGATCCCAAAATTTTTTACTTCTCGTGTAACCATCACCGTTATATCGGCAAGTTCTTCGGCAGTAGGATTAAAATTAACTGTGGTATCAGCAAGAAATAATGGTCCTTTTTTCGTCATGATAATATACATGCCGGCAACTTTTTTCGAGCCTTCTTCCATTCCGATTATTTGCAAAGCAGGCCGGATGGTATCAGGATAATTTTTTGAAAGGCCTGATATCATTGCATCTGCCTCACCTGTTTCTACCATCATGCAACCAAAGTACAAACGATCTTTCATTATTTTTTTTGCTTCGTAATTATTAAATCCCTTGCGCTGTCGCTTTTGAAAAAATAATTCCGCATATTCAATTCTTTTTTCTTCGGTCTCATCGCTCTTGGGATCTATTATAGGAATTCCTTCGAGATCAATTCCATTTTGCGCAGCAATCTTTGCAATATTTTTTTCATCACCTAACAGTATCGGGTATGCGAAACCATCATCCTGTACCAATTGTGCTGTTTTTAATATTTTATGATTTTCAGCTTCGGCAAATACAACACGCATTGGTTTTTTTCTTGCCTTATTTCCTATCACCCTGAAGAGTTGATTATCTATGCCAAGTCTTTCATTTAATTTATTTGTATAATTATCCCAATCGGTAATTGGTTCTCTTGCAACCCCACTTTCCATTGCGGCTTTTGCAACAGCAGGTGCTACGGTGGAAAGTAACCGGTTATCCAAAGGCTTTGGAATAATATAATTGGGACCGAACACAATATTTTTTTCATTGTAAGCAAGCACTACAATATCAGGCACAGGAGATTTTGCAAGATTCGCCAAAGCCTTTACAGCAGCCAGTTTCATTGCTTCATTAATTTGCGTGGCTCTTACATCAAGCGCTCCCCGAAAAATATATGGAAAGCCCAAAACATTATTTACCTGGTTAGGATAATCACTTCTTCCCGTTGCCATGATAACATCTTTTCTTGCGGCAATCGCTTTATCATAAGCAATTTCGGGATCGGGATTGGCCATGGCAAAAACGATTGGATTTTTCGCCATGCTTTTTATCATATCGGTAGTTATTACATTTCCTACGCTAAGTCCAATAAATACATCTGCATCTTCCATTGCTTTTTCAAGTGTGAGATGAGGATTTTTTATTTGGGCAAATCTTTTTTTTGTTTCATCCAATCCTTCTCTTGCCGCATGAATTACTCCTTTCCTGTCGAACAAAATAAAGTTAGATGCCTTAGCGCCTAATTCTTCATACAATTGTATGCAAGCCAGTGCAGCAGCGCCTGCACCGTTTACAACAAATTTTGCTTTATCAATTTTTTTGCGCTGAATTTCCAATGCATTTAATAATGCAGCAGAACTTATAATTGCTGTTCCGTGCTGATCATCGTGCATAACGGGGATGCGTAAACGCTTTTTTAATTCGGTTTCAATATAAAAACATTCAGGCGCTTTTATATCTTCCAGATTAATGCCGCCAAATGTTGGTTCTAATGCCGCAACGATGTCAACAAATTTTTGTGGATCTTTTTCATTTATTTCAATATCGAACACATCAATATCTGCAAATATTTTAAACAATACTCCTTTGCCTTCCATTACAGGCTTTCCCGCTTCGGGGCCTATATCGCCCAAGCCCAAAACAGCCGTGCCATTGCTGATAACACCAACCAGGTTTCCTTTTGCTGTATATTGATAAACCGTTTCAGGATTTTCATTTATTTCTATACAAGGTATTGCCACACCCGGCGAATAAGCAAGCGATAAGTCGCGTTGTGTTTTGGTGGCTTTTGTTGGAACTACTTCAATTTTTCCCGGCCTTCCTTTTTGATGATAATCAATCGCCTCTTGTTTTCGAAGATGTTTTTGCATATAAAAATTTAAAATGCCGTACTTACAAAGTGCTATTTCTTTTTATGAAAGTAAAGATACTTAATGTAGTTTATTTAAATATTGGATGCTGATATAGCCAGCCATGCCATAATCCCAATTCCGTTTTCAATGGCTCTTTCATCAATATTAAAAGTAGATGTATGCACACCGGATGTAATATTTTTTTCTTTATTGCCAACGCCGAGTCTGAAAAAGCAAGCAGGTATCTGGTGTGAATAAAATGCAAAATCTTCAGCGCCCATGCGCATTTCGGTTTCTTCTACATTTTCTGCTCCGGCAAATTCAATTGCATTTCGTATAGCCGTTACCGTTAGTTGTTCGTGATTAATTACAAACGGGTAACCCACATCAATATTTACATCAATTTGTGCGCCTTGCATAGTGGCAGTATTGTTACAAATATTTTTTATAAGTTCATGCGCTTTAAACCGCCACTCTTCATTCATTGCTCTGAAAGTGCCCATTAGCTTCACTTCCGAAGGAATTACATTGGTGGCATTACCTCCTTGTATTGAGGTAATTGATAACACCGATGGATTAAACGGATCATTCATTCGGCTTAACACTTGTTGCAGATTTACTATTAAATGCGAAGCAGTGAGAATCGTATCGGGGGTGAGATGTGGCGCGGCAGCATGGCCTCCTTTTCCTTTTATGGTTATATAAATTTCATCAGCGCTTGCCATAACCATGCCGCTGCGAAAACTTAATTTTCCAACCGGCAACGAAGGATTTACATGCAATGCAAAAATTGACTGCGGCGCAGGATTTTTTAAAACGCCTTCTTTTATAAGAATGCTTGCGCCGCCGGGATTTTTTTCTTCACCGGGTTGAAAAATTAATTTTATCGTTCCCGTCCATTCATCTTTTAATTCATTTAAAATTTTTGCTGCACCGAGCAAACAGGTGGTATGCACATCATGCCCGCATGCATGCATTATTCCATCGTTCTGCGATTTATATTCCACATCATTCAATTCTTTTATCGGCAATGCATCCATATCTGCGCGCAGCGCAATAATTTTTTCTTCAGGATTTTTTCCTTTAATGATTGCTACCACACCAGTGGTTGCCATTATTGTAAAATCAATGTTCCAGCTTTTTAATTTTTGCTGAATGTATTCTGATGTTTTAAATTCATGAAAACTCAATTCAGGATGCGCATGCAGGTAATGGCGCACTTCAATAAATTCACTGGCATACTTCGCAGCTAAGTCTTTTATGATATTTATCATGCTTATCTTTTGTGATTGCAAATTATCTCAAAAGTAAACAGCAACAATCATTACGAGATAAATACCTTTTATGGATAAATTATATTTTTTAAATAATCCACAAACTAATTTATATCATCAGGATTAAAATCCTTGTCAGGCTTTACTTCTATGGTTTCAGGAAGATAATAAATGGTAAAAGCGGTTACTCTATAAGTACTTTATTTTAAACCCGCTTTCATTTTTCAAAGCCTCAAACTCATCGCCGGTTATTAAAGTAGCTTTTTCTTTAATAGTTAGTGCTGCAGCAAAAGCATCAGCATAGGAAACAGAATACTTCGCTTTTAGTTTGGCAGTGGCTAACGTAAACTCTAAATCAGCATCAATGATATGAATAGGGAACTGGCACATGGCTTTCCAGACAAGTTCTGCTTTATTTACACCATCTTTCAGGCAACTCATATAATAAACTTCACCGGCATTTACACAAGTAATATATAATTCATGCTTGTCAGCAGCAGCTTCATTAAGCAGTTGCTCAACTTTTTCGCCGCCTTCTTCATTCCTGAAAAACGCAAGCAAGGCATAGCTGTCTAATACAAAATGCGCCATTGTTATTTCGTTTTTTTGGAATTAACAGGTAAATGCCATTTTCGTTCTTCCAGTTTCTTCTCTTCTGCCTTCATCTTTTTCATTTCTTCTTTAAAATTTCCTGTTGATTTCAGTATGCCCCTGAAAGATTTAAAATAATTTTCATTCATTGGACGGATAACAACACCTTTTTCTGTTTCTTCAAAAATTACTTTAACCCCTGATTTTATTCCATACTTATTCCTGATGCGTTTTGGAATTAATAATTGCCCTTTTACCGTTAACACAGATGTTTCCATATTTTATTTTTTTATGTAAAAATAATAAAGTATTACAAATATAAAAAGTATTACTTCATAAAATTTAGCCCCTTTTTTTTGAAAAAAATTTAGGAGGGGACAAGTAAAGGCAATGCGCCGCATCGGGCATTTCTTGAAAACGAAAGTCTGCTTCAAAAATATGTACCAGGGAAATAGTTTGTTTCTAATTTATGTCGTCAGGATTAAAATCCTTATCAGGCTTTACTTCTATAGTTTCGGGAAGATAATAAATGGTAGCGCCGTTAAGCAATTTACTAATCTCTTTGCGGTACGGCTCGGCTTCTTCTTTTGTTTTAAAATTGCCGAATTTTATTTTAATGTAAGGATTGGCATACCACATATATGTTTTTTGTTCAGGATAATTTTGTAACAACTCGCCTCTTACCTTCATAGCATAAGCGCGGTCATAAGTATTTAAGATCATCAGGCGATAACCCTTTCCAATTCTTGACTCGGCTTTTAAAATGGCTGTATTAATATCGGCCTCTCTTCTTGCTAAAATTTCCATCCGGTAATCTTGGTGAACCGTAATTTTATTTTGCGATAAACTATCCGTAAGCTGCGCAAATGAAGAAAAACTTATTAATAAAATAAAAAATAAAATGAATACGCGTTTCATAAATTGATGCATTGAATAAGTCAAAAACGATACCAATAATTTGCTACATTTTATAGATTAAATTTTGTATGAAATGGTTGTAAGAAGCCTCACCCCTAACCCAAAATTTAGCATGTGAATTTTATAATTTTTTAAAAACTTTTATTTCATACTTTCTTTTACAATCTGCACACTGTTGCTGCAACCAAGCCTGTCTGCTCCTGCTTCAATTAATTCTTTGGCAAATTGATAAGTTTTAATTCCGCCACTGGCTTTTATTTTTATTGCCTCAGCGGCGTGCGCTCTTATTAATTTTACCGCATGAACCGTTGCTCCTTTTTCAGCATAACCTGTTGACGTTTTAATATAATCAACTCCGGCAGCTCCATAAATATCGCAGCATTTTATAATTTCATCATCGGTTAAAATACCGCTTTCAATAATCACTTTAATAATTTTGTTTCTATTTTTTATAATCGGTATTATAGTGTTGATTTCATTGGCAATAAAATTCCAGTCATTATTTTTTATTGCAGAAATATTTATCACCATATCCAGCTCATCAGCTTCATCCACCATTGCTAAAACAATCTCTGCAACTTTGGCTTCGATTGCGCTGTAGCCTAAAGGGAAACCAATAACAGCGGCGGTTTTAATGGAAGTATTCAACAAAATTTCTTTTACTTTTTTTATATATAAAGGAGGAATACAAACTGCCGCAAATTTATATTCTATCGCTTCTTTGCATAGGTTTTCAATCTGCTGCACAGTTGCATCAGGTTTTAAGAAAGTATGATCTATATAAGAATTTATTGGCAACATACAAGGCTGTAAAAATTTAAAAGTAAAATTTAATTTTTATAGTTGAAAAGAATAATTTTTTTGATTAACATGGCGCATTCATAATTTTTCTTCCTATCATTCATTAGTTTTGAAAATCATAAATGTAAAAAATTGATAAAAAAAAATATTTGATAAAAAATAAAAAAATATTTTTTCTCGGCTGTGTTTGCTTATTTATTTTTTCTTTTAAAAATATTCCATGTCCTTCTCCCTTGGAGAGAGGCTGGGGTGAGGTCAGTTCATGGATAAGAATAAATCAATTGGGCTATACACCTGGTGGTATAAAAGTAGCTGTGTGGGTGAGCAAGGATAATGAATTGCCGAAAGATTTTCAATTGATCAATGCTGAGAATTCAACGATTGTTTTTACCGCTTCTACCGGAAAATCTTTTGGAAGTTATGGCCCATTCATTCAATCCTTCCGGTTAAATTTTTCATCTTTTAAAATTCCCGGGAATTATTATCTGCAATGTGGCTCAGCCGTTTCACCAAAATTTAAAATTAATGATAATGTTTATAACGGTGCAGCCGATTTTTCGCTTCGCTACATGCGGCAGCAGCGCAGTGGTTTCAATCCTTTTTTAAAAGATAGTTGCCATACGTACGATGGTTATACTTTATACGGCCCAATGCCAGACAGTACTTTTATTAATGTGGTTGGCGGCTGGCATGATGCTTCCGATTATTTGCAATATTCAACCACTTCTGCAAATGCTACATGGCATCTGCTGGCTGCTTATCGCGATTTTCCGGATGTATTCACGGATGAAAAACAAGCCAATGGCCTGGACGGGAAAAATGGAATTGCAGATGTATTGGATGAAGCAAAATGGGGATTGGATTGGTTACTGAAAATGCATCCCAGGCCCAATTGGATGTTTAATCAAATTGCTGATGACCGCGATCATGAAGGATTCCGGATTCCAGGTGAAGATTCTTTTTATGGCAAAGGATATGAACGACCTGTTTATTTTATAAATGGTTTGCCACAACAACGCGGAAAATTTTTGAATCATACAACGGGTACGAGTTCCACGGCAGCAAAATTTGCAAGCGCATTTTCATTGGGAGCAATCTTATTTGATAAAACTAATCCCGCTTATGCAAAAAAATTAATGGAACATGCATATACTGCTATCAATTATGCATTGATAAAACCCGGCGTTACCCAAACAGTTTCTGTAAAATCGCCATACATTTATGCTGAAGATAACTGGAGTGATGATATGGAATTGAGCTTTGCATCACTATCCGAATTACAGCATTATTTTAAAAATAAAAAAATAAAAAGTCCTAACGATTCTTCTTTTAAATATGCACAAATAGAAAAAATAACACCCTGGTTTTACAGAGATACTGCCAATCATTATCAATATTATCCTTTTATAAATCTTGGCCATTATGAACTTGCCAAACAATTAAATGGTTCCGATAGCTATCGGGAAAAAGATTCGATCATCAGCTATTATAAACAAGGTATTGAAGATGTTTGGAGCAGGGCAAAACAAAATGCATTCTATCGCGGCGTGCCATTTATCTGGTGCAGCAATAATCTTACTACATCTTTTGCCATTCAATGTTTGTGGTATCAGAAACTGAGCGGCGACAATACTTTCAGCGAATTGGCGCAGGCAAATATTGATTGGCTTTTTGGTTGCAATCCCTGGGGAACGAGCATGGTTTATGGCTTGCCTTCATGGGGCGATACCCCCACCGATCCACATTCGGCATTTACACATTTAAAAAATTATCCGATTGACGGCGGAATGGTTGATGGCCCGGTTTATACCAATATTTTTAAAAATCTAATTGGCATTACGCTTCATAACGGTGATGCTTACACGCAGTTTCAAAGTGATCTTGCAGTGTATCATGACGACTTTGGCGATTACAGCACCAATGAACCAACCATGGATGGAACTGCATCACTTATTTATTTAATGGCGGCAAAAGAACAGGAAGCAAAAAAAAATTCATCAACCAAAAATAAAATCATTTCTCATGGCGGAATTATTCGTGGTGATACTACATTAAAAAAAATTGCCTTAGTTTTTACAGGAGATTCATTTGCCGATGGCGGAAATTTTATTGCAACCGCTTTACAGCAACAAAATATTCGCGGCTCTTTTTTTCTTACCGGAAATTTTTACAGGAACCCGAAATTTAAATTGCTTGTAAAAAAATTAAAGGCGAATGGCAATTATCTCGGCTCCCATTCTGATAAACATTTATTGTATTGTGATTGGGATAAAAGAGATAGTTTGCTTGTAACACATCAGCAATTTAAAAATGATTTGCAGAATGCATACAACGAATTAAAGCAATGGAATATTGATAAAAAAAATGCGCATTATTTTTTACCTCCGTACGAATGGTACAACGATTCTATTGCAGCGTGGACGAAAAATATGGGCTTACAATTAGTAAACTTTTCTCCCGGAACCCGCAGCAATGCTGATTATACTTATCCTGAAATGGGCAATAAATATGTAAACAGCGATGCCATCATGCATTCAATTTTGCAATACGAAAAAACATCAACTAATGGCTTGAATGGATTTATATTGTTGGTTCACATTGGCACCGATCCACGCCGTACTGATAAATTTTATGATCATTTGCCCGCATTAATTACAGAACTGAAAAAACGTGGTTATGGGTTTGTGAGGATAAATGAACTAATGTAATAGATATATTGCTATAATTTTTTCAATTCATTATTACTATAATTTTTTACCAATGGCATTATTAGGAATTGATCTTGGCGGAACCAAACTGGCGACCGGCATATTAAATAAAGATGGAAAGTTGTTAGGTAAGGAATCCATTCCGCTGGGAAACAGGAAAGGCGAAGAAGTTGGAGAATTAATTACAAATAGTTTTTTACACGTAAAACAAAATGCACAGGGAGAAGAAATAAATTCTGTTGGTATTTCTGTGCCGGGTATTTATCATATTACCACTGGTAGAGTTTGGGCGCCAAATATTCCCGGATGGGACGATTATCCTTTATTAGATGAAATTAAAAAAGTGAGTGATAAAATTCCTGTAACAATTGATAGTGACAGGGCATGTTATATTTTGGGAGAAAGCTGGCAGGGCAATGCAAGAGAATGTAAAGATGCAATTTTCTTAGCCGTAGGAACGGGTATTGGCGCAGGGATTTTAATTAACGGAACTGTATTACGCGGTGCACATGACATTGCAGGAGCTATTGGATGGATGGCGCTTGCAAAGCCTTTTAAAAATGAATATATTGATTGCGGTTGTTTTGAACATTATGCTTCCGGTGAAGGAATTGCAAAAACTGCAAAACATTTTCTGAAAGAAATGAAAGAATATTCAGGAGAATTAAAAAACAAACTCATAAACGCAATTACTTCGCATGATGTCTTTGCCGCTTATGAAAACAATGATGTGCTTGCAAAAAAAGTTATGGAAGTGTGTATTGAATTTTGGGGAATGGTGGCGGCCAACTTAGTAAGCTTATTCAATCCTGAAAAGATAATTTTTGGTGGCGGCGTTTTTGGTCCTGCCATTCCATTGATACCAGCTATAAAAGCTGAAGCCTATAAATGGGCGCAGCCTGTAAGCATTAAACAGGTAAGTTTTGAGTCTTCGGCGCTGGGCAATGATGCAGGGGTATATGGCGCAGGATATCTTGCTTTGAAAAATATTCATTCTTAATTAAAATTAAATGCATAAAAAAATTGCTCTTTTGGGCTGAATGGTTATTTATGAAAATCAAACGCAATGTCATTCCTTTACGTCCTTGCAGCGTTTATCAGTTTCACCATCAAAAGAATTTAATAAATTTGAGTAAAGAAATTTTATGAATAGCGAAATAAAAAATGAGTTGCATAAACTAATTGATAATTGTGATAACGAATTGTTGTTATCAGAAGCCAGGTCTTTACTTGAATCAAAAGAAATAAAAGATTGGTGGGATGAATTGACTGATGAAGATAAAAACCTTGTTTTGGAATCTGAAGCAGAATATGAAAAAGGAAATTTTATTTCACATGAGAAATTAATGCAGCAATTCGAAACATGGAAAAAGAAATAGTATGGACTGCGACTGCTCAAAATGAGTTTCGGGATATATTGTTTTATTTAGAAAGCAATTGGACATCAGAAGTTTTAAGTACATTTCAGCGTAAACTGGAATTAAAAATTAAACTGCTGCAAAAGCAACCCAACGTTGGTTACAAAAGCTCAAAGTATTCCCGTTTTAGGCAAACATTAATTGGCCGTCATTATAAATTAATTTACTCAATAAAAAGAAACCACATTGTTATTCTGCGGATTAAGCATACAAGAATGAAGTAGGCATTCAATTCAACATTAACCCACAAAAACTAAATGCGTAAAAAAAACCTGCTTTTTTGGGCTGCCTGCTTTGGCATGTTATTCTTTGGAATCAGCTTAATCACGCTGGGCGCTGTAGTTCCTGGGCTGAAAGAAAAATATCATCTTGATGAAATTTCATCCGGTACATTATTTTCGATCATGCCTTTTGGAATTTTAGTGGGCTCTTTATTATTCGGGCCTTTCTGTGATAAATATGGATATAAAATATTATTGGCTCTTTCCTGTTTTCTTATATTTGCCGGCTTTGAAGGAATTGCTTATGCTCCTTCACATGGTGTATTAAAAATTTGTGTTTTTTTATTTGGTGTGGGTGGCGGCGCAGTTAATGGCGCAACTAATGCACTTGTTTCAGACATAAGTGAAAAAGATAAGGGCGCCAATTTAAGTTTGCTTGGTGTATCTTTTGGATTAGGCGCATTGGGTAT
>JAICZH010000124.1 GCA_025933775.1 Chitinophagaceae bacterium
GATTATTTTCGAATACCCGGCACCGTTAGAGCTTCTTTTGCCATGTATAATACAAAAGAAGAAATAGACAAATTGGTAATTGGTTTACAAAAAGCAATAGAAATGCTTTCTTAAATGAATAAAAAAATGCTTTCTTAAATGAATAAAAATAAAACGATAGAACAAACAGAAGAAGAAATCACAGAAGCGTTTTCTTTATTTGATAATTGGGAAGAAAAGTATGAATACATTATTGATTTAGGAAAAAAATTACCGCCGCTTGATGATAAATATAAATTACCTGAAAATATAATCAAAGGCTGCCAGTCAACAGTATGGCTGGTTGCGGATTACAGGAATGGTAAAATATTTTTTAAAGCCGATAGCGATGCGGTGATTGTAAAAGGATTGGTAAGTATGTTGATTGAAGTTTTATCGGGCCATACACCGGATGAAATTCTCAATGCAAAATTAGATTTTATAAAAGAAATTGGTATGATGAATCATTTGGCGCAAACCCGTTCTAATGGTTTACTTGCAATGGTAAAGCAAATGAAAAATTATGCGTTGGTTTATAAATCAATTCATGCAACGGAAAAAACAATTCAATGATGAATGAAGAAGAATTAAAACAAAAAGTAATTGATTGTTTGCAAACGATTTTCGATCCTGAAATTCCAGTGAGCATTTATGAATTGGGATTAGTGTATGAAATTTCAATTTTACCAATTAATAATGTACAGATCGTGATGACGCTTACTGCGCCCAGTTGCCCGGCCGCACAGGATATACCGATTGAAGTAGATCAGAAAGTGCGAATGATTGAAGGAATAAATGATGTGCATGTTTCTGTAGTGTGGGATCCGCCGTGGGATAAAAGTATGATGAGCGAAGCAGCGGCGCTGGAGTTGGGATTTATGTAATATGAATAGGCAATTAGCAATATGCAATATGCAATAAAACAATTCAACAATAAAACAATTCAACAATAAACAATAATTAATAAACAATAAACAATAATTAAATTATGCCACAAATTAGTTTGAATTCATTAATGGGAACATCGGCGCCAACTTACAGTGAAGAAGTTGCAACGCCTTTCAGAGAAGAATTAACCAGCGCAGGTTTTGAGCAATTATTAACGCCGGAAGATGTTGACAAAGCATTGAATAAAAAAGATGGAAAAACTACATTGGTAGTTTTAAATTCAGTATGCGGATGCGCTGCAAGAGCAGCACGGCCCGGCGTTTTGTTATCTTTATTTAATGAAGTAGTTCCAGATAATTTGGTTACCATTTTTGCAGGAATGGAAAAAGAAGCTGTAAATTATTTTCGGAAAAATTTTTTATTGGGCATCACGCCTACATCGCCCAACATTGCATTATTTAAAGATGGTGAGTTAATTGAAATTATGCAACGTCATCAGATTGAAGGAAAATCTGCCGGACAAATTGCGCAGGAATTAGCAACGCTTTACGATAAAGAATGTAATAAAAAATATACGGAAGAAGAAACTGCGTCTATGCATGACCGTTTTGTTAGCCGTTATAATTTTGATCCATTCGGAGCTTAAAAAAATAAAATGAAAATTACCGCACAGGAAGAATATGGCTTAAGAATTTTACTGCGGATTGCAAGATGCCGTGATGCAAATGGCATGAGCATTCCGCAGTTAAGTGAAGCTGAAGGCCTTACCAGCGCTTACGTTGCGAAGCTTACGCGTAAACTTCGGATGGAAGGATTTATTAACAGCACGCCGGGCAATAAAGGCGGTTATGTATTAGCCCGGCTTCCTGAAGAAATAAATATGAACCAGGTTTTAAAAACTTTAGGCGGTTCTTTATTTAATAAAAGTTTTTGCGGCGATTATCCCGGCGCATTAAAACTTTGCACCAATTCAGTTGATTGTTCTGTACGGTCATTGTGGCAAATGATCCAGTTTTCTGTGGATCAATTATTGGATAAAGTAACTTTATCCGATTTGATAAATTCTGAAAAAAAATCGGAGCGGTTACTCCATAATATTTTGGATCAAATTTTAAAAACTCCATCTTTTGTATAATCTTTTTTTTAAAAAATTTTCTTCAAAATTTTTTTGTTCCTAAAAGTTTGAGTGAATGAATAAATTAAAATCTTCGAAAATTGGCTTGCTTTTCACATTTAAATATTAAAAGTAAATTGCGTTTTATTTTTAAAAAAAACTGTGGTATTGTTTTTGAAAATAGCAAAATGTCTTTAATCAATTAAATCATTTATGCGGCAATATTATATTTATGATGGCAAAATGAAAAAGGGACCTTTTGATTTAGAACAATTGAAATCACAATTTTTAAGTAAAGAAACTCCCGTTTGGTATGAAGGGCTTAAAGACTGGGTAATGGCGGGCAATATCGAAGAATTAAAAGATTTTTTTATTTTAAAAACAATCCCTCCGCCATTGCCGAAAGCATTTCAAAAAAATATACCCTCGCGTAATGAAATTTTAAATTCTTTTACAGATGCCACAGAGCTGTATCCTGAAAAAAGGAGAAATCGTTTTTTGGTTCCTATTCTTATTTCTATCATTATTATAGCAGGAATAATAATTACATTGTTTTTTTATCACGTATAAGTTTACAATTCTTTTACTACATTGGCAATTACGTGCGATTTACCTAATGTATAATAATGCAAAGCAGTCACACCTTCTTTTTTTAATTCTTTCGATTGTGCAAGCAACCATTCTGTTCCCACAATTTCTACTTCAGCATCGGTTTTGCATTTAATAATTTCATTACTTAATGCTGTAGGAATATCTACATGAAAAGTTCGCGGCAAAACTGATAATTGTTTTTTTGAAGTGATAGGTTTCAGGCCGGGAATGATGGGAATTTCAATACCAACTTCTCTGCATCTTTTTACAAAGTCAAAATATTTTTTATTATCAAAAAACATTTGCGTGGTTATATAATCCGCGCCGGCATCCACTTTTAGTTTTAAATATTTTAAATCGCTTTCCATATTGGGCGCTTCAAAATGTTTTTCGGGATAACCGGCAACGCCGATGCAAAATTTAGTTTTATAACCATCTCTTATGTCTTCTTCCAAATAAATTCCATTGTTTAAGTTTACCGTTTGTTTCAGCAACTCCAGCGCATAGGCGTGACCGTTAGTTTCCGGCTCAAACAATGTTTCATTTTTTGCAGCATCCCCCCGAAGCACTAATACATTATCAATTCCTAAAAATGCAAGATCAATTAAAGCGTTCTCTGTTTCCTGTAAATTAAACCCGCCGCATATTAAATGAGGCACTGCATCAATTTTGTAATGATTCATTATTGCTGCGCAAATGCCCACTGTGCCAGGTCTTTTCCTCACTTCTACTTTTTCAAAAGTACCATCGGCTTTCTTTTTAAAAACCTGCTCACTGCGATGATATGTTACATTTATAAATGCTGGATTGAATTCCATCAGCGGATCGAGATGATTATAAATTGATTCAATCGTTTTACCTTTCAGTGGCGGCAATATTTCAAAAGATACAATAGTGTCTTTCGCTTCTTTTATATGATCGGTAACTTTCATTTTTTATAAAATAGATGCAAACATAAATTCAAAAAAGCAATAGACAAAAAAGCAATTGGCATAAGCAATAAAGAAGTTAGCATACCATTAATATTCATTCGCTTATTTTTGTTTTAAAAATATTTGTTTTGAACCAGACCATTTACGCAAAAGAACTTACTAAAAATTATGGCAAGAGAACGGTTACCAATAAAGTTTCTTTCGAAGTAGGGCAGGGTGAAATTGTAGGACTTCTCGGGCCTAATGGCGCCGGCAAAACCACTTCGTTTTACCAGGTGGTTGGTTTGGTAAAGTCTGATGAGGGCGATGTATTTTTAAATGATATTAATATAACCAAATTGCCCATGTATAAACGGGCCAAAATGGGCCTTGGATATTTACCGCAGGAAGCGAGTGTTTTCAGAAAACTTAGCGTGGAAAGCAATATTGCAGCCATTCTTGAAATGACGAAACTTTCAAAAGATCAACAAAAAGAAAAACTGGAAGAATTGATTGCTGAATTTAATTTGACTCATGTGCGTAAAAGTAATGGCGATGTATTGAGCGGTGGTGAAAGAAGGCGTACTGAAATTGCCCGTGCACTTGCCGTAGATCCCAAATTTATTTTATTGGATGAACCTTTTGCAGGCATTGATCCTATTGCTGTAGAAGACATACAAACAATTGTTACCCGGTTAAAATATAAAAATATTGGTATTCTTATTACTGATCATAATGTAAATGAAACCCTTTCTATTTGCGACAGAGCTTATTTGCTTATTGAGGGAAAAATATATAAACACGGCACTGCAGAAGAGCTTGCCAAAGATGAGCAGGTGCGCCGTTTATATCTTGGCCGTAATTTCGAGCTTAAAAGAAAAGATTACCTGCATACAGATGCTGTGAAATAATTTGTTGCGAATACTGTTATTGTATCAATCATTTTAAATTATCAACCTTACGCCACCCAAATCGGAAACGCGATGTGGAAAGTGATCGCCGGGAGAGCCAATGAACATGAAGTTGTGTGGAATATTCCATTCTTTGCTTAAACGATTAATTATTTCGGGGCCAAAAGTACCATGCACTTGAATGTATTCAATTTTAATATCAGGATAAGCGCGGTCGAGGGTTTCAAAATCCCGAACAAAAGTTTCATTGAGTTGCTGTTCTTTTTGCAATATAGTAACGATCTTTAATTTTTGGGTTATTTCATTTTCTTTTACATAAATAATTACTTTATTAAGCACAGAAATATTATCACCTTTTGTAAAATAAACAAACGGTTGTTTGTTTAGCTTACGCATTTGTTTGGTAAGCTGTAACCTACTGAATACGGACGCTCTGGATATTGTATCAAAAATTTTATTTACATACATTAATGAATAAGTTATCACTGCTTTTCTTTTCAGGAATAAATAAATAATAAGAAACGCCGGAATAAAATATTGCAGAAACACCACGAGGTAAGCAGGGTGCAATTTTACATTTCCATACAATGCAATTAAAATACCCAATATACCCAACATCACAATTGAAGGCGCGGCATACTCCGGCCGTGGCAGGCGGGAACGTTTTATTTTAAGCAATAAATTTCCCAAGCCGAAAAAAGCCATTACCGATAAAAATGAAATGGTATAAACTCCTGCAAGCGGCCCCAGCTCGCCTCCTGTAATGAATAATATGGAAAGACATAAAATAAAAAATGTTATTAATATTCTGGGAGAGCTGCCTCTCAAATTTTCTTTTAAAAGTATTTGCGGAAAAATCCGGTCGAGCGTCATACGTTTCATAAGTCCGCTTACGCCAATAAAAGCCGTAAGCACAGCGCCGCTCAATACAATTGCTGCATCTAACGAAACTACAAGAGCAAGCCAATGGCCGCTGGTAATATTTCCCATAAATGAAAGAAATGCTTCTTTATGAGCGCCCGCTTCGTTGAGCGGCATTATCATTACGCCAATGAGAGCAATTACAGGATTAATGATCGTAACTGCGATCCACATATTGCGAAGCGTTTTAGGAAACACACCTGGCTTTTGTTCTTCCACAAAATTGGCAGAAGTTTCAAAGCCGGTAATGCCAAGCATCGCTACACTAAAACCCAGGAATAATGCTTTACTTAAACTGCCTTGCAAGGGAGTATGAAAATTTATTTTCGTAAGATCAAATCCCGTTACAGCTACATAATAAATGCCACTGCATATCAGTAATAGCAATACCGATAAATGAATAATAAAAATAATAATTGCAACAATCGAAGATTCACCAATGCCCGAAATAGTAAGCAATAAAAAAATAGTAAGGATAACCATTGTAGCAATGATTACAGAAAATACAGGAAAGATGCTGTGCAGATATTTCATGGCTTCAGATGCGGAAAGCACTGCTGTAGCCATGTACGAGAGTATGGTAAGACATGCAGCTAAGGAAGCATTACCTTTACTCGTTGTATTGAGCAGTATATTATAAGCGCCGCCATTGAGTGGCAAAGCGCCTACTGCTTCGCCATAAATTTTTCTGAAAAAAAATAAAACCAGGCCTACAATTAATAATGAAATAAACGCGTACTGGCCGGCATATACAATGCAAAGAGCCGATACATAAAGGCAAGAAGAAGTAATATCATTTCCGCAGATTGCAGTAGCAGCAAATTGTTTCAATTTTTTAGGCGCTCTCTTTTTTCTCTCATTCATATCAAACAATTATTCTTTAATTGCCATAGATTAGTTGAAATAAAAATCTTATAATACTTTACTCAAAATTTGATTGTTGCAAATAAAGTTAATATTTATTACTAAGTAGCGGAGAGAGATTCTTTATTTCATTTCAGCATTTGAAGTCTGACTTCTACTTGTTGAAAAAATTAATGATTAATTGTAAAAATAAAATTTGGATTAACTGTAAAAATTACATTATCACCAAGTGTTAAGCTTCTTACGTTTGGATTGGAATTTACAATTACGGTTCCTGCGTTTATAATTACGTCCGTATTTGCATCGGGCAATTCGCCGCAACTCCAGTTGGCAGCGTTCTCCCACGAAGTATCGGAAGCGCCCGTCCATGTATTGATAAATTTTAAAGTAAACGCTTTGCAACCTGTGCCATCCACCAAACAGCGATATTGATAACCATACCATGAAGATGGTATATTAATTAATTGAAGACTTGGCGTTGCAGAGCCGTTATAATTGCTGTTATCAACAATATTTGTAAAGCCCGTTCCGGTATCTACCTGCCATTGATAAGTAGTTCCCGATAAGTTTATAGAAAGTGTAGTACTTCCCGCCGGGCAAATTTTTCC
>JAICZH010000127.1 GCA_025933775.1 Chitinophagaceae bacterium
CGTTATGAAGTGCAGATTGAAGATAAAGCGCCCGAGCCGCCAAACAATGTATTCAGCGCCATTTATGGCTTTTTGGCTCCTACCGAAATGATGGCAAAAGATGCCGGCGAGTGGCAATCGTTTGATGTAACTCTTGTTGGCAGAATGGTAACGGTGATGGCTAATGGCAAAACAGTAATTTGTAATCGTGAAATACCGGGCATTACCGGTGGCGCTATAAATAGCAAGGAAGGCGAGCCCGGGCCTTTGCTCATTCAGGGAGATCATGGCCCGATAGATTATAGAAATATTGTAATTACTCCGGCGGAATGATAAATTAAATACCTATCGTGGGAGAATTTTTTTACTCATTGATATATAATGGTGAAGGTTATACGAAAAAATTAAAAATAAATGTCTTTGCAATTAAACAGAACAAACTTTGGCAATCCAATCAATAAAGGAAATGTTTTATCAAAACAGGAAGCCGAAAATTTATTTAATGAATGGGTGCTTAATCCGCGGCTGCAATTGCACATGAAGCAAGTTGCTCATTTAATGAAAAGTTGGGCAAAAGAAAAAGAAAATCTTAATGAAGCAGATCAATGGAAATGGGAACTGGCGGGGCTTTTGCACGATGCAGATTGGGATCAATGGCCGGAACAACATTGTAAAAGAATTATTGAAGAACTGGAAAAACGAAATGCAGACCCTGAAATTATTCATGCAATTGCCTCTCACGGGCCGAATCATTTTGGCGTGGCACCTGAAACAAAAATGGATAAAATGTTATATGCTTTCGATGAATTATCCGGCTTAATACATGCTTACTCTTTGATGCGCCCCGGCGGTTATGATGGTATGGAATTGAAAGGAGTAAAAAAGAGATTGAAAGAAAAATCTTTTGCCGCCAATGTTTCAAGAGATGAAATTGATGATGCCTGCAACCGCGCAGGTATTGCATTAGACGATGTAATAAATTTTATTATTGTAAAACAAAAAGATGTAAAATGATTTTTTTTTAACCTGCACAATCAACTTCTAAACAAACCTAACGGTAATGCCTACTCGAAAATAATTTATGGGCTGAAATTAAACAGCCACCATTTTATCAATCTCAGGTTTTTTTACTTTTTTTAAAACAGGTATAAATAATAATACCGCTATCACTCCACTTATTCCTTCCACCAACACCGTAAAGGGAGCGCTGGTAAAATGAGCCAGTGTGCCAATAAGAAGCCCGCCAATAGGCTGCATCCCGAGGAAAGCCATCACATAATAACTTACTATTCTTCCACGCATACTTTCATCTACATTCGTTTGGATGTATGTGTTGCTCGCCGAAACTTCTGCAAGCAAGCCACTCTCAGCAATCATAATCAATATCAATGCAAGCGTAAAATTTTTTGTATAAGAAAAAATAATAAGTCCGATGCTAAAAAGTAATGCTGCATATACTACTATTTTTAAATAATTGCTTCCGGGCTTGCGCGTTGCAATGTACACAGCGCCCAGCAATGCGCCCAATCCTGATATACTGTTCAGCCAGCTAAAAGTTGTAACATTTCCTTTAAAAACAGATGCTGCATATATTGGTAATAATGTAGTGTAAGGCATCGTAAGCAAACTCATTATTGCAGCCAAAAAAATAACTGAACGCAATCCCGTATTTCCTCTCAAATATGTAAACCCTTCCCGCAATCCTAACCAGATGGGTTGTATATTTTTTTTCCTTGCCGGAATTTTTATTTTCATAAAAAGCAATGACAAGATTACGGCAATAAAGCTTAAAAAGTTTATCAGAAAACAAATGTCTTCGCCATAATTGCTCAATAATATTCCTGCAACTGCGGGGCCAAGCAATCGTGCGAGCGTAACCATTGATGAATTGAGCGCAATCGCATTAGGCAAATGTTCTTTGTTTTCTACCAGCACAATCATAAGCGATTGTCGCGAAGGAGAATCAAACGCATTAATAATGCCGAGCAGCACACTTAATAAAATAATTATAGTAACATTATAATGCCCGATCCATACAACCAATGCAAGTAATCCTGCTTGTATCATGGAAGCAATTTGTGTAAATAGTAAAGTTTTATAACGGCTGTGCCTGTCAACATAAGCGCCGGAATAGGGAGATAAAAGTAAAACAGGAATCTGTCCTGCAAATACCACCAAACCCAGCATAAATGCGGAATGCGTAAGATCGTACACCAGCCAGCTTACGGCAATGCGCTGCATCCATGTGCCAACAAGAGAGATAGCCTGTCCTGAAAAGTATAAGCGAAAATTATAGTACCGTAAAGCTCTTAATGCGGGCGGCAGATGTATAGCCATTTATAATACAAATTTAAAACTATGCAATAAAAAATCAGGCGAAGATTTTTTTAAAACATTTTTAAATTGTTAAGTAAATAATTTTTTAATCAAATTATCATTAAACAACTTTTTCATTTGTAGATAAATAATTTTTTGTAATAAAAAATTTTATGGCGAAATAATAGTTTGTTAAACGTCTTTGATCATTTTAGATAATTCAATTTTTAGTTTAGCTTTATTGCATAAAACTAAAAGCATGAAAAAATATTTACCCATTTTTATTGTTCTGTTTTTATTTGTTGCTTCCTGCACTTCTACAAAAGATTCAATCAACCAAACAAATCATAAAAAAATAATTACAGCAGTTATAAAATTTATCCCGGACAGTATTTATTTTTTTAATACCCGGTGGATGATCACGGGAACGAATATAAGCGCTGATTTTTTTGAAGAACAATTAACTGCCAACCTGGATAATTATTTTTTAAATAGTAAAAAACGCATTTCATTTTACACAGAAAATGAAATTCATAAATATAACATCACGCCCGATTGGGTTATCTATCTAAAATTTACCGAATTAAATATTTCTGATCCCAGGCATCATGTAGCTACTGTGTCTCCGTCTTTATCTTCTTCTGCTGATAATACAACCATTTATGTAATGCCTCCCTTTGGCGCCATGACAGGCACTGAGCCAAGTCATCCCACAACTTATGCACCATACGACCTGGTTGCATATACTGCAAGCATTCCTGCCCAATCTGTATCGCAATACACCGTAAATACTCATGCAATTCTTGGCTTTAACATCGTTGAAGAAAAAAATTCAAATGACTTAAGCGTTCAAAGTTTTAAAGCTAATTATTTATTGGTGCGAAATGATTTAAATCAGGATGGCGATAAAACTACTGCATCATTATCGGCCGAAGAAGACCTGATTGCTATTATGCAAAAATTGTACGATAAAATTTATCCAAAAATAGTTGATAATATCAATGCTGCTTTAAACTAAAAAGTATCTTTTAAAATTTTCGTATATCCGTTACCGTTAGATAATACTTTTTCACTGTCTATTGCACAATTTTTATATATCCATAACCCGCCGCCTGCTTTTTTACAATTTCATAAATGCCGTCGGGAACTGTTTGAACACCGCTCACCAGGCCGCTTTCATCGAGGTTGTGTTTTTTCATGGCAATAGCGCAAGCCCTGAATTGTACTTGTTTGTTATCTGCAAGTTTCGATATATCATCCGCAACCCCAGACTTACTTTTATCAATTATAGAAATAGAATTTCCATAAAAAACCACTTCCACTTTTGCACTCGGGCTGGCTTCGGTGATTTCTTTCACCAATACAATCATTCTTTGTTGTATGGCAGGTTCATTATTGGTAATATCAAAAACAACATTGTAAGGAACTTTTTGTGAAAATGCAGAACTGATGCTTAGCAAAAGAACTGCTGTAATAAAAAATAATTTTTTCATGATGTAAATTTTTAATTGTATAAAATTAAAAATTCAAATGAGAAAAAACAATCTGTCATAAAGATTGAAAGAACAAAGCAGATTTAACGCAGGTGTACCTTTTCTTCCAAATGAGCATTCTTTATTAATTGTTGCTGCGCAAATTTGTTGAATTCATCTTCATTAATATTATTCTCTCCGTTAGGAGTTCTTTGGACATTTTCAATTTCACATTGAATGAGTTTGTTATTATTAAAGTCGAGTGTTAAAATATCATCGCGCAGCATTACATTGTTGAACTGGCTCCACAAATAGGTTGCGGGCGGAAAATTAATTTTTTTTATAAAATCAGTATTAAAAACAAATTGTATTTTTTGTAAAGAAAAATGATACAGAATGCCTACCAACACACAACCCACAGCAATCCAATAATTTTGCAATACAGCCCAGCACACTGCGAGAATAATAAATGAAAGTTCATTCACATAAAAAGCGGATATATTTTTTTTAACAACATAATACCTGAAGAAGCCGTATAAAGTAATCAAGCATAACAAGGATATTAATTCATAAAAATATTTAGCAGCAATAAAATAAAAAATAAAAACAGCCACGTTAAAAAAAACAATCAACAAAGCAGTGAAGCGATAAAATTTTATTTTATAATTTTTGAGTGTAAATTCAAACTCAGGCATGTGTATTAACTTTTGAAGCCACCATTAAATTACACAATTTAAAAAGTACGCGGGCGCCTACATTTTCGTCCCATTCATTAGGACTAAAGCCTACTTCATTCAAATCGAACCCAACAAGTTGTCTTCCGCTTTCAATTACTTTTTTAAAAAGATAAAAAACCTGTTCGGCTTCCAATCCGCCATGAACGGGAGTTCCGGTGTGAGGGCATAATTTAGGATCGAGACCGTCAATATCAAAACTAATATATACTTTCTGCGGAAGTTTGCTTACAATATCATCTACAATTTGTCTCCAGGGCGCTCCTTCATAAATTTGTTCTTTAATATATTTATCAAAATATGTACTTACTCTTTCATTACTGTTTTTAATGTAATCATATTCCATCGGAGAATAATCCCTGATGCCTACCTGCACCAGTTTTATTAATTCCGGTATTTCTTCCAAAGCATTGTACATAATAGATGCATGAGAGTATTTAAAATTTTCATAAGCCCTCCGCAGATCGCAATGTGCATCAATTTGCAAAATTCCAAAGTTGCCGTGCTTTTCGGCTATGGCTTTATAAAACCCCAGCGGAGTGCTGTGGTCGCCGCCGATAACGCCTACCAGCTTATTGTTATGAAGTAATTCTTTTGTTTGCTCATATACCCAATTGTTTAAAAATTCGCTTCCTTCATTTATTTCTTTAATAATTTTACACATGAATTTGTTGTCCAGCACTTCTTCTCCCTGCGAAATATAATTAATAAAAAGCTCCGCTTCCTTGCGCAGGTAATCGCTTTTCATTAAAATTTTTTTATCAATATCGCGCATATAAAATCCTTGTTTCCATCCGTCTTTTACATCGGTATCAATAAGATCAACCTGAAGGCTGGCTTTACAAATATGTTCTGCAGCCCTTGCTGTGCCTGCGGTGTAGCTTACAGTAACTTCCCAGGGCACGGGCAACAATATCAGGGCTGCGTTCTCTTCTGTAAATGGAAGTCCAAAAATATTGTTGTTGGGATTTCCTACGGAGTTAGGGTCGAACGTAGATAAATTTGTCATTCGTTATAAAAAATTTTTTAAAGGATTGCAAAGATAAACCAATTGCAGAGTAATTGAAATTTGTATCAATGCAAGTATTTTTTCGTGGTAAAAAAGGAAAGTGATGTGTACTTCTTCGATAACTCTTATTTGAGGTATAAATTGTTAGGGTTGAATTATCTGATTGCATTTTAAATTTTTTATTTCCCAAATTTTTATTGCGTATTTCATAATTCAGCTTTGCGTTTTGCTCTTCATCTTATGTAATTATACGATTGAAAATAATGTGGCACCGTAAAATTCTATATAAAAAAATGCAGTAGAATTTCTTTGCATTCTGTTGCGCTTTTGTATTGTTTTGTATTCATAAATTAAAATTTATACTTTATGAAAAAACTATTAATGGCTCTCATTTTGGCTCTGCCTGCTATCAGCGGGTGGAGTTTAAAAGGCTCTAATCCGAATCCTTTACTAACGTTTACAAACTCACCTTCGGGTGGCATGTTTAGCAGCTTTAATGCGCACAGAGAAGGCCACGCAACCATATGTCTTATGTGGAAAATGTCCACAGATGCCGGTGTAGCAAGTTATCAGATTGAAAAGTCATACGACGGAGAATTTTTTGATCCGGTAGCAGGGCAGGTAAATAACCACGGCCCTATTTATACGTGGAAAGATTCCAATGTTTTTCCCGGTTATATTTATTACAGAGTTGCTGCAAATATGGCCAACGGCGATGTTATTTATTCCGATGTGCAGGTGGTGCATATAGTTCAACATTAATTATACAATGATTAATTCCCGTACAAACAATTTTAAGGCAGCATAATTCGTTTTACTGTTTATGTTGCCTTAATTTAAAAGCATAAAATATATCCTATGAAACAATTTTTACTTTTTCTGTTTTTAATAGGTTGTCTTGATTATGCCCAAGCACAAATTACTTCCGCTCAAATAAAAGCCAACTTTGGAGTTGATGCAGATTTAGATGGAAATTATTTCAATAAAGCTGTGCAAACGGGTAATGATGATTGGTTCA
>JAICZH010000096.1 GCA_025933775.1 Chitinophagaceae bacterium
TAATTGCCCAAAACAATACTGCCACTTCAAATAATAAAAAAAATCAATCCGCTGCAATTGATAATTTAAATAACACAAATACAACTGTTCAAAAAGAAATTGCGGACAATCAAAATCAAAAAAGAAATATAAAAGCTGACACTTCTTTTACAAATAAAAATAATATTGTAATTGCCCAAAACAATACTGCCACTTCAAATAATAAAAAAAATCAATCCGCTGCAATTGATAATTTAAATAACACAAATACAACTGTTCAAAAAGAAATTGCGGACAATCAAAATCAAAAAAAAAATATAAAAGCTGACACTTCTTTTGCAAATAAAAATAATATCGCAACTGTTCAAACCAATACAAACAAAACAATAAATAAAAACGAAAAGAACCTGCAGGTAAAAGAAACTGCAAAAAATATTTTAGCCGGAAACGATACATTAAAAATTTCAGCAATAAATATTGAAAAAGAAAAAAATAAAAGTAATTCTTTAGTTTCTCCAATACTTTCAGGTACAAAAGATATAGTTCATCCCGCTCCGGTTATTAGAGCGGCTGCAGAAATTTCTTCAAGAAAAATTGAAACGGTAAGAAGCGTTAATATTAAAAATGATAGCCTGACGCTTACCCTTTATGATAATGGCGAAATTGACGGGGATACCGTAAGCGTTTTATTAAACGGAAAAGTAATAATGCCCATGCAGGGGCTTACTGCCAAAGGAATCAGCAAAACTATTCATCTTACTCCTGAAATGGGCGACAGCATTGAGCTAATTATGTATGCTGAAAATCTCGGAAGCATTCCGCCCAACACCGGTTTATTAGTTGTTCATGACGGAGATGCAGTTTATGAAATTCGATTTAGCGGCGACCTTCAAAAAAATTCTGCCATTATTTTAAGAAGAAAAATGAAAACTTTGTAAGTGCGTTTATTCCTTACCGTTATATTGTTTCACAAACCAAATACCTAATTTTGTGTTATTAATCACTTTCAAAAATTTAATCAAATGAAAAATATGGTTAACTGGTTTGAAATTTATACTTCAGACTTTGCCAGGGCAAAAAAATTTTATACAGAAGTATTTAAATGCACATTAACAGATCTCCCAATGAACAGCAGCAACCATCCCGACATGCAATATGCTGTTTTTGCCGGGTATGAAAATGCCAGTGGCACAAATGGAGCTTTGGTTAAGATGAACCTGGTGCAACCTTCTGTGGGCGGCACTTTGGTTTATTTTGCCACAACAGAAATTAATGCAGAGTTAGCACGTGTGGAAGCTGCAGGTGGTAAAATTATTCGGGACAAACAAAATATAGGCAATTATGGTTTCATTGCGCTGATAGAAGATACAGAAGGAAATATGATTGGTTTGCATTCAATGGAGTAATGGTTGAACCATAACAAATTTGTGATGACAAGGCGTAAAAATCTTATATTCTAACGGTCATGCGTACACGAAAAATTGCCTAAAAATATTCATACAAAATATTTATATTTGGTGAATGCTATTGGATAACCAATAAACTATTTCATTTATATTACATTTAAATATTCCAATTATGGAAGAACAAAAAGTTTTCACTGCAAGCGCCGAAAGTAAAGCAAGTGCAAAGCAATTACGCCTCTTTGCTTTTTTAGCATGGCTTATTGCTATTGCAGGCGAAATTTTTGCTATTGTAAAATTAATACACAACGAAACGCTTACCTGGCTTATTGTTGCCATCATCGTGATACTTGCTCTTTCCATTGTAGGTTCGGTGCTTTGGAAAAAAGCGAACCGGTTAGATCCCACATCCCAGCAAGACAAAGCCAGGTTTTTTGTGCAAAGTCAGCTCGGCGCTATCATGAGTGTACTTGCCTTTTTGCCATTGGTTATTTTTATTTTTGCCAACAAAAATATTGATGGAAAAACAAAGGGAATTGCCGGAGCTGTTGCTGTTATTGCTCTGGTAATTGCCGGTATTACAGGAATTGATTTTAACCCGCCTTCCATTGAAAAATATTCTAAAGAAATTAATGCCCAAACGGATTCGGTAAAACAAATAAACATGGGCAACGACCTTGTTTATTGGACGCCGGAAGGAAATAAATACCACCTGTACAAGGATTGTTATCACATCAAGGGACACACTGGATTATCTCAGGGAACGGTGAAGCAGGCATGGGAAAGTAAAAAAATAGCAGAGCTGTGTTTAACCTGCGAAAAAAGGGCAATGAAAGAACATAATATTTCTACTATTACCCCTTCATCTTTATCAAGCCCAACAAGCGCTGCAGCGGATTCAGCAAAGTAATTAAATAAAATTTTTAAGACCTGCGTTTTAACCGTGCGTACATTCTTTAAAAAATAAGACTCACATAACTGCGTTTATCCATGACCGTTATATCCCATCCTGATGATAAAAAAAATTCTATAGAACTTACTCAATATTCTCATGGCGCAGGCTGCGGATGTAAAATTTCTCCGCAGGTTTTAGATAAAATTCTACACAGCAATTTTGCAACTGCTGGTAATAAAAAATTAATTGTAGGAAACAATACAAAAGATGATGCTGCGGTGTACGATTTGGGAAATGGAAATGCATTAATATCTACCACAGATTTTTTTATGCCGATTGTTGATGATGCATATAACTTTGGCAGAATTGCTTCGGCAAATGCAATTAGCGATGTGTATGCGATGGGGGGAAAGCCGGTATTGGCAATTGCAATTTTAGGATGGCCGGTAAATAAATTACCTGCCGAAGTTGCACAAAAAATTTTAGAAGGTGCAAGAAGCATTTGCGCCGAAGCAGGAATATCATTGGCCGGCGGCCATAGCATTGATAGTCCTGAACCGATTTTTGGACTTGCAGTAAACGGATTAATATCAATTAAAAATATAAAGCAAAACTGCAAGGCTGAAGAAGGTGATTTACTTTTTTTAACCAAGCCGCTTGGCATTGGAATTTTAACCACTGCAGAAAAAAATGGTTTATTACAAAAAAAACATAAAGGCATAGCTGCAAAGCAAATGATGCAATTAAATAAAGTTGGAGAAATGTTAGGTAAAATGAAGGGCATACATGCGATGACAGATGTAACGGGCTTTGGCTTATTAGGTCATTTAATTGAAATGGCTGAAGGAAGCACTGTAAGCGCAGAAATTTATTTTGATACAATTCCTGTAATTGATAATATAAAAAAATACATTGATAAAAATTGTGTGCCCGGAGGAACCCAAAGAAACTGGAACAGCTATCAAAATAAAATTGATACAATTAATGAATATCAAAAAATGATTTTAGCGGATCCGCAAACAAGCGGAGGATTATTAATTGCAGTAGATCCCAAATCAGTTTCATCAATTGAAAAATTATTTATTAAGCAAGGCTTACAAAAATTTATACAACCAATTGGAAAAATTATTGCCAAAGAAAAAAAAGTAATTATTAGAATTTTAGATAGACATTAAAATTAAAAAAGGGAAATGCATTCATGCTGCGAAATGCAATAACATTTATATCCTTTTTTCTTTACAGATTATAAAAAGTAAATTTGAATTTTTATAAAAATTTCTGTGTTTGAGCAGCATTAAAAAATTAGCAGGACAAACGGTTTGGTACGGCGTAAGCTCTATTGCAGCACGGTTTCTCATTTATTTATTAACCCCTTATCTTACTTACAAACTTTCGAGTACGGGTTATGGCGATATGAGTATTTTGTATGCAGCTATCCCATTTTTAAATGTAATATTTACTTACGGAATGGAAACTGCTTATTTCCGGTTTGCATCAAAGGAAGGTTATAAAAAAGATATTTATAACACGGCTACCATTTCCATTTTATTCAGCACATCCATTCTTGTTGCCATTTTACTTATTTATAAAAATGCGCTGGCACATGTATTAAGGCTCGATGATCATCCGGAACTGATTACTATTTCAATTTTCATTATTGCTTTTGATACCTTAAGCACATTGCCATTTGCAAAATTAAGATTAGATCAAAGGCCACGAAAGTATGCAATGATAAGGGTTTCAGCAATCGTGCTGCAGATTGCAATTATTTATTTTTTACTTTCTGTGTGTCCGCGCATTGCTCAAAAAAATCCGTATGGTTTTATTGCTACATTTTATAAACCCAATTCCGGCGCTGTATATTTTGCTATTGCCAATCTTTGCGCTTCCGTTTTTGCTTTAATATTATTGCAAAAAGAATTTTTTTCTTTTGAATTTAAATTCAGTAAAAAAATCTGGATTTCGCTCATCATTTATTCTTTGCCGTTGCTCATTGCGGGTTTTGGCGGAATGATCAATGAAACTTTCGACCGGCTCATGCTTACATGGCTGGCGCCATCTCACACCCTTGTGGAAGCAAAAGCGCAGGTTGCTATTTATTCGGCATGTTATAAATTATCTATTTTAATTACACTTTTTATACAGGCATTCAGGCTGGGAGCCGAACCATTTTTCTTTAAACAAGCTGAAGAAAAAAATCCGCAAAAAGTATATGCTCGGGTGATGAAATTTTTTGTGATAACAATTACCATAATGTTTTTAGTGGTGGCCATGTATCTCGACATCTGGAAATATTTTTTGCAAAACAAACTTTACTGGACAGGGCTGAAAGTGGTTCCCATCCTGCTTTTGGCAAATATGTTTTTAGGAATTTATTATAATCTTTCCATTTGGTACAAGCTCACGCATAAAACAATTGCGGGCGCATATATTACACTTATCGGTGCAGCTATTACACTTATTACAAATTATTTTTTTATTCCTTACTTCAGTTACATGGCTTGTGCATGGGCTACATTTTTTTGCTATGGAAGCATGATGGTGATTTCATTTTTATGGGGTCAAAAAGATTATCGTGTTCCGTATGCCTGGAAAAAACTTTGTGCATATATTATTATCGTTGTGCTGTTATATTTTATTCATCAAATGATAATTTATTTTTTTAAAGGAAGTATTATAAATTTTTGTTCCGCTACGTTTCTGCTGCTATTGTATGTTTGGTTTATTATTGTTATTGAGAAAGATGAATTACAAAGAATTTCTTTTATGAAAAAATTTTTTCCGGTTAAAGTGTAAAAAAATTAATCATTACTCATCATCATCTTTTTTTTCATTTGCTCTTACAAATGCTGCTCTTCTTGGAGAAGGTACCGTACTGTTTATTCCTTTAATTCCTTTCCAAAGCACTGTATTAAATTCTGCGTCATTTATGGCATCTTCTTTTGTAAAATTAAATGCATCGCTTTTTCGTGAGAGTTTGTTGACGGCAGTATTTTTTGCAGAAAGATCAATCAACTCAGGCACGTGATTAAAAGATGTGGTATCGGGCATGGCTGTAAAGCTGCGCCACAAGGGCGTTGCAGCCGCATCGTACTGGCTCATGGGCGGTAAGCCTAATATTAATTCAATCGTTCTCAACAATCCTGATGTGGTGTAAGAAGTATGATCTACAAAATTCCTTTTTACATAAGGCCCCGCAAGATAAGCAGTGCTGCGATGTGCATCTACATGGTCGGGACCATTTTGCGCATCATCTTCTACAATAATTACAACGCTCTCTTTCCATACCTTGCTCTTACTTAAATAATCAATGAACATTCCTACTGCCAGATCATTACCTGCCACATGCGCAAAAGGTGTGGGCCTTCCTTTTCTCATCCCTTCTGTATGATCGTTGGGAAAACGCAATGTGTTTAAATGCGGCAAAGCGTTTATTTTTACAAGTGAATCAAAGTCTCTTTTCCATTGATAAAACCTTACGGTATCCCACACGCTTAAATCCCATCCTGTAAAATATGGACAAAGATGATTTTTTAATACCGGAATATTTGGTTTATAATCATCAGCAAACTCGCCATACGTGCGGTAACTAACGCCTGCGCGCTGGCAATCATTCCATAGAAATCCATTTTTATTATTGGCAATTTTACTGTTTCCTTCTCCTGCGTAAGAGCCGCCGCGTCCACCATAATTGGTAGGCCAATTTTTTTCAAGGTAATCTGTTGCATAAGCGCCAAGGCTCCAGTTGTGGCCGTCTTCACTCACTTCTGCATCTACATAAAAATTATCGAGCAACACAAAATCTTTTGCAAGCTTGTGTTCATTAGGGGTAATTTTTTTACCAAATAATACAAGACTTGTATCGCCATTTCCTTCTTCCATATCGCCGAGCACCTGGTCGTACGTACGATTTTCTTTTATAATATAAAACACATATTTTATTGGCGAAGCATCACCCACTTTTTCTGGTATAGGATTATTTTTTTCGCCTTGCGATACGGTTTCTCTTTTTTTTGTGTAAGGCGTATTTTCATAAACTTGTTTAGAATATGTTGCCAATTGTTTTTCATTTGGAACATCTATAATGCTCATGGTTCCTGTAAAAAGGCCGGCAATGTATTGTTCTTTTTTGGGTTTTGCGGTATCGCCTCTTTGATAAATAGCTGCCGATTTTCTTTTAACCGGATTAGGTCCATCAGGATTTGCAAAAGATGAAAATCCTTTTCCATTGGTTATATAAATTTTATTGCCGATTGCTTTTACACAAGTGGGATACCAGCCGGTGGGAATAAATCCTTTTGACTTACTGTTACCGGGTTTGCTTACATTAAATACGGCAAGGCAATTATTATCAGCATTGGCGATATATAAAGTTTTTTCATCAGGACTTAGCGCCAAACCGTTGGTGGTAGAGCCTTGCGGAGCATTTGGATACAATGAAGTGGTTAATGTTTCAATAACTTTTTTTGCCGGAACATTAATTACAGAAACAGAATTATCATTGGCATTAGCAACAAATAAATATTTTCCATTTTTAGTTAAACAAATATCATTGGGATTATCACCAACCGGAATTTTATAAGTAAATGTTTTTGAAATGGTATTAAACACATATAATTTATCGCAGCCCCAGCAACTGATGTACAATTCTTTTTTATCAGGCGATAAAAGACAGGTGTAAGCCTGGTCATCCAATCTATATTGACCAACAACTTTTTTTGTTTTTATATTTAAAATATATAATGAAGCATTTTCTTTGGTAACTACATACAACAAATTTTTTTTATCATCAATATCAATTCCTGCAGGAGAAATTTTTGTTGGCCATTTGTTGCCGAGTTTTAAAGAATCCTGTAAAAAGAGTTTTTTATTTTTAATAGCATATTTTAAAATCCAGTTATCATTGCCACCGGATGCATATAAAAATTTTTCATCGGCGCTGAACTTAAGGCCCAGCCAGCTTTCCGGTATTTCAATATTATCTGTTATTTTATCTGTTGCCACGTCTATCAATTGTATGCTTTGTGTACTTTGCCCGTTGTTAGTAACCGCCATTAATTTTTTTGAATTGCTTACAGCAATGTTCAATGGCAAATCGCCGAGCAAAAAACCATTGCCGGCGGGTGAAAGGCTCCATCCATTTGGCAAAGTTATTTTTTCAGAAGTTTTTTGAGGAGTTTGGGTAAATGCAATACTGTTGCATAGAAGCATCGAAATGATGAATGAAATTTTTTTCATGTGGTATTATTTTTCCAAAGTGAAATTACAATGTTTATTTGTAAACAGGCTAAGAGATGAAAATGTAAAATTGTATATTTGAGAAGGGGATTGCAGCAATGAAAAGATTAGCAAATACAACGGTTCTTTTTTTGATAATTTTTTTTTGCAATTTTTATATTTCTTCAGCGCAATACAACCGGCAAATTGATAGCCTTACTGCATTATGCCATCATGCCATTTCCGATTCGCAAAAAGTAATTGCTTTAGGAAACCTCGCCGATTATTATTATATCTATCAATTCAGCAAAAAAGGCGATAGTGTATTGCATGAACAACTTATGGTTGCTGATAATTCTAACAACAATAATCTGATATTAATGGCATTGTTTGGTAATGCTATTACAAATGTAAGCAAGGTTGCCACTTCAGAAGATTATGATAAAACCATTCATTTTATTGACAATGGAATTAATTATGCAAAATCTCAAAACAATTACGATTACATAACGTTGGGCTACATCCGTATGTCAATTATATTGAGAAAAAGAGGACAGAATGATAAAGCCTTGCAAACTGCGAATATTGCAATTCAATATTTAGAGAATGTAATTTCCGATTCTATAAAAGCATTAGTATATATCGAATTGGGAAACGATTACCAGGCGCTCAACCAATCTATAATTGCAAGCACCAATTATAACCGGGCTTTTGATATTGCAATAAAAATAAATTCTGTTTCACTTCAGTCAGATGTTTATCATTGTTTGTCCGAAATGTATTCGAATCTTGGAAATGACGCAGACGCCAAAGAAGAATTAAAAAAAAGTCTTTCGCTCAATAAAGAGAATAAAAATTATGAAGGAATAATAAGAGATTATTACGACCTGGCAAGGCTTACAGACGAAAATTTTTATATCAATAAAACAATTGAATTATCTGACTCACTTCACATGAATAAATATATTTTACAAGCTAAACTATTAAAACTGGCTTATATAGAAGTAATAGAACAAAATACGGATAAGGCTTTGCAATACCTGGAAACAGAAGCAGACCTGAAACAAAGTTATTTAAACAATGGCATTGCGGTATATTATGAAGCAATAGCTAATATTTATTTTTATACAAATAAAATTGATTCTGCATTGCGCTATTTTAAATTGGCTGAATATGATTTTTTGAAAAATTATGATCCTAAACTGAGCCGCGATATTTTTAGAGGAATTGCTCAATGTTATGAATTACTGAATGACCTGCCCAATGCAATTGGATATTACACCAAAGCGCTACAGGTAAGTAAATCAATCAATGATGCCGTTGCAATAGTAGATATATCTTCTTTATTGAGTAATTTATACAGCTTACAAAACGATTATAAAAAAGCTTTTTTTTATTCTAAGCAATCCATTACATACAAAGACAGCTTAAGAGATCTTTCAAAAGGAAGAGACCTTGCTTTATTGAATGTGGACAGAGAAAATATTAAACACATGGAAGAATTAAAGCAACAACAACAAAAATTAAACAGGGCGCGCAACATTCAATACATGGCCATTACCATTGTCATTTGCATCGTTTTTTTATGCATGCTTGTTGCAGGAATGTTTCCTATTTCGAGGCTTACAATAAAATTGCTTGGCTATTTTTTCTTTATTTCTTTATTTGAATTTATAGTGTTGCTGATTGATAATAAATTTCTGGCAAATGCCGTGCATGGCGAGCCCTTGAAATTGTGGGTTATAAAAATAGCGCTCATTGCCTTGCTGGTTCCGGTTCAGCATTTCATGGAGCGCGGGCTGATTAATTTTCTCGCTTCGCGAAAATTATTAAAAGCAAGAACCAGTTTTTCTTTTGCTAATTTTTGGCGAAAATTAAAACCTTCCAAAATAAATAATTCAGATGTAGAAGAAGATTCTGCAGTGCTATGACTACTTTTTATTTAAAGATTAATGACCAAAAAATTACTTTCAGAAATAATATTATTTCTTGTAAAATATAAGTTGTAAAAAATTCTGGAGATTTATAATTACTCCAGTTTATTATATAGTGTGCTAAGCGGAACACCGGCAGTAAGACAGGTGTTCGGCGGTGGCGGGCAAAGCTTTGCAAGAGTATAATAAGTAACTGCTGCCATGTTATCACCGCCTTTCGATTGCCTGGGATTTTCAGCTTGTATAATTATTGTTTTGTAGCCTTTTACTTTTGCTGCACAATCTTTAGGAGTTAAGCCCCACAAATTGGCATACTGTTTTTGATTCCTTTGTTTATATCTTGCATAAACAGGTTTTACTTTATTATAATTATCATTTATCCATTTTAATTGCGGATCATTTTCATCTACCACTTTACCAGAATCACTACATTTTCTAAACAAACCACATTTATTATATCTGGCTATCATTTTTGCAGCATCTTTGTCGGACAGGCGCCATTCTTCACCGGGAGGCTTGGCGTGGTAATACACACTCTTGCTGCTACAGCAGCTCGCGAGACCTAAAATAATGGAATAATAAAATATTTTTTTCATTGCCGAAAGTTTAAGAGTTAATGAATAAAAAAATTGCTTTTAGAAAAATAATATTATTTTTTGTGAAATCATAATGGCTGCGGCTATTTTCTTTTTTATATTTATCAGGAAGAGCCTATTTTTTATTTTATAAAAAAATTTTAATTTCAATAAAACATTATAGCTTTATAGTTTCCTTCTCGTTGAAAACTTCATTCAATATTCTTGTTCCTGTTTTTTTTAAATCTTATCATTCAATTAAATTTTAAACAAATGAAAAAAATTCTTTTTGCGGCAGCATCCGCTTCCTTCTTTTTTATTGCGTGCAACAGTGCAACCAATACTTCGTCTTCCGGCAAAGATTCAACAGTTGAAAAAAATCTTGCCAGTAATGCCAAAGTGTATAAAGCCTTTGAAACCGGCGACAAGGCTACGCTTGATTCATTTATATCGAGCGATGCTGTGGATCATAATGGCCCGAACGGGAAAGAGATTACCAATGGCGACAGCATAAAAAATATGCTTGCCGATATGCATAATCACATAAAAGATTTTAATATAAATATTATTACCGCTGCCGCGAACGATGATTATATTTTTACCTATGCAGAAGTAACAGGTACAACGACTGACGGTACGCAGGGAATGCCGGCTGGTTCAAAAATGGATGAGAAATTCGTGGATTTAGTAAAGGTTAAAGACGGTAAAATGGTAGAGCACTGGGGCTTTGCAGATCCTAATGAAATGATGAAACAAATGCAGGCAATGCATGAGAATAATAAAATGGAAACAATAGATACGGTTAAAAGGAAAAAATAATCTTTCTTCAAAATATAAGTTTATTTTAAAACACACGGAAAATGTTCCGTGTGTTTTTTTAGATTACATTTTTATTTTGGTAACTCAATTATTTACTTACACGATCTGTACATTTGCAAAAAATTAAATGCTGAATTTAGGTAAGTTTAGTATCGAGCAAATTATTACGATTACATTTACATTGTTTGCTGTA
>JAICZH010000043.1 GCA_025933775.1 Chitinophagaceae bacterium
ACTTTCATTTTCACACCATCATACGTAACAATTGTAATAGATTCTGTATTGTCAGAAGTTCTTGCACCGGGCCCGCGAAACTGTGCCATCACAGAATGTATGCCGCAGGAATTATTGCCGAGCATTCCGCCAAGTGTGCAGTGGTCGTGGGTTGCAGGGTCGGGACCAAAAGTTAAACCCACTTTATCTCTTGTTGTATGGCGCATTTCATCGAGCACAATTCCGGGTTGCACCGTAACTAATTTTTTTTCTTTATCAATGTTTAAAATTTTATTGTAGTATTTCGCCATGTCCATCATCACCGCAACATTGCAACACTGACCGGCAAGACTTGTTCCGCCACCGCGTGATAATAATGGCGCATGATATTTTCTGCATAGGTTTATTGTTTTGATAATATCTTCTTCTGATTTTGGTATTATAACACCTATCGGTATTTGACGATAATTAGAAGAATCTGTTGAATACAAAGCACGGCTGCCGTTATCAAAACGCACTTCACCTTCGATAGATTTATTTAATTCTTTTATAAGATTTTTTACATCAACGGTAATGGATTCTTTTGTTTCAAAACGAGTGTCTAATTGCGTTTGTGCATCACCGTTATGTTTATGATTTGGCTTGCCATTGTGCTGCGGGTTAATTTTTGTTTTTTTATTTTTTGGTGAAGATGTATCGGTTATCATTGCTGAATAATTTTAAAGCCCATCCCAAATCCTTTCGCCGCGCGGCGGAAAGGATTTTTTAGATGATTATAATTTAAAGTTGTTTCATTTTTTAAAAGTTATTATTAAGCCTTCCCTTCGGGAAAGTTTGGATGGGTTTCTATATTTTATACTTCTCCGCATCCTTATTTTTAAATTCCAAACCCATTCCCGGTTTTTGCAAATCAGGAAAAAGACAACCATTCTTCGATGGCATCACACCATCAAAAAACATTTTTTCAATGCGCACATGATCATAAAAATATTCTGCTATATAAAAATTATTTACACTTAAAGCAACGTGCAAATGCAACGCCGGCGCACAATGTGATGAAAATGGAATCTGATGTGCTTCTGCTAATGCACCTACTTTTAAAAAATTAGTGATACCGCCGCAACGAGTTGCATCTGCCTGTAATACATCCACTGCATTTGCTTTTAGCATGTGATAGAAATAGGGAAGATTATAACCATATTCGCCTGCGGCAATATTTACTTTGGGTTGTACATGCTCACGAATAAATTGCAAGCCTTCGAGATTTGCAGATGTAACCGGCTCTTCAAACCAGCTAACATTATATTCTTTGAATTGAAAAGATTTTTCAATTGCCTGCTTAATGATATAAGCGCCGTTTGCATCAACAAATAATTTTGTATTTTTTCCGATTGCATCTCTTGCTTCTTTCACACGTTCCACATCTTTTTCAGGCTCTGTTCCAATTTTTATTTTTACATGCTGAATACCTTCATCAACCCATCCACTTAATTGTTGCTGTAATTGTTTTTTATTGTATGATGTAAAACCACCGCTTCCATAAATCAACATGCTTTCTTTTGCTTTGCCTAATAAATTGCAAAGCGGCACATCAAATAATTTTGCTTTCAAATCCCACAACGCATTATCAACTGCCGATACAGCCATCATTGCAATTCCTGTTTGTCCATCGTTGCGAATAGCTGCAATCATTTTTGCATTGAGCGATGGAATGTCAAAAGCATTTGCATCAACAATAATTTTTTTTAAAACTTTATCAATCACAACTGCAGATGCTTCATTTGCATACGAATAACCAATACCTTTTTTATCAGAGGCATTTATTTCAACCAAAACCATTGTGGTGCTGTTCCATTCAATTGTGCCATCTGCTTCAGGTGTTGCTGTTGGAATTTTGTAGGCGCTAACTTTTAAATCTTTTATCAATATGCTGTCTGATGATTTCACTTTTATAATAAACCTAACAGGTTTCTAAAAACCTGTTAGGTTTTTTAAATTAACTAACGGTTTCTGTTTTTTTACTTTTATGCGGTAAATAATTTTCTATTACGGCCTTCCACGACTGCTTAATCATTTCCCATGAATCAGGATCTCCTTTTACCATTGAAGAAATAAATGCTTTCGCCTGCTTGAATGAAATATGTGGTGGCAATGGTGGAACAGATGGGTCAGTGTAAGCTTCGAGCACAACCGGTTTATTACAAGCCAATGCTGTTTCAATGGCATCAACAATATCATCTTCTTTATCAACTTTAATTCCATCAAGCCCGAGCATTTTTGCATATTCTGCATATGGAAAATCAGGCACATCTTGGGATGCTTCAAACTTTGGATCGCCTTCCATTACACGTTGTTCCCATGTTACCTGGTTTAAATCACGATTATTTAAAACAACAATCATCATCCGCGGATTGCTCCAGCGTTTCCAATATTTTGCGATTGTTATCAATCCATTATTACCCAGCATTTGCATAGCGCCATCGCCAACCATTGCAATTGACATTCTATCAGGATAAGCAAATTTTGCAGAAGTTGCATAAGGTACGCCGGGGCACATGGTTGCTAAATTTCCTGAAAGGGATGAACGCATTCCTTTGCGAATTTTTATATCACGTGCAAACCAATCGGCTGATGTTCCGGAATCGGAAGATAAAATACAATTATCCGGCAGGCGTGATGATAACTCATAAAAAATTCTTTGCGGATTAATTGGGTCGGCGCTGTTCATTGCTCTTGCTTCTAAAACTTTCCACCATTCCACAATATTCTTTTCAATTTCTTTTCGCCAGCTTCTGTCTTCTTTTCTTTTTAATAATGGAATTAATGCTTTCAAAGTTTCTTTACTGTCGCCTTGTAAATTCAATTCCATCGGATAACGAATGCCCAACATTTTTCCATTTATATCAATTTGTATTCCTCTTGCTTGTCCTTCTTTTGGTAAAAATTCTGAATAAGGAAATGATGAACCCACCATTAATAATGTATCACAATCCATCATCAAATCCCAACTTGGTTTTGTTCCAAGCAAACCAATTGCACCGGTAACATAAGAAATATCATCGGGCAAAACATCCTTGCCCAGCAAGGCTTTCGCAACGCCTGCTCCTAACAATTCCGCCACTTCAATTACATCATCGGCGGCATTGTAAGCACCAGCACCAACAAGCATGGCAACTTTTTTTCCTTCATTTAAAATGTCCGCTGCTTTTTTTATATCACTTTGTGCAGGCACAACCTGCGGATAGGCAAAATGCAAACTAGTGTGAATGGAATTATGCATGCGTGCAGGCTCTTCAAATTTTTCATCTTGTAAATTATTTGGAATAATAATGCATGTTACCGTGCGCTCAATTTTTGCAATGCGGATAGCACGGTCAACAAGTGTACGCATTTGCGAAGGATCCATTAATGTGTGCACATATTCATGCGCCACATCTTTGTATAAAGAATTTAAATCTACTTCCTGCTGAAAGCTACCGCCCATAACGGTTGTAGCCGATTGACCAACGATTGCAACAACCGGTTGATGATCTAATTTTGCATCATACAAACCATTTAATAAATGTATGGCACCCGGCCCGGATGTTGCCATACATACGCCCACTTCGCCTGTATATTTTGCATGAGCACAGGCCATAAATGCTGCATTCTCTTCATGTCTTACCTGTATAAAATCTACTTTATCGTCTTCATCCTGGTTACGATTTAAGGCGCCCATTAAACCATTAATGCCATCGCCGGGGAAACCGAAAATTCTTGAAATGCCCCATTCATGCAATCTTGAAATTAAAAAATCACCAACTGTCTGGCTCATAAAAATATTATTTAAGATTTAAAATGTTTTTTTTTTCAACATAAGCGCATTCAAATTGAAATTGTTTTTCGTAATTATAATTGCAGTAAATAAAGAGGTAGGGAAAAAAATTATGAAAGTATCAAACATAAAAGTCCAGTCTTTATTTAATCAAAATTTAATTTTAGGATAATGCTTCAATAAATTCTGAATAATATTTCCTGTAAAAAAATTATTGAAAAACTTTTTTCACTTTTATTTTTACAAAGACTTTGCCAATACAGATAACAACAGGAGAAAGGGTTTAAAGAAAATAAATAAAAAAAAATTTATTATATCAAAAACCTGATTAAAGCGAACATTGTATTTATTAATTTATAAAATAGATAAATGTTTTTTTATAATTTTTATAAAAAAATAGTCGGGAATTTGAGGAATCATATCCACAATTTTTTGTAACAGCACTAACTGCAAGGGAAAAATAAAAAATGGAAATGACACAACAGGGACAAATAAAATTATCGTGGAATTGAAAAATAAAATGCAGAACCTTTTCCTTCTTCACTTTGCGCCCACACTTTTCCATGATGTGCATGAATTATCTGGCGGCATAGAAATAAACCCAATCCAATACCTTCAAGATTTTTTGTTTTTTCTCCTCTGAAATATCGGTCAAAAACAAAAGGCAACTGTTTCTGTGAAATTCCAAAGCCTTTATCTTTTACTGAAACGGTTATTGAATTATCATCAAAAGAAATATCAAGATTTACATCTGTATTGCCATCTGAATATTTTATTCCATTGCTTAAATAATTGGTAACAACCTGCGTGAGCCTGTAACCATCGCCGTTTATAGAAATATTGTCATTGCCCGTTACAACAATATTATAAGAAGGATGCAAAACTTTTATCGTATTTATTGCCTCCGTTATCATTTCTTTAAAATTAAAAATAGTCATTTCAAGTTTTAAATTTCCCGAGTTTACCTTGGCCGAGTCGTACAATTCACCAATAAGTTTATTAAGCTTCATTACACTATTCTTACTGCGCTGCAATAGGTCATCTACTGCTTCTTTATCATTTTCTTTTATTAAATCGCCAAGTAATTCATTGCATAAAATAAGGTTGGCCAAAGGATTTCTTAATTCATGTGCAACGAAGCCTATTATATCTTCCCTGTCTTTTTCTAATTCTTTTTGAACGTTGATATCCTGAATAATTTTTAAAATTTGAGTGCTGTTTTCATCTTTTACTAAAATAGATTCTCCGGCAACCCACGTAATGCTTTTATCTTTTTTTACCAGGTAATTATTATCTGATGCGTGGCCGTAAGTCAATACATTTTTGATTTCTGCTTCCGGTTTTTTCTTTTTTATATCTTCATCTGTAAAAAAAATAGAAACATTTTTTCCCGCAACTTCGGTTGGATTGTATCCAAAATGATTTGCAAATGCATTATTGATTGATATAATTACTCCTTTTTCATCCATCAATAAAATGCAGTTTTGAAAAGCATTTTCAAAAAGCGAATCAAAATATGTATTGAAATTATTTAAAGGTGGAACGGAATTTTTTTTCACAACTGCAAATTTAAAGGTGTTAAAAAAATAGGGAGCCGAAGATAAAGCAATATTCAAATATTTTTTTTAAGTAAATCTAATTTTTAAAATATTTCTATTAAGCGGATTAAATTATTAGTAAATATTTGTAGATTATTTTACATAATGCGTTCCAAAAAAATGATTTCTACCGATAAAAAAAAACTAAAAGAATATATTATTATGGAAATTATTAACTCTATGTTTCATAATAAATAAAGTGCATCACTTAAAAATAAATTTTTCAAAAAATGCTGCGTACTTTACCAATAATGGAAGTCAGGCATATTTTGGCATGTTTTTATATGTAAAAAAATTGGTTAATAAAATTTTGATATACAAAGCTAAAAGATAGCCATCAATTATTTTATGGTTTAGCAATTTGGATGATCAATTATTAATCAAAGTAAATACCTATGGATAAAAATTTACGCAAAGTGAGGCCCCCTACCAAACAAATGATAGAATTTCTTATGGAATGCCATGAGAGAGAATTAATGAATCTTTCGCCATTTGAAGCAACCAAAACGGGTGTGAAAGGATTAATAGACAGGCAGTTTATTTCAACCGAATATTTCAGAGATGAAACCGGAAAACGGTATCTCGGTGTATTTATTACCGAGAATGGAAGAAAATATTTGGAAGAAAGCACAGAAAAAAAAATGTAAGATTTCTGTAAGATAAATTTAATAAATACTATACTCTTGAAAATTCATTTTCATTTTTTAAATAATAATGATTCTTCAACGTTTTAAAAACAGTAATAAATTTTTGAATATTTTTTTTGTTTTCTATTACATCTTTTGGCGCATCGCCCCGGCACTGGCTTTGAAGGTTTGCCCATCCATCGGAAATTCTCATTTTAATCTCTGCATTCCATGAAAATATGCCATTGTTAGTATAGGCTACAAAACCTGCTTTGTTTACACTTGCTATTATCCATTCTACTTTATGGGTAGCTTCAACTGCCAACGAAAGAAATTGGTCTGTTTCTAAACCATCAAGAGGTAATTGTTCGGTGTGTATGTGTGATAGCATTTTTATTGTATAAGTACAATTTGTTTTCATAATTTTTACGATTGTTATTTTTCAAAAACAATGGCTTAAATCATCAGGCAGGATGTAAAACAAGAAATAAAGGATTGCTGTAATAGTTACGCCCTTTAAAAGCGAATGGCAAAGGCAGGTAAAGTGTAACTCTTAAGCTTGAAGATTTTCAAAAGATAGAGGGAGAAAATTGAAGTGTGCGGTAAAAGTAGAAAATCTTTTTTAAAATTGCAAGAGGCGCATGCCTCTTTAATAAAAAAAGATTGCTGAATTATTTTTATACAAATAATTTTTTTAAATGTAACGGGCAAGCATACACGCAATTTTTGTTTCTTTTAATTTCAGCTTTATTTTAAATTTGAAATTACATAACCGGAGAAAATATCCGGGCTAATTTTTCAGGCAATTGTTTTAATCTACTTCGGCTATTCCATTTTTTTGCTTCAATCTGTTTTGCACTTTTTAAGTCCTCAAAAAATACGTTGCGTAATTTTTTTGAAATATTTTTATCGTAAAGCAGTACGTTCACTTCAAAATTTAGTTCAAAACTTCTTATATCCATATTTGCCGAACCTATGACGCAAAAATTACTATCGGTTACTATTGTTTTGGCATGAACAAATCCTTTTTGATATAAATAAATTTCTATCCCTGCTTTCAATAGTTCTCCGTAATAAGACCTGCTCGCTGCGTTCACAATTTTTGAATCGCCTTTGCCGGGAACCAATAGTTTTACTGAAAGTCCGCTCAAAGCGGCAATTTTCAAAGCATTCAATATGGGTTCGCCTGGTATAAAATATGGAGTGGTAATCAATATTTCTTTTTGTGCAAGATTAATAGCCTGAAGTATAGAAAAAAGTATTGCGGGTTGTTCAGTATCGGGGCCACTGGCAACAGTTTGCGTATATGCGTCACCGTTATATTGTTCATCGAATTTGAAATGATGACTGGAAGGCTTTATAGGTTTATCGCAGCAAAAATTCCAGTCGGCAAAGAAAAGATATTGAAGATAAAAAACGCCCGGGCCGTCAATACGAATATGCGTATCGCGCCAATATATTTTTTTTGATGCATTATTAATATAACGATCAGAAACATTTATCCCGCCGGTAAAAGCTGTTTTGCCATCAATTACAATTATTTTTCTGTGATTGCGATAATTAAGCCTGTTGGCAAGTATGTAAAATAAAACTTTTTGAAAAGGAAAAACTTCCACACCCGCATCTTTCAATCTTTTTTCCATTTTTTTATTAATGTTGGGGCTGCCAAAATCATCATAAATAAAGCGAACTATCACGCCCTCTTTTGCTTTGCTTATTAAAATATTTTCAATCTCTGTTCCTATGGTATCGTTTTCATAAATGTAATATTCAAGATGAATGTGGTGCTTCGCTTCCTTTAAGGCTTTTATTACTTCAGGAAATTTTTCTTCACCATTTATTAATAACTTTATTTTATTACCTGCAATTACCGGGCTTTGCAATTCTCTTGAAAGCATAGCAGCCAGTTCTGCATTGTTTTCAAGTAAAGGGTCGTTATTCTTTACGGTATTGTTATAAAATATTCCATAATCTTTTTTTAATGTTTCCATCAATTTTTTTCCTGCATCAGATTTTTTGTTATATGATTTCAATTTCCAATAATTGATGCCAAATATTAAATAAAAAAGAACCCCGACTATTGGTAAAAAAATGCAGAAAAGCAGGTAGGCCATGGTTTTGGTGCTGCTTCGTGTTTCAAAAACTATTCGCAAACACACGGCAATTACAAAAAATAAATATATGCACGAAATGATGTAAACCCAATTCATAATTTTTCTTTAATCTGATAACCTTTAGTAGAAAAATAATTTTAAAAGCATTCAATCTTATTGCCTTATTTCATGAAAGTATTTTTCAATAAGGCAATAAGGTTGAGAAATTAATAAAGTTTCTGCTAAGGTTAAAGAAGGAACATATAAAACAAAATTTTTATCCTTAATCGAACAGGGGGTTAAAATAAATAAATCTTTTAAAAATCGGCCAACTTTTTTTTATAAATTATTTTTATAAGAGAAAATTAGCTCAATTAATTGAGAGCAATGTTGAGTAGAAAAAAATTATATTGAAATATTAATGAACAAAAAATTTTCTGCATGTCCTTTTTGTATCGCATCAGAAAATTCTTTTATTTTATAATAAGGATTGTGCCCTTTCTTTAATAACGTAGCGCCGCTGTGCCCGAAATTTTTTATTTCATATTTATTGCCGAGTAATCGCTGTAATTGAGCAGGGTAGGAGTTGCTGTCTCTGTCATTTATTTTATAACCGTAAGTAACAGAATTGCCAATGCACGCAACTTTTATAATTGCATTTTGTGCAACAAGAATATTATTTACGAACAATAATAAAATTAAACAGAAGAGATAACGGAATTTATTTTTATGATTCAATTTTTTTTATTTTAAAAACTGTTCTAATAATTGCGAGCAATACCATTCTTGTCTTGGTAAATGAAATGGACCTTTGAATAAATTACCTTTTGCAGTCTGGGCAATAGTTCCATCCCGATGCAGGTAACCGAACCATTCTCCATTTTTTACATCGTGAAATTTCGAGTAGGCGTAACCGTTAGTAAGCTGATGCCATGCAGCATATTTTTCATTGCCGGTCATAGTATAAGCGAGTAATGTAGCAATGATGGTTTCATTGTGCGGCCACCAAAATTTCATATCCTGCCAATATTCCTGCACAGGTTTATTATACACATCGCGGAAATAAAACATGCCGCCGTGTTCCTTATCCCATCCGCGTTCCCACATGTAATCGAGCATCGTACAACCGAGCTCAATTAAATGTTTATCATTATTTCTATACTTTGCTTCATGCAAAATAAACCATGCGCCTTCAATGGCGTGGCCAGGCGTAATCGTTCTTCCGTCAATATGATCAATAATATTTCCATCGGGCGAAACCTGCTCCATCACACACTTTATATCATCTTTTACGAAATATTTTTCTATTTCATTTATCCACTTCGTTATCCATTCATCGCAACGCTCATCGCCGATAGTTTCTCTTAATTGTTGTGCTGCGTTTATCATGATCATGGGTACGCCAATTCCTTTTGATGGTCGGGTGTTGGTAAATTTTGGTTGTAATTTTTTTTCACCTGTTGTATAAGAAATACAATTGCCAAAAACTTCTCTTGCTTTTTTTGCTGCTTCTTTATCGCCGCTTGCTTTTGCATAAGCAGCAGCAGCAATTACATAAAATGTTTCAGAAAAAAAATACCGTCGTTTGCGAATGACCTTTCCATCGCGGGTTACATGAAAAAACATTTGACCATCTTCATCAAAACAATAGTTGTTTAAAAAATCATAACCCAATTTTGCCCCGTCAAGCCATTCCTGTTTTTTTTCAACAGTATTAAATAATGTTGATAACAACCATGTAGCTCTGCCCTGTATCCACACGGCTTTATCGTCATCAAGCAAACTGCCATCTGCATCGCGCATTAATAAAAAACCACCATGTTCTTTATCGAAAGAACGCGGAAACCAAAAGGGAATCGTATCATTCAACAATTGATTTTTATAAAAATCTTTTAATGCAATTAAATCTTGTTTTGAATACATATTAACATCACCCAACCTCTCTTCGATAAAGAGGACATGGATTTAATTTATAAATTTTAAATAATTAATTTGATAGGAAAACTTTTGGAAAGTTTGAAACTTTCCAAAAGTTATTTCCACTTTACAATTGTAAAAACTATCTTTTTGTAATTATCTTTTTCATATAAAATGCCAATTTTATTTTTTGAAATTTTTACTAAATCAGAATAAGCTGTATAATCTTTTTTTGAATCTGATTGATCAATAAGAAATTTTTTCTTCCAGGTTTTACCATCGTCAAAACTTATACGCAACGTAAGTTGGTTTCTATTCGCAGTATCCGCTGCATTGCAAAAGGCAATAATATTTTTTCCATTTTTATGACCGATGGTTAGCAGGCTTCCTTCATTTACCGGATCAATTAATGTTTTATCAAAATAAGTGGTATCCCACGTGGCGCCGCCATCGCTGCTGATGGAAACAATTCTTGCTTTTATATTGCCACGCTGGTTGCGGCTGTTCATCATTAATTTATCGCCGCTCAATTCTGTCGCAGTAGATTCATTGCTACCAGGCATTTTCACAGTTTTACTTATATAAAAAGTTTTGCCATGATCATCGGTATAATAACCATGCGCTTCATAATCCATAAAGTGCGTTTGTGCATCACCGTTAGAATGATTTGCTGCAATAAAAATTCTTCCTTTATATTTTCCATTTTGAAATTGCATGGCGTGGCCGGGCGTATTGGCATAGCTTCGCCAGTCTTCGGGAAAATTATATGCCGGATTTATTTGCGGTTGTTTCAGACGATGCACCTGAATAGTTATGTTCACAGGTTCGCTCCATGTATTTCCATTATTTGTTGATGTTTTATACCAAACCTGCCGCAGCCCTTTTCCTTTTCGTATTTCGCCTTCGGGTTTATTTCCTGTATTATAAAATAAAAAAATTCTTCCTTTCGGGTAGGCAGGGTCGTTAGTATCAACTACCGGAGCGCAATTGCCTGCCTGCAAGGAATCTGCATCTACAATTACATGAAGTGAACTCCACGTGTTACCCTTATCTGTACTGCGTTTCATTACAATATCTACATTGCCGAAATCTGCTGCGCCATTCACTCTTCCTTCGCAAAAAGCTAATAAATCGCCATTGGGTAAGCCAATGATAGCTGGAATGCGAAAACTTTTATATCCTTCAGTTCCTGAAACAAAAACAGGAATTTTATTTTGCGAAAAACTATTTATAAAATATAAAAGTGAGAAAAGAAGTATTAATAATTTTTTCATTTTATTACGATTTTTTTTTGCCACGAATTACATTGATTTTATTTTTTTTTCTTCATTATTTTTTTGCCACGAATTGCACTAATTCACACGAATAATAAATTATACATTTTCAATATTCACTTTTGGTCTGAGAAAAATAATTTGAACAATCACCGCAATAAAAACAACAAAGCCGAGTATTGCAAAACTTTTTCCTAAGTTTCCTGCGTCTGAAGATCTTCCTAAGAGATCGGTAATGAATGCGCCAAAGAAAACGCCTGCCATATTCATAATCCCATAAGCTGTTGCTCTTAATTTTTGCGGAACAAACTGGCAAAGGATCGGCATGTTATTAGCATCGAACATTCCAAAGCCAACACCAAAGCATATTGCAGCGCCTAATACATTAAAAACAGAATGACCAAAACCAATTAATAATAATGACGGGATAGTTAATGTTAATCCGATTGCGCTGGTATAAATTCTTCCGCGAATATTTTTTTGAACCCATTTATCTGATAATATTCCACCAAATATTACACCCAAAAAAGATGAAGTAGCAATAGCAATGGTTGATAGGGGCCCTGCTTGCGACATAGGAATTTTTAAATTTTGTGCAAACAAAGTTGGCAACCAGTTTTTAGTTGCCCAACCAGGTAAGCTCGGCACTGCGAAATAAAAAAGAATAATCCAAAAAGAAATATTTGTAAACAACAAAGCCAAACCTTTGAACAAAGAAATTTTTTCTTTATCCAAATTGAAAGTATTCATATCATGTCTATCTCTCTTTTCTCTTAAAAAAATAATTAAGATGAGTGAATAGGCAAGCCCGATTATTCCGAATGAATGAAAAGTAGCGTGCCACGAAAACGCTGCAGCAATGGTAGCGCCGAAGCCGCCCAAAGCCTGTCCCAGATAGAGTCCTGTCATGTGAATGCCTATTGCCAGCGATCTTGTTTGATCAGTATGAAAATCTGCAATCAATGATAAACCCGCAGGAATATACAATGCTTCACTGATGCCCATCACTGCACGAAGCCAATACAATTCATTAAAAGTTTTCGCATAGCCCATACCGTATGTAACGCCGCTCCATACAAAAAGACTTCCAACAATCAACCATTTTCTGTTGAACTTATCGGCGATAATTCCTGAAACAGGGCTCATAAATCCATACACCCATAAAAAAATTCCCATCAGGTAACCGAAGTTGGTAGCGGATTGCAGCTTATGAATATCTATTTGCATAGAAGGCTTCATCGTAGAAAGCATTTGCCTGTCCATATAATTCAATAGCGCTACTACCCAAAGTAACCCGACTACAATCCATTTATAATTTTTGTTGTTCTGCATTAAATTTTTTTTGCCACAAAGACACAAAAGCACGAAATGAACACAAAGAATTTTTGTTAAACTTTAAATTTTTTGCCACGAATGCGCGAAGGAAAAAAATTTTTTTTGTGTTACTTTTTTTCTTTGAGACTTCGTGGTTAATCTCTTTTCCAATCACTACATCCGGTGTTCGTATTCCCGGTTGTATTTCTCCGTTTGAAATTACAATATCATTTCCCCATTTTACCGCTGTGGTGGTAACCTGCGCCGGGAAAGGGTATTCGCCGATTTTCGTCCATGCATCACCGTTGGTATTGTACAACAATAAACTTTTATCAAATCCTTTGTGATGAATACTTAAATCATTTTTTTCTTTAGTAAGTTTTTCTTTTTCTTCTGCAGATGTTGCCTTTGCTATTTGAGAAATATATTTTTCTATCAGGTGAAAATTTTTTCCATTATCTCCGCCAATAATTAAAATATAATTTTTATCAATGGCTACGCCTGGCGCTGCAGAAAGATTGGTTGTATTTCTTCCGTTGGAAATATCAGCGCATTTATTCCATATTTTTTTTATAGGGTCAAATGAAAATACGGTGTTATGTAATTCGCTGATGCGAGATGCGGTTTTTGTTCTTCCGCCGATGATATAAATTTTTTCTTTTGAATTTTTCTTTTGAGTAATGGCTGTTGCATTGGCAAGTGCAATTGGTAAGTGAGGCAATTGTTGCCATTGCAAAATGGGTTCATTTAAATTCAAAGAAAAAAAATTATCAGTAGATTTTTTTGCTTCATCTCCGCCTGCTGCATAAATTGTATTTCCAATGTGTGTAACTGCAAGATTCGTTAACGCAAAAGGCAGGTCAGGCAAGGGCTTTACGTGAATTTTATTTTTTGTAATATTCCAATTTAAAATAAATGTTTTATTAGAAATTCCGTTTTTATTTTCACCTCCAACATAAACAATTCCTACATCGGTAGAAGTAACGCCGCAATAAGCAATTGCTTCCGGCAATGTATCTTTTATTTTGTTCCAAAAAAAAGTATTACCGGTTTTTTGCAAAACAAAAACTTCATTTGAATAAAATTTTTTTCCGCCGTTCCATGGCATACCGTTTGGAAAGTTGGCGCCGCCTGCGATTATTAAACAATCATTATTTACTCCATTGATGGCTCCGGCAAAGCCCAACGATTTTGTTTCATTATTTTTTGGCGGTAGCTCAGCAATCAATTTCCATTGTATAGATATAGAATTTGTTTTTTTCTTTTGTGCAGAAGTAACAGAAGTAAGCAACATAAGTGTGAGAGTAATGAAGAAGAAAGATTTAATCATTATAATTTATTATTGTTTCTTATAAAGCCTCACCCTCCTGATTGTTATCGGGATTCAAAAGGAGAGGGACATTATCACACTTTAACTGCAGATGATTTTTGTGAACAAAAACTTTTAAAATTTATTTGCTGCACATCTTTTTTAAATAATTCAAATTGTTCTGCATTCATATTTTTTACAGGCAATCTGAATTCACCACAATCCAATCCAATTAATTTCATGTAAGCTTTTCCGGCAGCAATGCCGCCGTATTTTCCCAGCAATGAAATCATATCAATAGATTGCTGCTGCAAAGCCTGCGCTTTTTGCAAATCATTATTATTAAATGCATCAATAAGATCGTGATACAAAGGAGCAGCATAGTTGAAAGTGCTGCCTACAGCTCCTTTGGAGCCTACAGCTAATGCTGATAACATATTTTCATCTCTTCCCCAAAGCATATCATATTTTTCATTTTGAAAATGAAAACAAGAAAGAAAATCCATAAAATCTTCGTGAGTATATTTTATTCCTGCAAAGTTGGGAATTATTCCATCTACATTTTTCAACAAATCAATCATAGGAAAATCAAATCCATTCAATACCGGAATGTGATAATAATAAAAAGGCATATCAGGAACAGCATCAGCTATCAGCTTACAGCAATCAGCTAATACAGCTGCATCTGCAGGCTTAAAATAAAAAGGCGCAGTAAATGAAACTGCGTATATACGTAACCGTGAGGCCCGCTTTGCCAGCTCAATGCAATCGGAAAGGCAAGTGCCACCAACCAGAAGCATTACTTTAAAATGCGAATCACTTTTTGTGCATGCTGCCCACGCCTGTGTTACTTCTATTTTTTCTTCAAGCGTTAATGAAACGCCTTCGCCGGTGCTGCCGCAAATGAAAGCGCCGGCTACGCCGTTTGATTTCAGCATTTCATAATACCGTGGTATTAATGATGTATTTATTGCACCATCTTTTTTCATTGGCGTGAAAGGCGCCGCAATTAAGCCCTGCAAGTGTTGTATAACTTTAGTATTCATTTTATTTTAATAAAAAAATTAAAAAAATACCGGAAATAAGAATACCCCCGGCGCATTCTTAAATGCTTGATTAGAGAAATATTTAATAATCTATGAAAAATAATTTTTTAAAATTAAAATTTCGGATAGCCAGGATTTTGTTCCAATGCCCTGTTGTTGGTTAATGTATTTCTATCTATTGGCCAAAGCAATTTATAAGCTTCATCAGGAGTTATATTTGTAAATTCATAAACATAATTATCTCCCATTCTTCTTAAATCGTACCATCTTTTTCCTTCAAAAATAAATTCAAAGAAACGTTCCTGTAAAATTGCTTCTTTCGGATCGGCGTCTATTGGCTGATTCGGATAACCTTGCACGTTAGCATCATAATTTGCGCCAAATGCTCTTGCTCTCACCAGGTTTATTTCTGCAGATGGGTCTTCGCCCAATATCACTTTTGCTTCTGCTAATAATAAAAGTAAATCAGCATAGCGATAAATTGGAAAATCATTGGTGTAGGCTCTTGCGCCTGCGTTTTGCTCGCCCTGGTATTTATTGGCAAAGGCGCCTGCAATTTCATAATTTCCACCAACCAAATCGTAAGCGGCCTGTACGGAAGCATATTTTCTTGAATCGTTATCATCAAATCTTCTATACGTAGCAATCTTTATCGGCGCACGTAACAAGCCGCCCCAGTTATCAGTAGCTACATTAAATTTTCTGTTATTTACCGAATCATAAAAGTTAGCAATCAAACCTGATTGTGGGAAAAAAGTATTTCTAAAAGGCAATTCAGATTCCATGACCTGATTATGAATTGCAAAAATTATTTCACTGTTTCCTTTATTGTTGGAAGCAAAAACATTTGCATAAGAAGGAAGCAAGGATAAACCGGGCACATTGGTTTGAATATCGGTTAATGCATTTTTTGCAATGGTTGCATCACCGGCTCCGCCGCCGCGATAGCTCGTCCATAAATATACATTTGCTTTCAGCATTAATGTGGCGTTCTTCGACCAATAACTTTTTTGAAAACGAAAAGAATAATCATTTCCAAAACTATTTACTGAATTATCAATATCGCTTTTTATTAATGCCATTACAGAATCTTCACTGGAAGCGGGTTTTGCGAGATTAGAAATATCAAGCGACTTGGTTGGTTCCGTTTGTATAATTACTTTGCCCCATGTTCTCAGCATTTGAAAATAATAATATGCTCTCATGCCATACGCTTCGCCGAGATAATAATTTTTATTGGCTGTTGAAACAATATTAATGGTATTTAATTTACTGATGAGTAAATTGATTTGATTAATATTAAAATAAAAACCGCCAAAATTGCTAACGCCGGGATTATCCATATCAAGAGTGTTCAACCACAAATGTTCAACACCCTGCGTTGCTTCGCCCGTAAATGCAGAGCTGGAGCCGGGATCGGTACCAAAAATATCAGCACGCATTTCACCAAGATATTGAAATGCGCCGGTATTATTTCTAAATGCGTTGTGAATGCCTGCAACAAATGCATCTACTTGGTCGGGCGTTTGCCAGAAGCTTGCATCACTTATGCTGCTTACAGGCGCCAGGTCTAATTTTTTACTGCATGAAATGATTGTCATCATTCCAAAAATAGATACAATTAAAATTATTTTCTTTTTCATATTTTGATTAATTAATTTTTTTTAAAATGAAACCTGTACGCCAAGCACGATGGTTCGTGGTGTAGGATACGTACCCTGATATACGCCATTGATTGTTGTAGAACCAGGCGAAACGGGCGGTTCCGGCGTAGGCCCGCTAAACTTTGTTATATAAAACATATTATCCAAACTTACGTATATGCGTGACTGTGAGAGTACCTTTGTTTTAGATAAAAGAGATTTAGAAAAATCGTACGACAAAGTAATTTCTCTGCATGCGAGATAATTTCCTTTTTCGTAAAAGCGTGAATTATTGCTGTTCAAATTTGGATTGGCATTATTGCTTCGCGTATAATTCTTTTTACCCAATGGCGCCGATACCTGATCTGCATAATATACTTTTGGTATATCAGTATTGGTATTGGTTGGCGACCATGAATTTTTTTGCCAATCAATATAATTGAAAGTTCCCTGGTAGTTGCCCAATGTTCTTGCCACAAGATCATTATAAATAGTATGGCCAAGAGCAAATTCAAAACGGGAATACAATGAAAAATTTTTGTAAGAAAGATTTGTATTAAAACCTCCCGTCCATTTTGGATAAATATTTCCAATGCGAACCTGGTCTCTTGAATCAATCGTATCGTTTTTATCAACATCAAGCCAGTTCACATCTCCGGGTGTAATTTTTCCGCTGCCATAGCTACTGTTGGGACCGCTAATGTTTGCAACAACATCAACTCTGTCGCCAGCAATTTTCGCAATCTCTGCATCGTCTTTAAAAATAGATACTTGTTTGTAAGCATATATTTCTCCTAATGGTTGTCCTTCCTGCAAACCGCCAACCCATACCACTGTTCCCGTTTTGGGATCATACACCTGCATACCGCCCTGACGATTTTTATCATTACCATTGTAAGGCAATTTCAAAATTTTATTTTTTACGAATGATGCATTAGCGCCAACACTCAATTGTAATCCGTTTGGCAGATTAAGAATATTTGCGTTTACAGTAAATTCATATCCTTTGTTTTGAAGCGTTCCAAGATTAGTTCTTATTGAATTAAATCCTGTATAACTTGGAAGAGATAAGTTAGTGAGCAGGTCGCTTGTTATTCTATCATAATAATCAAAAATAAAAGTGAACCTGTTATTTAATAAACCAACATCTGCACCTACATCAGTTGTTTTACTTTTTTCCCATCTTAAATTTGAATTAATAATTCCCGTATTTAAAAATCCTGCATTGTTATCGTACAAGCCCTGTAAGCCGTAGCCACCCTGCACTTCATATCTTCCCAACCCGGCTATATTACCATTTACGCCATAGCTTACACGAGGTTTTAAGGTAGAAATGAATTTTGAAATTCCGCTGTTTTGAAAGAATTTTTCTTTATGAATATTCCATCCTGCAGACATGCCGGGGAAAAATCCAAAACGATTTTGTTCAGCAAGACTTGATATTCCATCGCGTCTGAAAACTGCAGTTAATAAATAACGCTCATCGTAATTATAATTTAACCTTCCAAAAGTAGAAATGATGCGATACTCCGATTGAGTGCTGTAATTATCGCCTGCTGCAAAAGTAGTAGAAGCATTTACTGTAGGAATATCATCTGTTGGCGCTTTGCTGCCGAGAACTTGTTCTCCAAAAGATTTTACGCCAAAATATTCTGCGCCGAGCATGGCATCTATATTATGTACATTGGCAAATGATTTGGTATAATTAATAATGCCATTGTATTGTTGTTGAAAATCTCTTGAAAAATTCGAGTACGCGGTCCTGTTAGTATTGCTGAAAGAAGGTGGATTGGAAAAAATATTGCTATACGTTTGCGTTGCTTTTGTAAATGACTGATCTAATACTTCAAATAAATAAGCGTTGCCTGTTGCTTTGATATAAAGCCCGGGAATCAAATCCCATTTTACCGATCCATTCACGGTAATCCTGTTCACTTCATCACTTCTATCTGTTTTGTTTAACCAATAAAGCGGATTGCCATCATTTACTCCATTACCCGGGTTGGGTTTTGTTTTTGCAGAATCAAGCCATGGATTGAAAGTTGGCCACAACGTTAAGTTGCGATACAAATTATTTACTTCACTTCCATTTACACCCAATTGAGATGAAGTAGATAACGTAACGCCAGAGGTAACTTCAACATTCGGCTTTACTTTATAAGAACCACTAAGATCGCCTGAAAAGCGCTTGTAATCTGATCCTACAATTACGCCATCTTCTTTATAAAAATCAAAACTGCTGTAATAGGTTCCTTTTTCATTACCGCCTGTTACATCCACAAAATGATCTTGTGTATGTGTATTTCTGAAAACAATGTTTTCCACTTCGCCACCATGATCTTTAAAAATAATTGAGCCGCCATAAGGATCGCCAACGGTATCCCAACCTTTGCCTAAAAGATATGCAGTAGAAGAATCATAACGCCGGATGTCGAATGAAGAACGGTTGGCGCTATCATTTAATAAACCATAACCTCTTGAAGAATTTACTTGTTGAAGGGTTCTACCCGAATTAAAATTTCCCTGGCGTGTATAATATATATAATCTTTTGCATCCAAATAATTATATCCTTTTCTTCTTTTATTAAAGCCTTCGGTAAATTTATAAGAAACCTGGGCTTTACCTGCTTTGCCATGTTTTGTTGTAATAAGAATTACACCATTGTTGGCACGAGCGCCATAAATAGCAGTAGCAGCAGCATCTTTTAATACTTCTACCGATTCAATATCCTCTGCCGCAATATCATTATAAGATCGAATGATACCATCAATAACTACGAGCGGGCCGCCCGGATTATTGATTGAAGCGCCGCCACGCAACACTAAAAGCGGACCAGCGCCTGGTTGCCCTGTTGCATTTACGGCCTGCAACCCAGAAATAGTTCCCTGCAAAGCAGAGCCTACATTGGCACGCGGCGCATTTGATAAAACTTTATTATCTAATTTGGCAATAGCGCTGGTTATGTTTTTTCGTGATTGTGTACCATAACCCACTACCACTACTTCGCCGAGTTTTCCTGCATCAGTCTTTAATGACAAATCAATATTGGATGATTTGCCCACTTTAATTTTTTGTGGACTAAATCCAGTGAAAGTAAAAGTAATCACATCGCCGGGAGCCGCACTGATGCTGTATTCTCCATTGGCATTTGTTTGTGTGCCTGTTCCTTTTTCGGTTACTGCACTCACGCCGGCTAAAGGATTTCCATTATCATCGGAAATTTTACCGGTAATTGTTTTTACCTGCGCCCAGCCTGTAGCTGCCATAAAAAATAAGGCAATAAAAAGACACATTCTTAAAAGAAAAAATTTCATAATTGTCAGTTTAAAATTTTTATATTTGTATTATGTATGACATAATAAAATTAAACACCTTTACTGAAATCACCAAAAAAAATGTAAGAAAAATTTTAAAATGATGATCTTCAATTAATTTACGGAAGCATTTTTTTATTTTTAGTATCGTTATATTTGAACATTCGTATGAACATCGAAACATTTAAAAATAATTTCAGGCTGATAGATACCCGCACATTGGTAGATAAAGTAGAGGCCAAGCTGGTAGAACTTTTGCAAAAGCAAAAATTAAAAGTGGGTGATTCAATTCCCAAAGAAATAGAATTATCGGAAACACTGGGCGTAAGTCGTACTGTTGTAAGAGAAGCCTTGCTGCGACTGCGTTTGATGGGCCTTATTGAATCGAAGAAGAAAAAAGGTTCTGTAATTACCAGCCCCGATTTGTTTGGCATGATGAGTAAAAGCATGAATCCTCATATTCTTGATGAGGATACATTAAAAGAAATTTTTGAAATTCGTTTAGTGCTCGAAATAGGAATGGCTGATTTGCTTTTTAAGCGGGTTAACAAAACAGATATTGCAGAGCTAAGAGAAATTGTAAGCAATGAGCCGCCGGTTACAAAATATCATTTATTTAATATAGATCATGAAATTGCTTTTCATGGAAAGTTGTACGAGATAACCGGAAATGAAACGCTGAAAAAATTTCAAAAAATGTTGTTGCCCGTTTTTGATTACGTGCATAAAAGCGGTTTATTAAAAAAACAGGCGTTGCTTAAAACTTTTACATCTCATAAAATATTAGTTGATATTCTTGAAAAAGGAAATCCTGAAAAATTCAGAAACGGCATGCGCGATCACTTACAAAATCATTTTGCAAGAATATTTTCGTAAAACAATTTTATTGTTTATTTCTTTTGTACTTCATTAATTTTTTCAGCAACGGGATGCGATGCTGTAAAGGTAAGCCCAATCAATGAAGCAATGGTTTGCGCAAATTGTTTTTGATAAATCCGCATTTCATTTTTCATTTCACCTTTTGCCGGAACCTGCGGACTTATTACGCCAAACCAAATTTCATGTGCATCAGGAATATCGCTTCCATGATCTGTCCATTCGTCTTTATTTACATTTCCCCGACCATGATCAACCGTGATAAATAAAGAAGTATTGTTTTTATATTGCGGATCGTTTTGTAAATAATTCCAAATCTCATTGAGCCATGCATCAAACTGATGGGCTGCATCGAGATAATCTTTGTAATGTCCGGCGTGCGCCCATTCATCCGTTTCCCCATAAGCGATGTACAATACTTTTGGTTTATTTTTTTTCAAATATTCCATTGCTTCATATTGTGTAAAAACATCCAAGCATTCTTCATCGCCAAAAGGTTTATAAGAATCTCTCAGCATGGCATTGATTAATTTTTCATTGGCATCAGGATGTTTTCCGCCACATGAATCAAATGCTGCAATTACAGGAAAGCCGCTTCGCTGCTCATTTAAAATGCGATTGAATGCATCCCATGCGCCAAATGCCGCTACTTTATTTTTATATTCTGGTTGATGATTGATAAACTCCAAAACATTAGTATTGGGATTCGCTTTATAACTGTTTGAATTAACCAATGTATCAGCATATCCACAAAAAATTTCGCTGTAGCCCGGATAAGAAAACCAGTAAGGATTAGAATTATCAACTTTGTTTCCAAAATTTCTGTTGCCATATAATTGCCCATTTGTTGCAACTACATTCCAAATAAAAGGAAGTAAATTCTTTCTTCTTTCATTTACACCATTTGCCCAATATTTTTTAAAAAGATAAGCGCTGTCTCCCTGGTTATATTTTTTTTGATTGGCAATTGCAGAATCCATTCCGCCAAAAACTTCTTCCCATCGAAAACCATCCGTGGTAACTACAATAATATTATCCGCATGTTTTTGCGCAAAAGAATTTTTTATTGTGAAAAAAGAAATGATGAGCAATACAATTTTTAATTTTTTCATTTTGATTTTTTTTGAACTTTAATTATATCCAACAAATTAAATTTTATTATAACTTTTAAAAATTTTAAACTTTCCAAAAGTTATGTTTTTATTTTCCCGGAATTGCTTCCCATATTTTTAATTCATAAGGTGCTAATGTTATTGAAAAAGTTTTTCCTTTTTGTGCCGTTAGTTTTAATAAATGATCATTTGTATCAATTACATTTTTTAATGAATACAATGATGCAGCATTTTCAGGGAGTTCAAATATTTTTTCTATATCAACTATAAAAGTTTGTGTTTGTGAGGATGGATTTCTTAAACTGAATATTCCTTTTCGCGGCGACCATGCTGCATATCCATATATTTCAGCTTTTGAAGGATCGCCGCCAATCCAATGTACATCCTGTAAAACATCTGCATTGTGTTGCGACCAGTTTGCTGCATCAGCTAAGCAATTCCACATTGGTGTGGTAAGCAAATGCGGATTGATATACATTTCCTGCAAACTTGTACCGCTTGCAAAAAAATCCCAAATGCCATCAGATATATCTTTTATATCCATTTCCAAATGCGCAGGATAACCAAGTCCGGCAATATTTATCCCGTGCAGCATTACAGAATTTAATGGATACAATGGCGCACGCTTTACAATATTTTTATAGGATTCTCCATCGCGATAGGTGATCCATTTCTGTCGTTTGGTTCCTGTTCCCATCATTCCAAAATCGCCGCCGGCGCGCCATGTAGCATCGCCATAAAATAACCAATAAGCCGAAGGCCATGTACCCACCGTGAGGCTTAAATATAAATCAGTATTTACTTTTCTTAATTCTTTGGTAAGTTTTAATAATGCTTCAATATCTTTTTGATAATTCAATCCTGCGCCGCTGGCACCATTGCCTGCGCCCACTCCATCAAATTTAAAAATTGAAACATTATATTTTTTCATGAAAGTGGTAGTTACTTTTTTAAAGCGATTAAAATAAACAGGGCCAGCAAGAGAGAAACCATGTTCATTTGTTTCAAATGGCGGATGCTGCATGTTGCCATATTTAATTCTTTTTGATTGTGAAGGATCGTAACCGCCCCAGGGCGAAATCCATAAACCTAAATTAGCATCATAACTATTTGCAAGTTGTTGCATTCTGCTAAATCCTTCAGGAAAATTTTTACTTACCTGCCAAAGTGTAGAATCATTATCCCAACCATCATCGAATAAAAATGCTTTTACATGTACCTTGCGTTTTTTTATTAAACTATCTCCATATATTTTAATTCTATCCAAACAAGAATCTTCTTTCATTTTACGATCGCTCCATGAAAGATCGTACCATGAATTGTAATGCAAATAAGAACGATAAGGATGCGCTCTTTCTCTTTCGAGATAATATAAAAATCCCCGGCGCAACTGATTGAAAGGGGTGGCTCCCATTACCGTTGTAATTACAAAACTATCAGAAGGTTGCAATGCATTTTGCACGGGCAAATAAGAAACTGCAACTGTTTTATTGATTTCATTTTTGCTCATCGGATGTTCTAATGCAAGAAACATTTGCTTTAAAATAATGGGCGATCCATCAACCCTTCCATCCTGAAATGCAGATGCAGCGGGTATTTCAAGCATTGTATATTTTATAATGGGCAGAGAATCTTTTGCATGAAACTCCCATTGTTGCTGAATATAATTGGCATCATCAGTTAAGCGTGCCTCCCAGTTTATTTTTAATCCTGATGATTTATTAATGAAAGTTGCGGCGATAATTTTTCCATTAAGCTTGTCAGCATATCGCGCAGTATTTTTTTGAGGAGTGATTGATTTTATCTTCGGCCCTGCAACGAGTTGAAAATTTTTATCAGAAATAATATTTCCATTTTGCATGGTTAATTCAAACCAATTTACAGGAACAAGGTTTACAGAATTGTTATTTGATTTATCAATAAAACTTACCGGATGAAGCTGATTATTTTTTATTTGAAAAATAATTTTTATTGAATTATTTTCTAAAGTAAATGAATTAGCAGTATGCAACGCAATTGTTTTGCCAGGCGCTTTGCCCGGATAAATTGTTTGTGCTGAAGCATCAATGTATGAACACAGAATAAAAAAAATAAAAATTAAAATGCGCATGAGTTTTATAATTTTTTATATGATTGAGGAAACACAAAGTATTTAAAAATTCAATCAACAAAATTTTTAGGAATTGAGACAAATAAAAATAAGATGAATAAGGGTTGCATGTAAACGCAAACGGTTGTGCGAAGCCTGCCGGTTTTAAAGGTAATAGATAATAAGAATGTATTTTGTACATGAGAGAATGACAAACAAATTGAAGGTTATACGTTACATCTTTAATTATGATTCGCCGATCCCAGTTATAAGCTAAGAAAAATTCACCTCACTACTAACAACCATCCTTTTCCTTTTTCAACAAGAATTTTTTCATTTATTTTAAATGTTTTTGCATGTTGAAAATTTTTTACTTCCGGTGCGGTGATTGTTGCGTGCGATGGATCAATTCCTAACTTTTTCCAATTAATCTTTAACTGCGTATAGGCGTTACCGTTAGCCCAGCTTGCAATAGAAATTAATGCAGCGCCTTTCTTTTTATAAACTGTTGCCAATATGTTTTCATTATCGGTTTTCACAGGGTTATCATCTACCCAATAGCCAATCATTTGCGTGCCCTTCATTCCAAAATCATCCCATACTTTCCAGATGGGGCGTGGGTCTGCATTATCACTCCATGGCATTCTGTTAGTCATTCCATAGATCATACCACGCCATGGATTGCCGCCGCCCTGCAGCATTTCACCCATTAAACCAAAAGGGATTCCACTTACTTCAATTAAGAAAAAATCAGGATTATTTTTTTCGTAATCAAAATATTCTCCAAACCATAAACGATTGAGATAAGGAAAATGTTCCATGTACAAAAGTGCGCTGTTATTCCATCCGTCCGCTTTATCATATTGATTGGCCGAATGCAAATCAATAATTCCGGGATGATTATCTTTTGTCAAAACTCTTTTTATACGTTTCATCGTTACACGATCAAATGCAACATCATCTAAATAAATTCCATCAATGCCTACATTTTGCACCAGCCAGTTCATGCCTTCCACATAATAATTATGCCAGCGATTCATGCCGCTGTTAATGATGGCCGCATCTTTTAATTCGGGCACAAACCATGCAGCAATGTAATCACTATCGAGATGTTCCTGCAGCCAGCTAAAGCCGCCGCCTTTACCTGCAGAATAAATTTCATGTCCCAAACTTCTTAATGCAAAAGTTTCATACGCATGATCAGAAAGTTCACGAATGGTGTTATAAATTTTTACTTTCAAACCTACATGATGTGCGCTGTCAATGTAAGCCTTCATTGCTTTCCATGCAATGAATGGATAATTGATGTAAGGATTTATTTTTGTTGCGTGATGAATATTTATAATTGTAGCGCCAGTTGCTTTCACCGTATCTATTGGTTTGTATGCATGATAAAATCTCGTTGCCCATTGAAAATCGGTATTAAGAATATGAAACGGCGTAATGAGCAAATTAAAATTATAATACAGCACATCGCCTTTCTTCATCGTGCGCTCACCGCTATAATTATTTACCAAAATAGATTTGCCTTTTGCTACAATCGTTATTCCGCCTTTGTTTTCATTGCCCCATGAAACGGGCAGCAGCAAAGGTTTTTGCAAGTAAAAATTGGTATTTAAAGGCCGCACATATTTTTCATCGCGAAGCGAATATTGCAAGCCTGCATTTACATTTCCTATCCATGCGCCATCCTGATTTTTATGCGCTACATCCCATTTCCATTCAAAATTTTCAGGGCGATAACCACCTTTTTGACCTAAGCCCATCATATATTTTGCATATTGTTTTTCAAAAGGAATATGCATGGCGATATCTTTTAGCGCAACATCATTAAGCGCTGTAACTTTTACGATGTAAGAAACAAATCCATCAAACTCAAGCGAAGCTTTTACTTCCATTTTTAAATCATCAGAAGTATTTACTGCAAGCCATTGCACAGTTCCTGGCTGACGAAGCGTAAAAGTAATTCCTGAATTTTTCCATTGCACATCTTTGCCATCGTTTTTTGTAAAATGAAAATGTATTCCTTCGGTTAATAAATTATTTGGCTGTAAAGTATAACTTGTCATTTCAGGAGTAAAAAAAGTTTGTATTTGTTTGGGGAAACCATCTTTGTTCAATTCCACTTTTCTTCCCAATAAACTTATTGTATTTCCTGAAACTTTTAAAGGTGTGTAAGGTTTTATAACTGTGTTTTCCTGCGCCATTGTGGAGTTCAGCCATTTTAATCTTGTCATTTTCCACGGCTCATTTAC
>JAICZH010000069.1 GCA_025933775.1 Chitinophagaceae bacterium
TTATTTTTTTGTAATCACTATTTTTTCTGTGTATTCGTCTATCACATTGCTGAAAAATTTCAGCATGGATACATATTTATCTGCAGGAATCATATTTTGTGAAAGCCGCAATGCAGCAATGGAAGTAACAGTGTTTGTTTTTCCATCATACGTATAATTTGTTTTGAAAGAACCATATTCAAAAGTTTCATTTCTGGATTGTGGAAGGTTGTCAATCGTATAATTTTCGGTGAGTTGATAAACAGTGGTATCAGTTTTTATAAAGGGATATTTAAAATAAAAATCAGATGTGCGTTTTTCATCATCAGGAAGTTTAGCGCTCCATATTTTATAAATGCGCGGGTTTAAAAACATTTTGTTGCCCGCAGTAAACTCCGGTATTTTTTCTATTTCAAATTTAAAAGCTATTTCCGATGAATCGTTTTTAGTAAAATCAACATTGTCGGGCTGTATAAAGCCGAGATCGCTTACCAGGTATTTTTGTTGGTCATCTTTTTTTTCATCCATCATATAATCAATCAACTGTTGTTTGTATTCGCCGGTTGTTTTTATATCACTCATACTTTCTCCGGAAGCATCTTCATTCAACATAACTTTTGTGGTGCATGAAAAAGTATTTTCTGATGATTTACTTTTTGGCGTAGCAACCAATACGCCGCCATTGGGCGTTACCAACAATGCATTCCTGTTTTCAGTAAAGCTGCCCAAAACACCGAAGTCGGTAACGTTGCTGGTACACTCAAGCCAGGTGGTATCTTTTGCAGAAGGCACGCAAAGAATTACATGATTAAAAGAATTGTGCGGAAAAGAGGGATCAACAGGCGGACTGTTGTAATCACTATTTATAATAGCCGGGTAACTTTTAATACCAACGGCATCTAAACAGGCACAAGTATAATTGCTCAGCGCTTTGCAATCGCCATATTTTTTTTGATCAACAAAAGCAGCATCGAAAGGTTTGAAACCTCCTATACCCAATTGAATGCTTACATAACGAAAATTTTTTTGCAAATAATTATAAATGATTTTCATTTTTTCTTTATCATCGTGTGCGCTACTAACCATTTGTCTTAAATTGTTTTTTGTTTGGTCGCTAAGATTAATTGCATCTTTATAGAGAGATGAAATCCATATTCCAAAATTTTTCCATGAAGAAAGATCGCCTTCCTTGCCATCCATCGAAAATTTATTTGGAGCAATCATTACCTGGGCAAAATTGTAACCCCGGGAAGGGCCGCCTTCTTCTTTCGGAACTGCAGCAATATTTTTTACTTCCCAATGATAAAATTTATTTTTACCTGTGGTGGTAATCGTAGGTGAAATTACAATGTTACTTGCTTTGTATCTAAGGTCTAAATCGGCAGGAACACTTGCTGTATAACTTGAATATTCAACTGATTGTTCCGGATAATCGATGATAGAATAATCAGGATAATCGAGAGTTCCTTTAAATTTATATTCATAATCATACTGAACCGTAATCGGGAAAGATGGTGCAGCCACTCTGAAAAAATAAATTTTACCATCATCTACCAAGCCTTCGCCCACTGCTTCTTCACGTATTTCTTTCAATTTATATTTATTAATAAACTTGCCGTTAGCGTCATAAACTTTTATTTCAGCATCATCCAGTTTTTGAAACGAATTTGAATTTTGATAAAAATACAATGCGTCCTCTCCTTCTTCATCAAATACTGTGTACACCTCGTGCACACTTAGTTTTGCAGCATCTATGTCTTTTACTTCAAATTCAATTTTTTCGTCTCTTTTTATGCTATGCGCATTTTCTTTTAACGCAGCAGGAATGGTAGAGGCATCTAAAACATTTACCTGCGAAAATGCGGCAACTGTAATGAAATTAATAATTACAACTATTACAAATTTTCTCATTATGGAGTTGCTTTTTTCTTTTTAATTACAATCTGCTCATTTAATGTTGCAAAAAGTTTTTTATAAAATTCTTTGAAAAGAGGATAGTCATTTGCAGCATACACGGGCTTTTCAAAATCAACCGTCATTCTTAAATCAACTGAATTGCTGTCTGTTTGCATCATACGCTGCAAAACAATGCTGGTATCTGGCATAATCATTTTTATATTTTTTGGAAGCGCTTCAAATTCATATCCATCAGGTAAATAAATTTTACCAATTATTTTATACGATTGTTTGTATCCAAAATCAATATCGGTATATCTTTCATCGGCAACGAAAGGATTTTTTTCTAAACCCTGAAAAAGATTGATAGGAAAATATTCATACTCGCCCGAACGGTTTAGCGGAAGTGTAAAATCTACTTTTTGTGTAAGCGGCTTTGTGTCTATATCGGCATCAGAAACATCAATGGAATCAATTTTCATTCCTGTGAAAGATTTGGAAAAATAGTTCATGAAAGCACTTTTGTCTTCTTTCCATTTTTCAACACGTGGGTTTTTGCAATAGCCCGAGCTAAATACAGTTGCCTGTCCTTTCATTAATCCATCGGGTGTAATTTCAGAAAAAATAGAAACTACGTTTTCATATTTATCTTTATCATCGGTTAATGTTGTCCATCCGCCGTTTTGGCTATCTACAATAAAACCTTCATTGTTTAATACATCGTAAGGAATGAGGTAAGCGGGATTGTATTTATCTGCAGCATTTAAAATGTACGTTTTATTTTCGGTAGTTATAAAAACCATCGTATTATTAAACTGATCTAAAAAAGGATATAAAGTATTTACCGATCCATTGTCTTTGGTACTTACCAAAAGCGGATATGCATTAAAGCCTGCATCTCTTAAAAGATCAATTAAAATAAAATTAATTTCACTGTTATTGCCCGATTTTTTATCCCACGCTGATTTAATTCCATTGAAAGAATAAATACTTTCAGAGTGATCCCAATTCATATTTCTTTGCACATAATCATAAATCGCTACAATTTTTTCATCATCGGTTTTTAATAATTTTAATGAATCGCTAAGCGATCCGGAATGTATTTTTTTATTAAGTTGCTGGCCAAAATATTCACTTTCTAATAAAAAAGATGTAAGCTTTGGCCACGATGATCGTTTCTCTTCTACATTGCCATTTCCCCAATCAATTGCTGATAATTGAAAAATAACTCTTTGCCAATAATCTTTGGCAGCGCCCATAAATGGTTCATCAGGCAAGGCTGGAACGTTTCTAATGATATAAGTTTTTTCAGTAGAAGTGTAGGAAAGAATATCTCCATTATTGAGCGATGTTCTTTCCTGAACTTCATCAGACGATTGCTCTACTTTTTGATAAGCCAATAGCTGGTTAACAAAGCGAAAAGGAGAGGGGATTAAAATTTTATATTCACTAATCCGTGTAGGAATATCATCCTGAAAATACCAATCATCAAGAGCGTAAATAGATTCTGCATCTTTGGTATATTCATATTCTATCACACTTCCCACTTTTACATCGGGCAATGTAAAATCCACTTCTGACAGTTCATGGTCTATTGCTTTTTTATAAATGGAAGACTTATCAAGCTTTGTAACAGTTATATTTCCGGCATTATCAAGGTTATAAGTAACTCCCGAAACATCGGTTATATTTACCAAACCGTTTTTGCTGTAAAATCTAATTTTCATATTAGCATAATCTATTCCTTTATCTTTTAAAATTTTTATTCGGATCCTTCTTTTAGTTTCAACCTTAAAAAAATCTCTGCCTCTTACATAATGCACATCGCCATAATCAATGAGCTTGTAGGCCTCTGCATCTTTATCAAACTCGCATTCTTTTAAAAGAAGATCGGCTTTATCAATTTTTCCAAATGAGGGTAAATCTTTTTGTGCAAAAATTACAGATGAGATTAATAACGGCATACATGCCATTAAAATATTTTTCATGAGCATTTGTTAGTTTTATTTGAGTACTAAAATAAGGATAAATTAAAATAAAAATGCAATTGCTTTACTTTTACAAAAAACGATGTATGAAGTATGTTATTGTTGCTATGTTAATATGTTTTGCAATAGGAGGTTGCCATGCGCAACAAAAGCCTTCTTTTAAAATACAAAAAAATAATAACACCCTTTTATGGGAAATAAGCGGCAAAGATTTAAAGCAGCCATCTTTTCTTTTTGGAACTTTTCATTTGTTATGTGCGGATGATATTCATTTTAGCGATGCATTAAAAGAAGCCGTAAAAGAAAGTAATGAAATGTATATGGAATTGGATATGGACGATCCATCCACATTGCTGGGCGGAATGCTTTACATGAATATGAAAGACGGGAAAAAATTGTCAGATTTATATACGCCGCAAGAATATAAAAAACTGGAAACTTATTTTACAGATTCGCTGAATGCCCCGATGGCGCTGCTTCAGAGAGCAAAGCCTTATTTTCTCGTAGCATTAATTTATCCTAAAATGATGAATTGCCCCTCTCCTGCAGGCGTGGAAGAAGCTCTTTTAAAAATTGCCAAAGATGATAAAAAAGAAATAAAAGGATTGGAAACAATACAATTTCAGGCATCGGTATTCGATAGCATTCCGTACGAATGGCAGGCAAAAGAATTATTAAAAAATATTGATAGCTTTTCGGTGTATAAAAAAGAATTTGAAGATATGCTGCGCTTGTATAAAAATCAACAGCTCGATTCAATGCAAAATTTGGTAAGTGCCAGTGAATTTGGTTCTGATAAATACGACAATCTTTTATTGAATGATAGAAATAAAAAATGGGTAAAAGAATTAAATGAAATTATGAAAAATGAAAGTGTGTTTGTGGCAGTGGGAGCGGGGCATCTTTCCGGAAAGTATGGTCTTATTAATCTTTTAAAAAAAGAAGGTTATAAATTAGAGCCATTGGCGAATCTTCAAAATAAAATTGAAAAGGATATAATTACAAAAGATACAAAATCTGAAAAAGAATTGAATGTTAATAAAACTAAAAACGCTGATTCAATAATTAATAAAAAAATATATCCCGGCAGCGATACGATACTTACAAAAATGTACATTAATGGAAATAAAGACAGAAAAATACTATCTGTTGAAATATCTTCCGGTAAAAATTTATTTGCAGTAATTGAAAAAAACAAGAATGAAAATATTCGTATCAATCAAATTGAAATGCCAGATAGCACATTTGACGGGCCTTTTGGCGATAGCCTTCATTATAAAATAAAAATGCCGGGGATGTATAAAATAATTATCGGCCCCGATTTAATGGCAGAAGGAAAACTGTCGGGAAACTTTATTTTAAAAGTATGGGTGAAATAATGTGTGGTATACGATGTTTGATGTACAATGTGCTATGTTGAAGTAATAAAGGCTTTTATAATTAGCTAATTAGCATATTAGCACATTATCACATTAAATTTAAAACTGTTCCAGCTTGCTGAAAAAAAAATCACTTTCAATTCTTGCATTGTCATCGCTATCACTTCCATGAATTGCATTTTCACCAACTGATGTTGCAAATAATTTTCGTATTGTTCCTTCATCAGCTTGTGCAGGATTGGTAGCGCCGATTAATTTTCTAAATTCTTCTACTGCATTTTCTTTTTCGAGTATGGCGGCAGTTATAGGGCCGCGGCTCATGAACTCCACAAGCTCTTTATAAAAAGGACGCTCTTTATGCACTTCATAAAATTGTGCGGCTTTAATTTTTGAAAGATGAGTCATTTTCATAGCAATAATGCGAAAGCCTGCGTCATTTATTATTTTCAAAATAGCGCCGGTATGGCCTTTCAGCGTTGCATCGGGCTTAATCATCGTAAACGTTCTGTTGATCATTTCTTATTTTTGGGTGGCAAAGCTAATAAATCAATTTAACAATAAGCAATAATCAATATTTTAAAAAATAACCTTTACGAATCAATAACATTTTATCCCATTACCTCGAAAAAAAATTTTATTATTGCGCTGAAAAATGAAAGCTTTATTTGAAATATTACCTGCAAAAATTGATACTAATAATTGCACTCTTTTTTGCGAAATAAGTTATGAATGTTTTTCTTTTGCAATAAAAAATGAAGAACAAAATAAGTTTGTTGGCGTAGCTGTTTTTGAGTTGGAAAAAGCCGCAGATGAAAAAGAGTATGCCAATGTTTTAGAAGAACTAATTAATAAACAACCTTTGCTGGCGGACTCGTTTAAAAAAGTTTATATAATTTATTCTTTCAAAGAATGTGTGTTAATCCCGTTCAATTTATACAGTTCTTTGGAAAATGAAAATGTGCTTAAGCTCGTGCATGGCGACATTCAAAGCAATAGTTTTGTGCTTACAGATTTAATTACGGAGAACGGTGTGTATAACACCTATCGCGTGGCTGCGCCGATTGTAAGCATGTTGCAAAAAAAATTTCCTGATGCCGGAAACATCCACCGGTACTCAGTTTCATTAAAACAACCACAGCCAGAAGGTGATAAACTGAAAGTGATTTTTTATCCGCAAAGAATAATAGTAAAGCTGAGTAAAAATGGTAAAACAGAATTTATAAACAGCTTTAATTACCGTACCAAAGAAGAAGCATCCTACATTTTATTAAATACTTCTACTCAATACGAAGCAAATAATATTCCGGTAGAAGTAAGCGGATTGATTGAAAAAAATTCTGCTTTATACAAAGAGATTTACAAATATTTTGAAACGGTTTCTTTTGATTCTTTGCCTGCAGGTCTTGAATATGCCGAAGAAATTATGCAACAACCTTCTCATTATTTTAGCCATATTTTTTCAGCAGTTTCATGCGAATAATATCAGGAAAATATGGCGGCAGAAAAATTAAACCGCCTGCTCAAATGCCGTACACCCGGCCAACTACGGACCTGGCAAAGGAAGGATTATTCAATATTCTTGAAAATAATATTTCTCTTGAAGGAATGAAGACGCTTGATATTTTCGGTGGAACCGGAAGCATCAGTTATGAGCTTGCTTCAAGAGGCGCCACTGATCTTACCATTATAGAAAAAGATACAAAGATGCATGACTTTATAAAAAAAACGATTTATGATTTACATATTGAAAAATGCAGGATTATAAAAATGGATGTTTTTCGTTTTTTACAAACCACAGCAGATACGTATGATTTTATTTTTGCGGGACCGCCGTATGCATTAAAAAATATTGATGACCTGCCGGTAATAATACAAGAAAAAAAATTATTGAATGTAAACGGATGGTTCGTGCTGGAACATACACCGGCTAATAATTATAAAAATTTTCCTTTGTTTAAAGCTTCGCGAAATTATGGAACCACCATTTTTTCAATTTTTATAAATACATAATTTATTTTTGATGAAACCCATTTTTATAACAGGAACCGGAACTAATGTAGGCAAAACATTTATCGCCGCTATTGTAACCGAAGCGCTGGGCGCCGATTACTGGAAACCTGTACAGGCGGGCTTTGAAGAAGGAACTGATTCATTATGGATACAGCAAATGATCTCTAATAATAAAACGATTGTTCATCCCGAAGTGTATAAATTAAAAATGGCGGCATCGCCGCATCTTGCAGCTCCTTCAGAACAAAAAAAAATCAGCATTAAAAAAATAATGAATCATTTTCCTGCAACAAAAAATCAATTAATTATTGAAGGAGCCGGAGGCATAATGGTTCCGCTAAATAAAAAAAAATTTATATTTCATCTTATAAAAAAAATGAAAGCTAAAGTAATTGTTGTTAGTAAAAATGAATTAGGCAGCATCAATCATTCGTTGCTCACTGCTGCATTTTTAAAAAAAGAAAAGATAGATGTGATGGGTTGGATTTTTAATGATTCTTATTTAAATTATGAAAATGAAATTGCCGCCTGGAGCAGGTTTCCGCTAATTGCATCTATAAAACATCAAAATGAAATTTCAAGAGAAACGATTAAAGCGGAAGCTGAAAGAATAAAAAGTACACTTGAAAAATTTTTATGACAAAAGTGGAACTTAGAAAAATTTATAAAGAAAGAAGAAAACAACTTTCTGCGCAGCAAATTGAAAAATTTACTGATTGCATTCTTATCAATTTTCAGAAAATTCAGCTTCCTTTTATTTCGTACATGCATACTTATATCGCTTCCGAAAAATTGCGGGAAGCCGATACGTCGGCGATTGCGCAATATTTACAATTTAAAAATCCGGGCCTTATTATTCTTGTTCCTAAAATTGATATGACTTCCGGTGGTATGCAACATATCCATTTTCATGAAGATACTGCACTGAAATATAATTTAAATGGAATCGGTGAACCCGTAGAAGGAAAATTGTATGATGCAAATGAAATTGATCTGGCTCTGGTTCCTTTGCTGGCTTTTGATGAAAAGGGTTACAGGGTTGGTTATGGCAAAGGATATTATGATAAATTTTTATCCCAATGCAAAGATGATGTTATAAAAATAGGAATCAGTTTCTTTGAACCTGTTCGTAAGATTGAAGACGTTAATCAATATGATATACCTTTAAATTATTGTGTAACACCAAAGATGGTATATGAATTTTTTTAGAATTGCGTTTATGCTTTACCGTTAGTAACTATTTTAAATGAAACATGCTTAAAAGTTTTCGTTATATTTTATTTCCTTTTTCAATTATTTATGGTTTTATAATTTGGTTTCGTAATAAATTATTTGATAAAAAAATATTACGTTCTGCAACTTTTAATTTTCCGCTGATATGTGTTGGAAACCTTTGTGCGGGCGGCTCTGGCAAAACGCCGATGACGGAATATCTTATAAGATTACTCAGAAATAAATACAATGTTGCTACATTAAGCCGGGGGTACAAACGCAAAACAAAAGGCTTTGCAATTGCCGATGAAAACACTACTGCAATAGATATTGGCGACGAGCCTACTCAATTGCACAAAAAATTTCCCGCTATAACAGTTGCTGTTGCCGAAGAACGGATAGTGGGCATTCCGCAACTGCTTCATGCCAGGCCCGAAACAAAAGTTATCATTTTGGATGATGCATTTCAACACCGGGAAGTAAAAGCCGGCCTCAATATGTTGCTTACTGAATACAATGATCTCTATACAAGAGACTTTATTTTACCCGCAGGCAATTTACGCGATGTAAGAAGCAGCAGCAAAAGAGCGCATATCATTATTGTTACGAAATGCCATCCGGATTTGAGCGAAGAAGAGAAGCAGGCTGTCGTTAAAGAATTACATCCGCTGAATTTTCAAAAAATATTTTTTACAAAAATTGAATATGCAAATCCATATCATCTTTTTACAAAAGAAACAAGATTTATAAACCCCGCTTGTAATATATTACTGGTGTGCGGAATTGCCAACCCGGCGCCTTTAAAACAAATGCTGACCAGTTATACGGATACTTATGAAATGATTGTATTCCACGATCATCACATTTTTGGCATAGATGATTTAAAAGAAATAAAAAAACAATTTGAAAAAATTGAATCTGAAAATAAAATAATTCTTACTACAGAAAAAGATGGCGTACGGTTGGCAAAGTATGAAAATGAATTAAAATATTTTCCGATTTATGTGTTGCCGATGCGACATACATTTTTATTTAACGAAGAAGAAAAATTTAATGCAAATATTATTTCATTTGTTGAAAGTTATTATACAAACTGAAAATTTCAGAGGTAAGTTTTTAATAAGTATCATATAAAACCATTGCCTGCGCAAATATGATTTGACTATCCGGGGATGATGGTTCTGATGAATTTACCGGGGCGCTGATAGCTGCAACGCCGCCAAGTGGCTGCCAGCCGCGATCAATATTTTCTTTAATAAGCGATTCAAAATTTTCAACTCCTTTGGAACTGGTAATTACCACATAATCCGAAATTTTAGGCATTGTATTTATTTTAAAAAATGAAATAAACTTTGAGTGTGCGAATGTAGGCCAAGATAAATTTTTTGAGAAAGTATTTATGATAAAATTATTTATCTTTTACTATTATATGACTTAGAGATAAAAACCTCCCTTACAAAACAATTTTTTCTTTTCCGTAAAAATTCATAGTATTTTTTGCTTATAATTTATATTATGTTAAGTAGATATTTTTAAATTAAACTTTTATATAAAAATTCTCCTCTTCTATTTTTGTAAAAGAAATTTATACGATTCTCAAATTTCTAAAAATAAAAAACCTCCTAAATTTAGTAAGGAGGCTTATAGTTTCAGATGCTTGTTCATAACGCAAGCACATTTTTAATAACGGGCATTTATTAAATTTTATTGTAGCAGAAATAAAAAACCCGGAAATTAATTCCGGGCGTTTCTCGCCGGCAGGAATTTTAAAATTCCTGCCGGCGAGTTTAATTATAAATTAATTTACAAATTTTGCATCGGCTGCGTCGTACTTATTTTCATAGAGTTTTAATTTATCATTTTGATTGAGGCTTTCATAAATTCTTTGCATAAGATTTACAATTGATTTGTACCGCGATCTGTCTGATTTTTTATAACCTGCATTTTCCAATTCGGTAATGGCTTTATCAGCATAAGGAATTGCTTTTGTGAAATCATCCTTAGCTTCAGCTTTCATGCTGGCTTTCATTTTTACATCTTTTGTTTTTGAAGCTGAGTCGGTAATGTCAACACCTTTGTTGTAATAATATTGAGAATACAGCCAATTGGTAACAACATCGTTCGAGTTAATTTTATATGCTTTCTCAAGCTGATCGCTCAATACATTAAGTAATGAATCTTTATTTTTTACCACCACTCCTTCATCACTGTTATAAATATATCCGAAAATATCATTTGCATAATTAAAATGATACCCTAAGCTGTCTGGCCTTTTTGAAACAAGTTCATTATATTTTGAAAACATGGCGGCCTGATCTTTTTGATCGCGATAATAATCTATTAATACGAGATCAAAGTAATCATTATCAGGAAAAAGTTGTTTCCCGAGGTTAGCATATTTGAGCATATCTGCTTCATCTTTGGCGTCTTTATAATGCAACACGAGCCACTGATAGGGAAGAATAAAAGATGAGTTGGCATCGCCGCCGCCCTTCGTTCCATTGATATGGGCATCGGCTAATTTTTTAAAATAAGTGAGCGCAACATCGTTTTTTCCTGCATTCAAGGCGGCTTTCGCTATGTTTAAAACCAGCGTGGTATCTACATCTGCTATGTTGCTCCATTTATTTTCTGCAATGTAATGACCAACATTATCTGCTTTTATAAATAAGTTCATCGCATCTTCAAAACCGGCTTTATTTCCTGTGGGCGCAGCTGCGTTAAATGCATTGGCTCCTGCTTCATAATAACCGGTATATAAATTAAATATTGGCGAATATTGATCTTTCATCACTTCCAATTTTAATTTCATATTGGCCGAATCGGCTATGGATTTTTTAAACGCTTCGAATGCCTGCTCGCGTGCATCGGGCGCAAGGCTTTTAAATTGATCGCTGCCGGCAATGGCTTCATAAATTTTTGCTTTCAAATAATTTCCTTCGCCATCATTGGGAGATTTAGCTATAAACCCATCTATTTCTGTTTTGGCTTTATCAAGCTGTTTCGCATCCAAATATGACTTTGCTTTTTTAAGGTCCTGGGCATGAAGCATTGTTACCAAACAAGTAAATAATAAAGAGAAAATTAATTTTTTCATGTGTATTTTATTTATTGATTTTCAGATTAATTTTCCAAATTGTTTGAAGTTTCATTTTCATTGTTTTTTTGTGAATCATCAGGAGCATTTTTTTCATCTGATAAAGATAATTCTTCGGTTTCATGTTCACCCAATTTAGTAATTGCGGCAATTTCATCTCCATCATCAATTTTTATAAGCCTTACACCTTGCGTAGCTCTTCCTGCTTCTCTTATAGTCGCAATTGAGGTGCGAATAGTTACACCCGATTTACAAGTTATCATTAAATCTTCTTTTTCATTTACATTTAAAAGCCCGATCAACGAACCTGTTTTTTGAGTAACGTTTATTGTTTTTACTCCTTTGCCGCCGCGGTTAGTAATACGGTATTCTTCAACGATTGTTCTTTTTCCAAATCCTTTAGCGCTTACTACGAGCACGCTTACATCGGCATCATTACTATTTACACAAATCATACCAACCACTTCATCGCCTTCTTTATCAACAGAAATTCCAGCAACTCCTATCGCTCCTCTTCCGGTAGGGCGTACTTTTTCTTCAGGAAAACGGATAGCTCTTCCACTTTTTACTGCCATCATTATTTCTTTATTTCCATTTGTAAGGCATGTATCATGCAATTGATCTCCTTCATTGATGGTAATTGCATTTATACCATTTTGTCTTGGCCGGGAAAAATCGGCAACTCTGGATTTTTTAATAATTCCTTTTTTGGTACAAAGTACAATATAATTATTGTTGATGAAATTTTCATCCTGAAGGTCTTTAATATCAATAATGGTTCTTACTTTATCATCCGAAGGAATTTGCATGAGATTCTGTAAGGCCCTGCCTTTGCTTTGCTTATCGCCTTCCGGTATTTCATACACTTTAAGCCAAAAACATCTTCCTTTTTCAGTAAAAAATAATAAAGTGTGATGAGTGGATGCAACAAAGAGATGTTCGATATAATCTTCTTCTCGGGTACTGCTTCCTTTTGCGCCTCGCCCTCCCCTGCGCTGCTGGCGGTATTCCGTTGCAGAAGTTCTTTTGATATAACCGAGATGAGAAATGGTTACTACTACATCTTCTTCTTCTATTAAATCCTGCATGCTTATTTCATCGGCGAGATAAGTAATTTCTGTTTTTCTTTCATCGCCAAATTTTTGTTTTATTTCTTCCAACTCATCTTTTATAATTTGAAAACGCATGCCTTCGTTTGCAAGAATTTCTTTTAATTTTTCAATTAAAGCCATAACCTCTTCGTGTTCTTTTTTTATCTTCTCTCTTTCCATTCCGGTAAGGCGTTGCAATCTTAATTCAAGAACTGCTTTGGCTTGTATTTCGCTCATTTGAAAATTACTAATCAAGCCATCTTTGGCAACTTCGGGTGTAGATGAATTTCTTATCAATGTTATTACTTCATCCAAATGATCCAAAGCGATAAGATAACCTTCGAGAATATGCGCTCTTTCTTCTGCTTTTTTTAATTCAAATTTTGTTCTTCTTACAACCACCTCATGGCGAAAATCTACAAACTCTCTTATGAGATCTTTTATATTTAAAACTTTTGGACGGCCTTTTACCAATGCAACATTGTTAACTCCAAAAGAAGTTTGCAGCTCGCTATGTTTATACAATTGATTAATGACAACTTGTGCTATGGCATCTTTTTTTAGTTCAACAACTATTCGGGTTCCTTCTTTATTATTGCTTTCATTATTTACATCAGAAACGCCGTCAATTATTTTATCATTAATAAGATGTCCTATTTTTTCTGTAAGTGCATCGCGGTTTACCTGAAAAGGAACTTCTGTAATTACAATTTTTTCTCTTCCGCTTTTAGTTGTTTCAACAACTACTTTTCCCCGAACCACTACCCTTCCGCGTCCCGTATGCAATGCGGCTTTTACGCCATCATATCCATGAATAATTCCGCCTGTTGGGAAGTCCGGCGCTTTTATAATTTTTATAAGTTCATCAATTGTAATTTCTTTATTATTAATATAAGCGATGCATCCATCTACCACTTCTGTTAAGTTATGCGGAAGCATGTTGGTGGCCATTCCTACTGCTATTCCACTGGAACCGTTTAATAATAATTGAGGAATACGGGTTGGTAAAACAGTTGGCTCTTTATCGCTGTCATCATAATTGGGTTGAAAATCTATCGTATCTTTTTCAATATCTTCCAGCATGGATTCAGCAATTCTTTCAAGCCGCACCTCTGTATAACGCATGGCGGCCGGAGTATCCCCATCCTGGCTTCCAAAATTTCCATGTCCGTCAACTAATGTATAACGCATGCTCCAATCCTGCGCCATACGCACAATGGTATCATAAATGGAAGCATCGCCGTGCGGATGATATTTACCCATTACATCACCCACAATACGGGCTGATTTTTTATGAGGCCGGTTATAAAAATTTCCCATTTCGTACATGCCATATAAAATGCGCCGGTGCACGGGTTTTAAGCCATCGCGGGCATCGGGCAAAGCACGGCCAACAATAACGCTCATCGAATAATCAATGTAAGCGGATTTCATTTGTTCTTCAATATTTACGGGAATAATTCTTCCTCTGTTGGAGCCATTTTCAGGCAATTGTTCTTCTGTTGTGTCCATATTTTTAAAGTATTTGCAAATATACTTTTAAAGAAGGTTTTTTCCTTATAAATTATACTAAAAACAATCTTTTTTTTTAACCAATTTTTTAATTGATTTGTGGAAAAAGATGTGTATTAAAATTCGTTGTTTAAGGATAAACTATTTGTGATTTAATTTTGAAACTCATAAAATGAATTAATGAAAAAAATTTTGATTTTCGGCGCCGGTAAATCTGCAACTTGCCTTATTGATTATTTATGTAAAACCTGCGCAGAAAATGATTGGATGCTTTTTGTTTGCGATGCGAACTTGTTACTGGCACAATCAAAAATTGAAGGATGTAAAAATGCAATAGCTTTTTCAACTGATGTAAATGATGATGCAAAAAGAGTTGAGTTAATACAACAATCCGACATCGTAATTTCAATGCTGCCTGCTTTTTTGCATTTTTTGGTGGCAAAGGATTGCGTCAATTTATCAAAGCATCTTTTAACAGCATCATACATTGATGATCGAATAAAAAAACTTAGTGATGCAATCAAGAAAAAAGAAATTCTTTTTTTATGCGAGATGGGCCTTGACCCCGGGATTGATCATATGAGCGCTATGAAAATTATTAATGATATTAAAAATAAAAATGGAAAAATAAATTCTTTTAAATCGCATTGTGGCGGATTAATGGCTCCTGAAAGTGATGACAATCCATGGCATTATAAAATAACATGGAACCCTGCAAACATAGTAATGGCAGGCTCTTCAGGAGCTATTTATAAAATGAACGGAAACAAAATTGAAATTCCCTATCATAAAATTTTTGCAAATAATGAAGTAGTAGATGTGCCCAATCTTTTTCCATTAGCATGGTATCCTAATCGTGATTCCCTCATTTATATGAATACGTATGGACTAAACGATGTAAACACTTTTATAAGAACTACATTAAGACATCCTTCATTTTGCCGTGGCTGGAATAAGCTTATAAACATCGGACTTACAGATGTGAATGATGAGGAAGAAATTAAAAATTGCAAAAAATTTCATGAATGGTTTCAGCAAAAAATTTATCGTAATAAACCGATGATTGATAACAGTAACTATGAAAAAGAATTTGATGAGCAAATAAATTTTCTTGGTTTAAAGAGTAATGAACCGATTGATTTTCCAATAAAAAATTCAGCATTGTTATTACAAAATATTCTTGAAAAAAAACTCGCCATGCAGCCGCACGATAAGGATATGATTGTAATGCTGCATGAAATAAATTTTGAAATATATAATGAAAAAAAATTAATTAAAAGCTGCCTGATTGTAAAAGGCAGTGATGAAAAACATACTGCCATGGCAAAAACAGTCGGGTTGCCGCTGGGCATAGCTGCCAGATTAATTTTGCAAAATAAAATAAAAATAAAAGGACTACATATTCCAATCGTAAAAGAAATTTATGAACCCATACTCTCCGAGTTAGAAAAAAATCAAATAAAATTTAATGAAGAAATAATTTTATTATAATAAAAAAAATATTTTAATTATCTGCTGAATTCCTTTCCTAAATTATAATACAGTAAGTCGTTTCAGCGTTATTATAATTATATTTTTTTATATTCATGCTCATACGAAACGTTATTATTTTTTTTATAATTTTCATAAGTGGCTCTATTAAAGCTCAGCCTCGGGCTTCTGCCGATGAGCTATTTAAAACCGCACGGGAAGCGGCTTTTGAAGATTATAATTATGATAAAGCAAAACAAATTGCTTACAAGGCATTGCAAATTTCTCCAGATTATGCGGATATAGAAATTTTTTTAGGAAGAGTGTTTGCATGGAACAAACAATATGACAGCGCCCGCTATCATTTCTCAAAAGTACTTGATAAAGATTCGGCTAATGAAGATGCAAGTATTGCTTATACCGATCTTGAATATTGGAACAATGATTATGCAATTGCTTTACAAATTTGCGACCGTGCATTATTATTAAATTCTTCATCAGAAGAATTATTGTTGCGAAAAGCAAAAATTTTAAATGCAACAAAAAATTATAAAGAGGCTGAGATAATTATTACGCAATTATTAAAAATAAATCAACATAATAGTGCAGCATTAGCATTAGCAAATTCAATTAAAAATGCAACAGCAAATTGTTCCTGTAATCTTTTTGCATCCTCAGCAATTTTTGTAGCCCTTATTAAATCTTCCTGATATTGTACTCGTTCTGTAATATCAGTGGCAATGCCGCTTATACCATAAATTTCGCCTTGTGCATTCAGCAAAGGAAATTTTACAATAAGCAAATTATGCTTGCCATCCGCCATGTGGATAGTCTCTTCCATCTCCACAGGTTTACGTGTTTCAATAACTTGTTCATCTGTTTTTTTATAACGTTTGGCCTGTTCATAATTTTCAAAATCAAAATCAGTTTTACCAATTATATCATCACTTACACCAAGCACTTCCTTAAATTGCCGGTTGGCAAGAAGATATTTTCCTTCCATATCTTTTATATAAATTAAGGAAGCAGCATTGTCGAGTATAGATTGTAAACGCTCCTGGTTACTCACCAGCTCCTTCTCATATTTTCTCACAACCTGTTCCATTTCTTTTTGTTCAGAAATATCTTTTGTGATGCATTGAAATCCTACGGGAATATTTTCTTCAAAAAGCAAAACAGCAGATTGTTCCACCCATTTTAAATCGCCATATTTTGTGCGGATGCAAAATTCAGTTAAGGTTTCTTTGATATTATTTCTAAGCTGACTCTTATATCTTTCTATTACAATTCCCTTCCAGTCTGCATCAATAAATTCGGTAAAGTGCATACCAATTATTTCCTTCATTGTATAGCCGGTAAGTAGCACGGCTTTGCTGCTTGCAAATGTAATAAGTCCATTTATAGAAGCGGTGTACATTACAATGCCTGCATTTTCAATAAGGCTCCGGTATTTGGTTTCGTTGGCAGCAAGCTCGTCTTTTATTCTGTTGCTTAATCTAATATCTCTGTTCAGCTTGTATAGTAATGAAAAAATTATTATGAACGCAATGATTCCTTCTGCAATGGCTGTTTGAGTATTATCATTATTTGCATTTTTATTTTGATAAATAATTATAATGAAAAATATAACTATGAGAAAACAAAAAGACGTTACAAACAAAACACCGCTTTGCAGATTGGATAGCTTACGGCGGATAAAATTTTTCATATAAATGGATAATAAGACTTGCTAACAGAGGAAGCCATATTATATAACTATTAAAACCTTCAATTATTGTATGAATGAACCTCCAGAAAGGGAATTTTTTCAGGTGAATATTTTATCTGAAAAAAAATTGATTTCATTTGAAAAATCAATAGATGGAAAACGCTTGGAAATGCTTTTTATTTTTTCAAGCTGTGCCGATTGAAATTTTTTATAAGCCCCGCTTTCTTTGTGAAATGGCTTATGATTTTTTGCCAAAAGAATGGAGTGTATTTCTTCTAACAATTTTAATGAAGATTCATCGAAGTAGGTTTCGCAAAATTTATCAAAAACGAAGGCTGTCGCGGTTTCTGTGGGATGCACATAATCATTTTTATAAAACCGGTAATCGCGCAGCACATCTATTATCAACTCATACGACGGAAAGTAAAAGGTGTTGTTGATATTATCTTTTAAATAATGAATGGCTTCAATCAATCTTGCTTTGCTTCTGTTATTTTCAACTACACCATCTTTTATATGACGCACCGGGCTTATTGTAAAAATAATTTTTAGCTTGGGGCTAAATGATTGCAATTGTAAAATCACATTGCTTAATGCAAAAATAATTTCATCAATAGCTAATAATTTTTTTTCAAAAAAATGGGATGGCGCTTTATGACAATTGGCAACCGGCTCGCCTGATTTTTTAAGAAAATATTTGTAAGTAGTTCCGGGAGTAATAATGAGCCATGAAACATTTTTTAAAAACTGATGTGCTGCAGACTGCGACTGATTTATATTACTCAAAACATTTTCTTTATTAAATCCTGAATAAACAGAATGATGTTGCCAGCTATGCCACAATTCATTTAGGAAAAACAAATCATCTGCTTTGTACTTTTTATTTTCAATGTAAGAA
>JAICZH010000029.1 GCA_025933775.1 Chitinophagaceae bacterium
AAATGGTTGGCCTTATCTCAGTTCAGTCTTATCAGGGAAATGCATATACGCAATATCACCTGGATATTCTTAAAACATTAGCTTCTTATGCATCTGCAGCTTTGTATAATGCAAGTTCGTATGAAGCACTTCAGAAAACCCTCAATGAATTGAAGCTAACACAGCAACAATTAGTGCAATCCGAAAAAATGGCTTCACTTGGCGAACTCACCGCAGGCATTGCACATGAAATACAAAACCCATTAAATTTTGTAAATAATTTTTCTGATGTAAACCAGGAATTACTTGTTGAAATGAAAGATGAAATGGAAAAAGGAAATACCGAAGAAGCAAAAGCAATTGCAAATGATGTGATCGAAAATGAACAAAAAATAAATCATCATGGCAAGCGTGCAGACGCCATTGTAAAAGGAATGCTGCAACATTCAAGAAAAAGTTCCGGACAAAAAGAAGCAACAGATATAAATGCTTTGGCTGATGAATATTTGCGATTGAGTTATCATGGATTGAGGGCAAAAGACAAATCTTTTAATGCAGAAATGAAAACTGATTTTGATGGAAGCATCGAAAAAATAAATATCATTCCGCAGGATATTGGAAGGGTTTTATTAAACATTTTCAATAATGCCTTTTATGCAGTGAATGAACAAAAAAATTCAAATCCTATTTCCTATAAGCCAACAGTTTCAGTATCTACAAAAAAGTGTGATGATAAAGTTCAAATCATAGTAAAAGACAATGGCAATGGCATTCCCCAAAATATTGTTGACAAAATATTTCAACCATTTTTTACTACAAAGCCAACAGGACAAGGAACTGGATTGGGATTATCGCTGGCGTATGATATTATCAAAGCTCATGGAGGAGAATTGAAAGTTGAAAGTACGGATGGTGAAGGAACAGAATTTATTATTCAATTGCCTGTCGTCTGAACTGGGATTTATGGGATTGATAGGATTAATATGAAAATGATTTTAATCCCAATCATCTTATTAATCCTATAAATCATGGTTCAGACAACAGTAAACAAACAAATAATAAGGATTTGTATTTAAACAAACTCAAAAAATCAAATGAAACCATTTAAAATTTTCCTATTCCTCTTATTCTTCGGAATAAATTTTTGCAAAGCACAGGATACTGCTGTCGTGCTTTCAACAAGTATGATAAATCAAACCAATGAATCTATTTCTTTGGGTGCATTGAATGGATGGGTCTTTAAACAAGGAAATGATACAGGGCTGGCAAAAATAAATATAGATACGGCAGGCTGGAAACGATTAAGGCCTGATGAATTATCTTCAAAATATGCGGATAAGAATGGACGGGTGGAAGGATGGCTCCGGATAAAAGTAAAATTTGACAGCACTTTGCTCAATAACCCAATCTATTTTGATTTTGCCTCATGGGCGGCAACAGAATTTTATGTAGACGGAAACCCGGTTGCTACAAGAGGCAATACAGGTGAGAATGGCGAGGCTTTCCGCGAATACAACAGTGATTTAGATCCCGTATCTATGAGTTTTAATTCACCGGCTTCTCATATTCTCAGCGTTCACTTCGTAGGGTATTTGTCGCCTGTACCGCCGCACGATTTAAAGGCTCAAACACAATTAAATGGACTATTGACTCTTGGCGGCCCGAATTATATTACCAATTCAATAAAGATTACAATAACCGCGGATACTTTTATGACCTTATGGGTGGTTGTTTGTGCTATTCTTTCTGTGCTTTTCTGGCTGTTACTCATTCAAAACCCAAAGGAAAAAAATCTTTTTTGGATTGCGCTTTATACCACCGCTTTAACCATTTTTACTTATTGCGCGGATGCTTTTTATATTGGATTGACCTACAATGAATCTGCAATTAATTCCATTATAGGAAGCCTGCTTCTTCCTGGCATTTTACTACTATTGCTGCCCATTCTTTTAATCAAAACCTTCAAAAGAAAACTAAACAGCAAGCTTATTCTGGCTCTCATTATTTTATATGTGTTGAATGTTATAATCACTTTTTTACCAAATTCTTTTCGTTTAATCCGCGGTCTTATCTTAGGGGCTTCTATAATTTTTGTTGTAGGTATATGTTTATATTATGTTATTACTTCCTGGAGAAGCCTGATGGGTGCTCAATGGGCTATTGTTGCAGGGTTAATCTTTTCCATGTTTTCTATCGTTATCACCTTTTCATTGGCATTAATTTTTAAAAATATCTCTACTTCACTTTATCTCTATTATTTAACTTTATCCGCTTTTTCCCTTTCTTTACCATTGTCCTTACTGGTATATGTGTCCATCCGCTTTAAAGAATTTATAAAAGAAGTGCAACAAAATGCAAAGCATGTAGTGCAACTTTCAGAAGAAAAAAGAGAGCAGGCGCTAAACCAACAAAAGATTTTGCAGGAAGAAGTGAACCGGCAGACTGCTGAAATCAGAACAACACTGGATAATTTAAAATCCGCGCAATCGCAGCTCATTCAATCAGAAAAAATGGCTTCTCTTGGAGAACTTACTGCAGGCATTGCACATGAAATTCAAAATCCATTAAACTTTGTCAATAATTTTTCTGAAGTAAATGCTGAATTGATTGATGAAATGAAAAATGAATTGGCAACAGGCAATCAGCAACAGGCAATAGAAATCGCTGATGATATAAAAGAAAACGAACAAAAAATAAATCATCATGGCAAACGCGCCGATGCAATAGTAAAAGGCATGTTGCAACATTCAAGAACAAGCAGCGGACAGAAAGAACCAACCGATATTAATGCTTTATGCGATGAATATTTACGATTAAGTTATCATGGATTGAGAGCAAAAGACAAAACTTTTAACGCCGATTTTAAAACAGATTTTGATGAAACCATTGGAAAAATAAATATCATTCCGCAGGATGTTGGAAGAGTGTTGTTGAATCTTTTTAATAATGCATTTTATGCCGTGAATGAACCCTCTAACTCCCTAAAGGGAGAACAATACAAACCAACTGTTTCTGTTCAAACAAAGAAAGAAGAAAATCGTGTATGCGTTACCGTTAGTGATAACGGAAATGGTATTTCTGATTCCATTAAAGAAAAAATTTTTCAACCATTCTTTACCACAAAACCAACAGGAGAGGGAACCGGCTTAGGTTTGAGTCTGAGTTATGATATTATTAAAGCTCATGGCGGAATTTTAAAAGTGGAAAATAAAGAAGGTGAAGGGAGTGAGTTTATTATTCAATTACCTGTTATCTGAATTGCAAATTTATTGGATTAAAAGATTGCAGGATATTTTGTAATGGTTTTCGTATAACTCTTGCCATTAGCACTCATGCTATGAGAAAAATCAAAAAAAATATATCTTTGGACAAAATGATGACAAATGCCAATTTACATGGACATGCATATAGCACCTGGCGTAAAAGCAAAAGATGTGGCAGAAGCTCATCAAATGGATGTACTTCATCAGAGCGAATACGGTTGCAAATGCATGACCTATTGGATAGATGAAGAACGTGAAAATATTTTTTGCCTTATTGAAGCTCCTGATAAAGATGCGGTAAAAGAATTGCATCGCAATACACATGGGCTTATTCCTAATAAAGTAATTGAAGTAAGCGGTAATATTGTAAATTCTTTCTTGGGTCGTATATACGATCCCGAAGATGCAGAAATAACAGACAAGGGCCTGAAAGTGTTTGCTGAGCCATCTTTCCGCATTTTACTGGTAACAAAAATTACAGATCCGCATTTGTTTCGGCGTCAACTCGGTACTGACAGAGCTAATGAAATATTAAAAGACTATAATATTATAATAAGAAAAAATCTACAAGGGCATACAGGGAGGGAAGTAGAACACGAAGGAAATGATTTTATTATTTCTTTTTCATCTGCCTCAAAAGCCCTCTCTTGTGCGTTGGCAATTCAGGAAGAAATGCAGCAGTATAAAAATTTATTTTCTTTTAAGATGGCTATTAATGCAGGTGAACCAATTGAAAAAAGCAATCAAATTTTTGGCGATACGATACGCTTCGCAAACAGCATGTGCTTTATTGCGGATAACTTTCAAATAGCTATAGCTGCAAAAGTGAAGGAATTGATATCGAATGATTTTTTTTACAACAAATCAAAAACCCTTATAACGCTTACGCCTCAAGACGAAAGCCTGTTGCAATTATTATTTACCACCATAGAAAAAAACTATAACGATTCCAACTTTAATATAAGCGATTATTGCAAGGCAACAACTATGAGCACATCGCAATTATATAGGAAAACAATTTTGCTTACTGGCTTATCGCCTAATATACTTTTAAAAGAATACCGCCTTGAAAAAGCAAAAGAGCTCATGCGGAAAAAGCATTATAATATTGCACAAATAACCTTCGACACAGGCTTTGCAAGCGCCTCTTATTTTACCAAATGCTTTAAAAAGAAATACGGTCTTTTACCAATGGCCTATCTGGATGTGCTTAATAATTGATTTCTTTCCCGGATTAATATTTACTATTTATTGAACGATTTGTTCTACATCCCTTTCCATTTTTTGAATGATATGTAATAACACTTTGCTTATAGCGGATACTATCTTTAAGTATTCTTAATTCTTAAAAAATAAATGTTATGAAATCAATTACCAATCGCATTTTCATCTTCGCAATTATAATTTTTGCGGGGTATGCTTCTAAAGCACAAACAAATGCATCAACCAATTCAAAAACAATTAACCACACAACAATGAAAACGTATCTTATCGAAAGAGACATTCCGAACGCCGGTAAATTAACACCCCAACAATTAAAAGCCATTTCACAAAAATCCTGTAATGTGCTTAAAGAAATGGGCCCGCAGATTGAATGGATACAAAGCTATGTAACAGGCGATAAAATATTTTGCGTTTATAAAGCCGAGAATGAAGATCTCATAAGGGAACATGCTAAAAAAGGAGGCTTCCCGGCAACAACGATCATAGAAGTATCCACACAAATAAGCCCCGCTACTGCAACCGCAAAGATTAATTAAAACCTCAACCTTATAAATGAGGTTTTAAGGTTCGTGCCTTATTGAATTTTATTTATTCACTTTTAAAAAAATGAAATTATGAAAAATTTAATTAGCAGCGCCTGGCGCTGCAAGAGGAAATCTTATGCCATGTATTTTGGATTTGTTCCAACTGTAGCATTCTTTTTTTGTGCAACAACTATTTTAGCGCTTTTATTTATCTCATGCCAAAAAGAGGTAACTAATGAAGCTAAAAATGTTAACCCTGTTTCGGGTAATATCGCCAATCAAGTTGCTGTTAGCAATACAAATGACGGGGACGCTGAGATTATGAATATGTATAGCGGTCTTAGCAAAGAAGCAACATTGGAGTTGCAGCAAGCCCGTGCAGCAACTGCAAGATACAGAGACCTCAAAAATGCAATAAAAGACGGCTATTCGAACATAAATGTGGATGTGCCCAACATGGGACATCATTTTATGAAAGCATCATTAATTGATGCAACATTCGACATTCGCCACCCCGAGATTCTTGTTTACAACGGGCTTGATACAGGAAATCCCGAATTGGTAGCGGTGGAATATGCGGTGCCCCTTACTTATCCAATACCAGAAGGATTCGCTGGTTCAAATGATGTTTGGAACGGCACTTCCGGGTTTCCCTTCTGGCTGGTGCATGCCTGGGTTTGGAAATATAATCCTGATGGCGTTTTCAACTGGACGAATCCAACGGTGGACTTAGATTAAGTGCCTTTTATTTTCTCATGTTCCCTTTTCAAAACTGCTCCAACTTTTTGGAGCAGTTTCTTTAATGCGTTTATTATATAAATTGAAATAATGTTTAGATAGCAGTAAACTTAAATCGAAACACTATATTTTGTTTCAACGTCAACACCTTTTGTGAGTGTTTGATATACCACGCAATATCTTTCTGTTAGTTTTTTAATGTTTGCCAATTGTTCATCCCCGGCGTCTGCATCAAGGATAAATTCTAAACGTATATTTTTAAAACCAACCGGCGCTTCTTTCGATACGCCAAGTGTTCCTTTAAAATCAAGATCACCTTCAGCCTTTACTGTTCCACTTCTAATGGGAACACCTATTGCCGTACTAACAGCCCGAAGTGTAACCCCGGCGCATGCTACCAATGCTTCGAGGAGCATATCACCCGAGCATGCAAGCATTCCCGTTCCACCAGTTGCCGGATGAAGGCCCGCTTCAACCAAAGCCTTGCCTGTTTCCACTTTACACGATATTCCTTCTCCAATTTTTCCTTCGGCCCTAAGTGTTATTACAGCACATTGCGGCTGTTCGCGATATTTATCTTTAAGTGGCGCTTGTATGTTTTTAAGATCTGTAGCATTCATATTACAAGTTTAATAAAAAAAAATCAAAGCATTAAAAATGCAGTTTGCAAATGACAACTCTTTTAGAATTAAGCCAAAATAAAATAATATAGTTTGAAGCGAACTCAATTAATTTTCGTGTATTCGTTACCGTTAGTACTGCGTGGTTTTGATTTTTTAAATTTTTTATTCATAGTACAAAAATTTTTTTAGCAAAATTATCCTCATAACTTTTTACTTTTACCAGAATAACTTTTTATGAAACCTTATCTCTCTTTTATTACTTTGGCAATTTTATTATTTTCATTTACAACAACCCATGCACAGCGTTATAAAAAAATTCATCGCAAAGCGATTGTAATTGATACGCATAATGATATTCTCACCCAATGTTTCGAAAAACATGTAAGCTTTGATGAAGATCTTAGAGGTAAAACGCAATCTGATTTAAAAAGATTTGCACAAGCCGGCGTAGACGTTCAGGTATTTTCCGTTTGGTGCGATGGTAAAAAAGAACATCCTTATACTTATGCAAAAACAATGATAGATACGCTGTATGCCACAGCAGCACGGCATCCTGATAAAATAACGGTGGTAACTAATTCACAGCAATTAATGAATACCGTGAAAGAAAAAAAACTGGCAGCCATGATTGGAGTGGAAGGCGGCCACATGATAGAAGATGATATGAATAAACTTGACACACTTTATAAAATGGGCGTTCGTTACATGACACTCACCTGGAACAACTCCAACCCATGGGCAACATCTGCAATGGAAGAAACAGAAGATTCTTTATTACATCAGCCAAAAGGGTTGAGTGATTTTGGTAAAAAAATAGTTCAACGAATGAATGAATTAGGAATGTTGGTTGATCTTTCGCACGTAGGCGAAAAAACTTTTTGGGATGCCATTTCAACATCAACAAAACCCATTTTGGTTTCGCATAGTTGCGTGTATTCCTTATGTCCGGTTTATAGAAATTTAAAAGACGATCAGATAAAAGCAGTTGGAAAAAACGGCGGACTTATTGATATAAATTTTTATTCAGCATTTCTTGATAGCAATTATGCGAAACGGGAAAGAGCCTTAATGATAAAACATAAAACAGAAAGAGATTCTCTTGTAAAAATAAATCCGGATAAAGACCTTGCCTTTGAATTTATACAAAAGAAATATAAAGATGAATTTAATGCTATTCGGCCGCCGCTATCAATGATATTGGATCATCTCGATTATGTTGTAAAGTTAATTGGCGTAGATCATGTGGGCATGGGCTCCGATTTTGACGGCATTACTTCTTCGCCGCAGCAACTGGATGATGTAACCGGCTATCCGTTAATAACAAAAGCGCTATTAGAAAGAGGCTACAGCAAAAAAGATATTTTTAAAATCATGGGCGGTAATTTTATAAGAATACTAAAAGCGAATGAAAAAAATTAATGAATATAAAATTTCGTGTATGCATGCCCGTTAGTCAATAATAAAATTATAATAGCATATAAAAAAATTCAACCTTATCAAAGCAACATCGCTTTTTAAAGCGCTCATTTTTTAAACTGAATAATTAGGCATGAAAAATGTTATTCTTGTGAATTTGAATGAATAAAAAATAAATTATGCTTAAAGGTACCATGCTGCAATACTTTCACTGGTATTTACCCGGCGATGGCAACTTATGGAACCAAATAAAAAATGATGCGCAAAAACTTAAAGAACTTGGCTTCACTGCAATATGGCTGCCCCCGGCATACAAAGCTTCTTCTGGCGGACACAGCACTGGCTATGATGTTTATGATTTATACGACCTCGGCGAATTTGATCAAAAAGGAACTGTAAGAACAAAGTATGGAACCAAACAAGAATATATAGATGCACTCCATTCCATTCGCAATACCGGAATGCAGGTAATGGTTGATATTGTTTTAAATCACAAAGCCGGTGGCGATGAAATTGAAAAAATAAATGTAGTAAAAGTAAACCCTGATAATCGCAATGAAGTTATTTCAGCGCCTTTTGAAATTGAAGCATTCACAAAATTTACTTTTCCCGGAAGGCAAAAAAAATATTCTGCTTTTGAATGGAATCATAGATGTTTCACCGGAGTGGATTATGCATATAATTTAAGCGAAAGCGGCATTTATAGAATATTAAATGAACACAATGATGGATGGCAGGAAATGATAGATGAAGAAAAAGGCAACTATGATTACCTTATGTATAATGATGTTGATTTCAGAAACAGTTATGTTCGTGAAGAACTTCATCGCTGGGCGAAATGGTTTTATTACCAGGCTAATTTTGACGGTGTGAGATTAGATGCGGTAAAACATATTCCCGCATTTTTTTATAATGAATGGCTCGATAACCTAAGGCAAAATACAGGGAAAGAAATTTTTGCAGTGGGGGAATATTGGGCGCCAGGCCGTGTAAGTCTTTTAGAAAAATATATAAAAGAAACCGAGAGCAAAATGAGTTTGTTCGATGTACCTCTTCAGCGAAATTTTCATAACGCTTCAAAAAAAGGAAAGCATTATGATCTTCGTAAAATTTTAAAAAATACTTTAGTAAAAAAGATTCCTTCAAAATCGGTAACCCTTGTGAGCAATCATGACACGCAACCACTGCAGGCGCTGGAATCCACTGTTGACCCATGGTTCAAGCCGATAGCGTATGCTTTAATTTTATTGCGCGATGAAGGGTATCCTTGTGTTTTTTATCCGGATTTGTTTGGCGCTAATTATAAAGATTATGGAAGAGACGGCAATCAATATGATATATGGATGCCCGCTGTTGATAAAATAGAATTGCTTTTGCGCGCCCGCATGTATTATGCACATGGCACACAAAGAGATTATTTTGATCACCCTAATTGCATTGGATGGACAAGAGAAGGAAATGATAAACACAGTGGCTGCGCAGTTCTTATATCCAATGGAGATGATGGATTTAAATCAATGGAAATAGGCAGGCGATATGCAGGAAGAACCTTTTATGATTTATTAGAAAAAAATCCTGCACAAGTAAAAATTAATGATGATGGATGGGGCGAATTTTTTGCGCCCGCCGGCGGTGTATCGGTGTGGATTGAAAAATTGGATTGAAGTGCAACTCATTTCGATTTACTCTGTATGTTTTATTTTGGAGTTGTAATAGCTTGAGTCTTTTGTAGATATTTTAAAGGATTTATGCGGCCAGTATTTTTTTTGCATTATCAGTTTTATTTCTATCTGTCCATAAAATAAAATCGGCGCCTTTATTTTGTAATGCTTCAAGATATTCTTGCTTTTTCATCAACCCATTGCCCAGCATACTGTTTAAATTCTTCTGGAACTTTGTCGTTTGCAATTTCTGGATTTCGATGTATTCCATTAAAATCTACTCTAAGCAAACTAATGCTGGCATCTTCTTCTTGATGATGTAAAGTTATTTTTAAATGGTTCTTGCTACTTTGCCAAATGTCCAAAAAGAAAGTAAAATCATCATCAGATTTAGAAACCATATAAATTCTATCATCAATTGGAAGTGATGGGGTATAAATTTTTTTTTCTAAAAAACTATCTTGTTCGATAATATGTTTAGATAAATCTGGAAGATAATTTACCTGCTGTTTTGTTATCATGAATCAAGGTTACAAAATTATTTCTTTATTTTCTTTGTTTTTGGTAAATATCTTAAAAGATTTGTCTATCAAATAAAACCATACATCCATAAACTTTCATTTGCAAAAATTTTTTTTACTACTTTACTTTTTATTTATTATTAACTGCTAATCTTAAAAATTATCGCTGATTATTTTTTTATTATTCAAACCAATTTCATGAAAAAGATTCTTTTTTATTTATTCCTTAATTTATTTTTTATTCCTGCTTTTGCGCAAATCAATGCAGGCTTGTACCGTTATCCGGATGTTTCAAAAACACAAATTGTTTTTACGTATGCAAACGATCTTTGGGTAATGCCAAAAGAAGGCGGCGAAGCAATTAAATTAAGCTCTCCCGCAGGAGTGGAAACCTTTCCTAAATTTTCGCCCGATGGAAAAAGCATTGCATTTACAGGAAATTATGATGGCAATGAAGATGTGTACGTAATCCCCGTAAATGGCGGCATTCCGCTACGGCTCACTTCTCACGGCTATCCCGACCGTGTGGTAGGCTGGCAGCCTGATGGGAAAAGGATTTTATTTGCATCGGAAAGAGAAAGTGGCAGAGACAGGTTCAATCAAATGTACACCATTGCAGCCACTGGCGGCCCTTCAGAAAAATTACCACTTGCTTACGCAGAGTTTGCTTCTTATTCGCCCGATGGAAATGCATTGGCAGTTACGTTTCGCACACAAGCGTTTCGCAATTGGAAAAGATACCGGGGCGGATGGAAAGCCGATATTCATATTTTTGATCTTACCAACAATACTTCAGAAAATATCACGGCATTAAATACTGAAGCTGGCAATGAATTTCCCATGTGGCACAATGATGATATTTATTTTCTTACCGATCGCGGGCCCGAGATGAGAATGAATTTATGGAAGTACAATACAAAAAATAAAACGGCTGAACAAATTACCAATTTTAAAGATTATGATATTCATTTTCCTTCAGCCGGGCCAGATGAAATTGTTTTTGAAGAAGGTGGCAATTTATATCTCTATAATTTTTCTACCGGCCAAACCAATGAAGTAAAAGTTTCGCTGGTAAGTGATAAAACTTTATTGAAACCAAAAATTGAAAAAGTAGATAAATATATTGAGCATGAAGATATAAGCCCTGATGGCAACAGAGTACTTGTAGAAGCAAGAGGTGATGTTTTTTCTTTGCCTGCAGAAAATGGTTTTGTGAAAGATATCACGGTAACTTCGGGCACAGCCGAACGGTATCCTGCATGGTCGCCTGATGGAAAAAATATTGCTTACTGGAGCGACGAATCGGGCGAATATGAATTATGGATCACGCCGTATGATGAGAATAAACCGCGTAAGCTAACCGGCTTTGGGCCTGGGTTTCGATACAATTTATTCTGGTCGCCCGATAGTAAAAAATTAGCCTTTATTGATAAGGCAATGAAAATTCAGATATATGATTTGGAAACAAATAAAACCACTTTAGTTGATCATGCTATACATTTTTTTCATGATGCTTTAGAAAATTTTACTTGCAGTTGGTCGCCTGATGGAAGGTGGCTTACCTTCAGCCACGATCTGGATAATAATCATAGCGCCGTTTATATTTTCGATTATAAAAATAAAGAATTGCACCAGGTAACAAGCGGCTTTTACAGTTGTAGTAATCCTGTGTTTGATAGCGAAGGAAAATATCTTTATCTTTTAACCGATCAACATTTTTCTCCTGATTACAGCAATATTGATAACTCTTTCATTTATGCCAATTCAACCCAGCCTGCTGTTATTACTTTACAAAAAACAACCCGCTCTATTTTATTTCCAAAGAATGATACAGTAAAAGTAACTCCGTCCGAACCGATAACCAAAGTGGTGGAGGTAAAACATAAATTTAAAAGCGCAACTGATACCATTCAAAAAATAAGAGTAAAAGTAAATGCTGTTAGTATTGATTTCAACAATATTGAATCAAGGCTTGAAATTCTTCCTTTACCGGCCGGCAATTATCGTAATCTTGGTTCAGTAAAAAATAAAATTATTTATATAAAATATCCTCCGAATGATGAACGAAATGTAAAGCCTTCTCTGAAATTTTTTGACACAGAAAAAAAAGAAGAAAAAACAATTCTTGATAATATTGATGATTATAAAATGAGCGCCGACAGGCTGAAATTATTAGTTCACCAGGGTGAATCATTTGCCATCATAAAACCTGAAGAAGCGCAAAAATTTGAAAAGCCGCTTCGCATTACAGAAATGCAAATGCTCGTAAACCCAATGGAAGAATGGAAACAAATTCTCACCGATGCATGGCGTATTGAACGTGATTATTTTTATGACCCGAATATGCATGGAGTAAACTGGCAACAGGTAAAAGATAAATATATGAAAATGCTTGCCGGCGCGGCTTCCAGGGAAGAACTGAATTATATTCTTGGTGAAATGATTGGCGAATTAAATTCATCGCACACGTACCAGGGCGGGGGAGATCTTGAAAAACAAAATAATCAAAACATGGGCTACCTCGGCGTAGATTATGAAGCTGATGGAAATTTTTATAAAATAAAAAAAATAATAAAAGGCGCACCGTGGGATGCGGAGGACCGTTCTCCGTTGGATGAGGCTGGAATAAATATCCCCGAAGGAAGCTATTTACTGGCAGTGAATGGCGTACCGCTTACAACTAACGGTGAACCCTATACGCTTTTTCAGGGATTGGCAGATAAAACTATAGAGTTAACGTATAATTCTTCACCAACATTTAAAGATGCTAAAACAACAATTGTAAAAGCAATGAAAGATGAAGGAAGATTGCGCTATCTCGAATGGGTAGAAAATTATCGCAAACGTGTAGATGAAGAAACCGAAGGACAGGTTGGTTACATCTATGTGCCAAGCACCGGCATTGATGGACAAAATGAATTGATGCGTCAGTTTAATGCGCAATGGGATAAAAAGGCTTTGATAATAGATGAAAGATTCAATAGCGGCGGTCAAATTCCTGACAGGTTTATTGAAATGCTAAATCGAAAACCGCTTGCTTATTGGGCAATACGAGATGGTAAAAGTAATCCGTGGCCTCCCTTTGCCAACTTTGGCCCGAAGGTAATGCTCATTAATGGATGGAGTGGCTCCGGCGGTGATGCATTTCCTGATTATTTTAGAAAAGCAGGTTTAGGCCCGTTGATTGGAAACCGCACCTGGGGCGGCTTGATAGGCATAAGCGGAACTCCTGATTTAATTGATGGCGGCGTTGTTACGGCTCCTTCGTTCAGAATGTTTAATCCTGATGGAACATGGTTCAATGAAGGCCATGGAGTTGATCCTGATATAGTAATTGATGAAGACCTTGGCTTAATGGCAAAAGGAACAGACCCGCAATTGGAAAGAGCCATTACAGAAATTAAATCATTGCTAAAAGATAAAGCATTTAAAGTGCCGGCCACACCCGCGTATCAAAAACGGGATTAAAAATTTCATAAACCTCATAGGTTTTTAAAACCTATGAGGTTTAATTAGGAAGTTATAGCTTATTCCTTCCACACATTATTCCCCCTGTCACTATCTGGTAACATATTTTTTGGATCAATAGTTATGGATTGTAACGGTTGCGTTGTGGGCAAATGAATCGTATGCATTGCGCTTTGCATCCATGTTTCAACAGGTAATTGTATTTCCTGTTTACTACTATCTTTTAAAACAATTTCAACGGTGCAGGGCATTGCCATTTTTTGCAAATTAGCAATGGTAATATCAGCGCCGTTTTTATAATCATCATTTTTATAACTAACCGATTGAATGGCCAAATCCAGCGGCCAATTATTATAAAACCATTCTTTCCAAAACCAGCTAAGGTCTTCACCGCTTTCATTATCCATCGTTCTGAAAAAATCATCCGGCGCCGGATGTTTATATGCCCATCTTTCGATATATTTTTTAAATGCATAATCAAACCTGTCGTGGCCAAGTATTATTTCGCGAAGCAAGACCAAACCAAATGCAGGTTTAAAATATTCCACCGGATGACGGTATTTTTCAGGAAACAAATCAGCACGATCCATCATGTTAAGCGCATTGGTATCATTCAATAATGGCACTATTTCATCTGCAGGATTTCCTTTTCCCGGCGCATATTCTCCATCGCGCTTGGGGGCATATTCTCCATTATTAAAATTATCTGCTGCATACACATCAATAAAAGTATTAAAGCCTTCATCCATAAAAGCATGACGCCTTTCATTACTGCCTACAATCATTGGAAACCAATTATGACCAATTTCATGCGCTGTTACCCAATACAATTCCCCGGCTTTATCGTGCCATCCGTCAAAAACAATTCCGGGATATTCCATGCCACCCGCCATGCCTGCTTCATTTACGGCCACCGGCCATGGATACACGAAAAAGTTTTTTGAAAAAAATTCAATTGATTTTTTTAAATATTCTGTTGCTCTTCCCCATCCATTTTCTCCGGCGCTTTCAACAGGATAAACTGACATAGCCAATGATTTTTTTCCATCGGGCAAATTAACTTTTGAAGCATCCCATACATAAGCCTTTGAAGCGCCAAAAGCAACATCTCTTGAGTTATGCATTTTAAAATGCCATGTTTTTTTTCCATTGCTTATGCGGTGCGCATTGCTTTGATTTACTTCTTCCACAGTTCTTATCATAATGGTTGTTTCGCTGTTACGTGCTTTTGCAAGCCGTTGTATTTGCTGGTCTGAAAGAACTTCTTTTTCATTTTGTAATTCGCCGCTGCCCACTACAATCATATCGTTGGGAACAGTAACGGTATAATCAAAATCGCCGTATTCACAATAAAATTCGCCACTGCCGAGAAAAGGTAATGTATTCCATCCCTCAATATTATCATACACACACATGCGCGGATACCATTGTGCTATTTCATAGATCTTTCCGTTTTTTGTTTGAAAATAATCGGTGCGCCCACCAAAATTTCCCGGAATATTGTAATGATATTTAATGCTGATATTTATTTTACTCTTTGGAACTAACGGCAGGGGTAAACGCAGTTGCATTCTTGTATCACTAATTATATAATCAGCTTTTATTGTTTTATTATTTGATGTAATGGTTATGTTTTCAAATTGAAATCCTTGTGTGTGCAGGTTTCTTCCAAAGGCTGTATAAAAATTTGATCGGGCATCTTCGCGGTAAGTATTTTGGTCGAGTTGCAACCATAATGATTGCAGCGCTACTGGGCTATTATTTGTGTATTGAATCGTTTCATTGCAACTCAATTCATTTTTTAGTGTATCAAGGGTAGCATGTAATGTATAGTCGGCGCGGTTTTGCCAATATTTAGCCCCTGGCGCGCCGTTTGAAGCACGAAACTCATTTCCGTTTTTTGTATAAAAATTTTGATCAAAAACTTCTTTAGGATTATAGACAGTTTCAATTTTATTTTTTTGGGAAAAAGAAAAATAGAAAGAAAGAAAACATATAACCACGCAAAAGATTTTTTTATAATCCATAGGGATTTTTTTATTCAATTAAAAAAATAATGAATTGCAAAGTAAAAGATTTCAAAAAGGAAAATGAGAAATAAATTTATAAAGGGTATAAATCTTTAGCAGGTACTTTTATTACGCCGCTTTTTTTACCGGAGATAATCGCTAAGGTCTTCTCGTTTCTCAGGAAGATCCATTTTTAAAATAATTTTTAATAATTAATTAATTTTTGTATCATTTCATCAAGCCGTGATTTTGCCCAAAAGTTTTTTTCCAATTCTGTATTAAAAGGAACAGGTGTATCGAGCGAGGCACAACGCATTACCGGAGCATCTAAAAATTCAAAACAATTTTGTGCAATCCACGCCGACACTTCGCCGCCAACGCCGCCGGTGAGCGTATCTTCATGAAGCACTAAAACTTTTCCCGTATTATTTACAGAATTTCTGATGGCCTTGTAATCCAGTGGTAGCAAGGTTCTCAGGTCAAGAATATCTATGGAAATTTCAGGATGGGCAGCCGCATATTCATTTGCCCAAATCACTCCCATACCATAAGTGATGATACTAACGTCGACGCCTATACGCACTTTTTTTGCTTTTCCTATTTCCACTTCATAATATGTTTCCGGCACTTGTGCGTTGATACTTCTATACAATGCTTTGTGCTCAAAAAATAGAACAGGATTGGGATCATTAATAGCAGCAATCAATAATCCTTTTGCATCTTCCGGCGTGGAAGGATATACTACTTTTAAACCCGGTGTATGTACAAACCATGCTTCATTGCTTTGGCTGTGAAATGGCCCTGCGCCCACACCAGCGCCGGTTGGCATACGAATAACCACATCAGCATTTTGCCCCCAACGATAATAAATTTTTGCAAGGTTATTTACAATTTGATTAAAGCCTACAGCAACAAAATCGGCAAACTGCATTTCTATTACGCTTTTAAAATTTTCAAGACTTAAGCCTAATGCAGTTCCTACAATGGCGCTTTCGCACAAGGGCGTATTGCGTACTCTTTCTTTGCCAAATTCATTTACAAAACCTTCGGTTATTTTAAATGCGCCGCCATATTCTGCAATATCCTGTCCCATTAAAATGAGATTGGAATGTTGAATCATTGATTGATGCAATCCCTCTTTTATAGCATCTATAAAACGAAGCGGCGCCCTTGCCCCCGGAGGGGGAAAGCGAACCCGCTTTTCTGATTGGCTAATAATATTAATTTCATTTGTTTGCTTTGCATAAACATCTTCTAACTCTCTTTGAGTAATATCTTTTTCACTTGCAGAGGCATTGACTATTCCCCCTCCGGGGGCTAGGGAGCTTCCTTCCGGGGCCAGGGGGCTTTGTTCAATTTCATTTTTTAGCTCGTCGCGTATATGCGCCACCGTTAGATTGCCTAAAATTTTTTCTTCAATTAAAAAATGTTCATAATTTTTGATGGGGTCTTTTTCTATCCATTGCTCAAACATTTCTTTTGGAACATATTTTACACCGCTCGCTTCTTCATGCCCGCGCATTCTGAAAGTGATACATTCAATTAAATAAGGCTTTTGATTTTTTATGCAATATTCACGAACACCTTTTACTGTATCATAAACCGTTAAAATATTATTGCCATCAATTTGCACTGCTTCCATTCCATAACCAATCGCTTTATCAATTAAATTTTTACAGCGATACTGCTCATTCACAGGAGTGCTTAATGCATATCCATTATTTTCAATTATAAAAATTACAGGCAGGTTCCACACTGCCGCTACATTCAATGCTTCATGAAAATCTCCTTCGCTGGTACCACCTTCGCCAGTAAAAGTAAGCGCAACTTTTTGTTCATTTTTTAATTTATAACCAAGCGCTGCACCATCAGCAACAGCAAGTTGCGGACCGAGATGCGAGATCATTCCGCATATAAAATGTTCTTTGCTTCCAAAATGAAAACTACGCTCGCGCCCTTTGCTGTAGCCATCTTCAGCGCCCTGCCATTGCTGAAATAATTTTTGCAACGGCATGTTGCGGCTGATGAATACGCCGAGATTTCTATGCAATGGCATAATCCATTCATTGGGTTGCAAAGCATACGTAGCGCCAACAGAAATTGCTTCCTGCCCGATGCCGCTAAACCATTTTGAAATTTTTCCCTGCCGAAGCAACAGCAACATTTTTTCTTCAATCAACCGGGGATACAATAATTTTTTATACAGGTCAATCAATGTTTCGTTGGAAAGATTATTTCTTTGGAATTGCATGTTGCAAATTTCAACTATTCAATTGTAAATAAAAAAGGGAAATGCTTATATCTTCTTTGCAACATTAGTTAACAACGAAGATAACAGCGTTAATAAAAGCCCGAATACAAATGCCCACCAAAATCCTGCAATATAAATGCCATCAACCATTTTATCGGCCAGCAGAATTATTAAAACGTTTATCACCAGCAAAAAAATACCGAGCGTAAGAATGGTGATTGGCAATGTGAGTATAATAAGTATTGGCTTTACAATCGCATTTAAAAATGCCAGTACCAACGAAAAAATAAGAGCAGTTGTAAAAGAATTTATCTGAACGTGTGGCGTGAGTATTAATGATAAGCCGTAAACAACGGCAGCAGTGATGAGCAGTCGGAGAATAAATTTCATAAATTTTTTTTATGAAAGCTAAATTAAAAAACCACCAACTCAAAAAAATCTTCCGGCAATAAATATTTATTGGAAAGCTCTTTTAACTCCTGTGATGAAATATTTTTTATGGTATTGATGGCATCATAAAAATAATTTTCATCAAGGCCGTTTATAATTAAATTTTTCCATCGCGATATTACATGAAACGGGCCATCCAGCTCTCCAAGATTTAATCCCATCATATAGTTTTTTACCAATAACAATTCTTCATCATCAATTAATTCTTCTCTTAAAATTTTCATTTCTTTATACACTTCATCAATCGTTGCCTGGCATACATCTTTGCCCGCTTCGGTGCTTATCATCCATGCGCTTTCATTAATTCTGTTTTCAAGAAAGCTGTGTATGCCATACGTATATCCTTTTTCTTCACGTATGTTGCTCATAAGCCGGGAGCCAAAAAAACCACCGAACAAACAATTCAACACCATTACCTTTTTAAAATCAGGGTGATGCCTGTTAGGAAATGGACGTGCTATGCGAATGGCGCCCTGCACGGCTTTGGGGTCATTGGTAACCCTCGACTTTTTTTCAGGAGCCATTTCTTTTTTATGAATTATTGCAGAAATATTTTCATTAAGATTACAATCGCCGAAAGATTCATTTAAAAGATTTTCCAAATCTGCAGGAAATTTTCCTGCTGCAAAAATTTTGCAATTAGCAGTATAATAAAAATTTTTAAAAAAAATTAAAAGGTCTTCTCTGTTTAATGCTTTTATATCTTCCACACTACTTGCTCTTCCATAAGGATGTTGTTTACCATACAGGTATTGATCAATAAGCCTGTTGGCAACGAAATCGCATTTTTGAAGATTTACCGAAAGGCGTTGAATACTATTTTGTTTAAAAATTTCCAATTCATTTTGCGGAAAAATTGAATCCGTAATAATTTCTTTTATTACCGGAAGCAATTCTTTTAAATGTTTTGATAAGCAATGAAGCGTTATAGTTGCATATTCATTATAACAACTTTGGCTTAAATAGGCGCCATAAAATTCAAAGTGCTCATTTATTTCGAGCGCAGTTTTTTTGGTAGTCCCATTTTTTAAAAGATAATTGGTTGCAGAAGCAACCATATTTTTATTTTCAAAAGAATTACCTGCAAGAAACACCATTTCAATAAGGGCTACTTCTTCGGCGCCATCATTAATATAATAAACCGGAGCGCCGTTTTTAAGAGAAAAATTAGTGCACGGTTTAAGCGTGAGATTGAAATCTACGGCGTCTTTTATCGGTGGGGGAATTGTTCTGTTTAGCATTATTGGTCTATTTTATATAATAATTTATTTTGATGATATACGGAAGAAATGATAATATTTTTGGTATCAATTTTATAAATGATTCGATAACTTTTATGAAGGATTTGGAATGGGTCTGCCTTTAGCAGGATGAGCAACAAGAAGGCTTGCTTTTTTAATTAATTCCTGGATAAATTTTTGAGCTGCATATTCTGAATCCTGCGCTATATATTTACCAATTGAATTCAGATCGTTTATGGCATTTTCCGACCATATTAGCTGAACCATCTTTTTAATTTTTCTTTTGCCTGATCTGTAGTATGCTCTTCCATTTTAATATCATCCTCTGCACGTTCTAATTTTTTTTGCAAAATAATTTTATAAAAAAGATCGTTAGCATCTTCAAGAGATAGACTTTTTGTAATCTTTACAACTTCTTCTTTTATATTTTGATTGTGCATAATTATTTCTTTACTTAAAATTACATTTTAATTTTTCGATCTGTAATACATCGTACTGCAATTATTTTCCTGAAAAATATTTTCACCTTCATTTCGTATTTCATCAGCAGTTACAGCCTGGTATTTTTCTAATTCGGTATTCATTAAATTCGCATCGCCCAGCAATTCATAAGTTGCCAAACTATTAGCACGATTTACCAAACTTATGTCTTCAAAAGCGATCAGGCTCTCTGTTTTATTTTTTACTTTTTGCAATTCATTTGCGCTCACCAAATTATTTTTTACTTTTTGCAATTCAATCGCAATTGCATTTTCTGCCTGCTCCATTGTAATTCCTTTTATCAATTTACCATCAATAAAAAGGAGTCCGGCATCAATGCTCCCAAAATGGGAACATTGTATGTTGCTGAAAAGCTGTTGCTCTTTTACCAGGCTCTGAAACAAACGTGAAGAAGCGCCACCACCCAGTATTTCCGTCATCAGATCGGTTGCATAATACCGTTCATCAAGCCGGGAAAAAATATGCCAGCATTTGTACAATGCATCCAGCGGAACTTCAGCATTTACTTCAAGAAAATTGGGCTTGGTTTGTTTTGGTTCCTGCGGTAAATTTCTTATATACTTTTCACCTGCGGGAATATTTCCAAACCATTTTTCAGCAAGTTTTTTTACATCATCTACTTTTCGGTTACCCGCCACCGTTAGTATTGCATTTGCCGGCGTATAATGTTTGCAAAAAAATTTTTTTACATCCTGCAATTGAGCATTTTCCACATGGCCTAATTCTTTACCGATCGTCATCCATTTATACGGATGCACTTTGTAAGCAAGGGCACGCATCTTATGCCATACATCGCCATAAGGTTTATTGATGTAATGTTCTTTAAATTCTTCAACGACAACTTTTCTTTGCACATCCAAAGAATTTTCCTCAAAAGCAAGTGAAAGCATTCTATCACTCTCGAGCCAAAAAGCGGTTTCAATATTTTCGGCAGGAAGCTGTAAATAATAATTGGTAAAGTCGTTAGTTGTGTAAGCGTTGTTCTCACCGCCGGCCATTTGCAACGGTTCATCGTAAGAAGGAATGTGAATGCTTCCGCCAAACATAAGGTGCTCGAATAAATGCGCAAAGCCCGTGCGGTACGGATCTTCATCCCTTGCGCCTACATCGTACAATACATCGAGCACAGCCATCGGCGTGCTTTTATCTTCATGTACAATTACCCGAAGCCCATTATCCAAAACAAATTTTTCAAATTGAATCATGCGCAAATTTGCGGCAAACGAATTCATTTTCCCAAAAAGAATTTGGAAAGTATTGCTAATATATGCGGCCCACTTTAAATGAAAATATCATGGGAACGTTATCCCGTGAAATAAGCAACGTTATTTTTTGCCCAACATTTTGCATCAGATTTTTGTACAGGGTTATATCGTTGCTGAAATTGGTATTTACAGCAATAATTACATCATCTTTTTTAAGGCCGGCGTTGTATGCGGGTGATTTTTTTATTACTTCATCCAAAATAACTTTGCCATCTTTGTAATATAAATTTAATCCTGTATAAGAATAATCGAAATCATCTCTGAAATGTGAGTTGGGTAAAAGATGTATTTCTCTTTTCGGATAATTAAGCGTGATGTTAAACCTGCGTAGAATGTCGTCTCCAATCAATCCTCCCAGGAACGGATACGAAGTAGCATTGAATACATCATCTAAAATATTAGTAGGAACTTTTCTAAATTTATAGGGCCCGATTTGCACTTCTTTAATGATGGTAAGCTGCATTTGTTTTCTGCCTCCCAGCCCCTGCACTTGAATATACACGGGTTTTCTGCGTTTTTTTAAAACAGTGCTATCGCTTTCAAACTGGTTGCTCATTAAAAAACAAAGTCCTGCGCCCATATCAAAATAAAAATTTGCATTAATAGTTCTGGCGTCCTTTATTGTTAAAGATTGAATAGGTAATGCAGTAAAAAGAGGGTGCAATAAATAACCATGTGGCGGATATAAAATTTTACCGGGGCTATAAACTTTTACCAGGAGACTATCGAAATTGATTTTTACAATATACTTGCTTAAAAAACTATACCCGATAATGCCATCAATTTTTTCGCCATACACGCCGCTGAGCACATCGTAATTGTTTACATAAAAATCGAGACTGTCAATAGTAAGGCCGGGAAGTGTAAGTGAATTGTTGGGCGCATAATCGACTTCGGTTGTTCCGGCGATTCCGTTTATTATTTTACCAGATGGAATATGGTGAATATGAAATTCTTCCACCGTTTCTGAATCGAGAGAAATGGCGCCACTGCCTGTATCCAGTATAAAATTTAACGTGTCAGGAATATTATTAAATTTTCCGCGAACAAGAACTACGCCACCGCTCAATTGCTTAAAAGGAAATTGAGTAATTAGCTTTGATGGTCTCTCATATATTTCCTGGCTAAAAGAAAAATAGCCATAAAATATTAATAATATTAAAAGACAAACTTTCAGCATAGCAAAACTGAAATTAAGTTATATGGCTGTACTTTTGTACAGGATTTTATCAACGGCAAAAAAATTGATGTAAATAAAAAATTATGAATGTTTCCGATCTTCTTCAAAAAGCAATGCAATTTGAAAACCTTTCAATTGAAGAAGGCACTTTTCTTTTTAATAATGCTGCATTGAGCGAACTGATGTTAGTGGCAAATGAACTTCGCAAAATACAAGTACCACATAATAAAGTAACTTGGATAATTGATCGTAATGTAAATACCACCAATGTGTGCATTGCCAATTGTAAGTTTTGCAATTTTTATCGGGTGCCAGGCCATCCTGAATCTTACATTACCGACATAGAAACTTATAAAAGAAAAATTGATGAAACCTTTCGCTATGGCGGCGAACAGCTATTATTGCAAGGCGGCCATCATCCCAATCTTGGATTAGATTATTATGTTGATCTTTTTAAACAGTTAAAAAAATTATATCCTAATTTAAAATTACATGCACTCGGGCCGCCTGAAGTAGCGCACATAACAAAGCTTTCCAAACTAACGCATCGTGAGGTTTTAATTGCTTTAAAAAATGCAGGGCTTGATTCACTTCCCGGTCCCGGGGCAGAGATACTAACGGATAGGGTTAGACGATTAATAAGCAAAGGCAAATGCGGTACGCAAGAATGGCTTGATATAATGACTGAAGCTCACAAATTAAATCTTACGACATCTGCCACGATGATGTTTGGCCATGTGGAAACGATTGAAGAACGATTTGAGCATCTCGTAAAAATAAGAGAAGTGCAGGCCAAAAAACCTAAAGGAACAAAAGGCTTCATTGCATTTATTCCATGGACTTTTCAGGATGTGGATACGTTGCTTGCAAAAATAAGAGGCGTGCATAATCTTACTACTCCTGAAGAATACATTAGAATGATTGCCATGAGCCGCATTATGTTATCAAACATAAAAAATATACAGGCAAGTTGGTTAACAGTTGGCAAACAAGTGGCACAGTTATGCCTTCATGCAGGAGCCAATGATTTTGGTAGTATAATGATTGAAGAAAATGTTGTAAGCGCTGCCGGAGCGCCGCATCGCTTTACCAGCAAAGGAATTCAGGATGCAATACGGGAAGCGGGTTTTGAACCGCAATTAAGAAATCAGCAATATGAATTCAGAGAAATACCCGAATTAATGGTAGAACAGGTGATTGATTATTGAAAGCTCTAACCCAGAAGGTGTAATTATGCTCTGGAAGGATAAATCTCCGTTACTGTTAATCCATTTTCTTCAATCAATTCAGATTTTAAAAGTTTTCCAGGATGAAGAACGAGCATGTTCCTTTTAATTTTTGTCATAAATTTTTTTTTTAATGATAATCTAAATAATCAAGATCAAAGACATCCTGGTTTTCAAATTTGAAAATAATCCGTCAATTCTCTTTCACGGTTAGGCTCCAATATTCTTTCCAATTTCCTTTTAAGGCGATGGATTTTCCAATTTCGAAAAAACCCAAAGTCCTGTGGCACTTGTTGTGCACTATCTATCACTTCGAGTATTTGTTTAATCGCCTTGAATTATCAAATTTGTATAATATTTTTTTAATAGGCCTTTGTCATTTTTAAAGAACCTATTTAATCAATTTCTTTTCCATTAATAAAATTATCATATCCAATAATAATTTTACATGTATCTTGTTTCATAAATTCGTACTTCCTTTATCACTAAATATTTACACTAATGAAAAAATTTTTTATTGCTCTCATTTTTTGCTTCTCACTTTTTAAAGCCAGTGCCGATGAAGGCATGTGGCTGCCAATGCTGCTTGGGCAGCAGGTTTACGACAATATGGTGAAGCATGGATTAAAGCTTACAAAAGAACAATTGTACAGCATTAATAAACCTTCTATAAAAGATGCAGTGATTATTTTCGGCGGCGGCTGCACCGGCGAAATTGTAAGCAACCGGGGATTGATATTTACCAATCATCATTGCGGATACGGCGTTATTGCAGGCGCCAGCACGGTAGAACATAATTATTTAAAAGACGGATTTTATGCATATACAAAAGACCAGGAAATAAAATCGGGCCTTACCGTAACATTTTTATTGCGCATAGAAGATGTAACTGACCAGGTTGAAAAAGAATTGAAAGGTTTAAATTATGAAGAGCGTGCAAAAAAAACGCCTGAAGTTTATAAACAAATTACTGATAAAGTTGCCGACTCCGCAAATTCTATAATTGGAAAAGTGTATAGCATGTTCAAGGGCAACCAATACATTATGTATGTGTATCAGATCTATAAAGATATACGCCTGGTGGGTGCTCCGCCCGAAAGTGTCGGAAAGTTTGGCGGTGATACTGATAACTGGGAATGGCCTCGACATACCGGCGATTATTCAATCTTCAGAGTGTATGCTACTAAAACAGGAAAGCCTGCAACGTATAGTGTGGACAATGTTCCCTTAAAACCTAAATATTTTTTACCTGTTTCACTCAAAGGTTATTCTGATGGCTCGTATGCCATGATTTACGGCTATCCCGGCAGCACCAACCGTTATGAAACTTCTTATGGTATAAAATTGAAAAATGAAATTGATAATCCTTCGCTGGTACATCTTCGGGACATACGGTTGAAAGATATGTATGCCGAAATGATAAAAGACCCGGCTGTAAAATTAAAGCTTGCAGAAAATTATTCTTCCGTTGCCAACTATTATAAATTTTATGACGGCGAAACAAAGCAATTGAAAAAATATCATGTGTATGAAAATAAACAAGCTGCCGAAGCAAAATTTGCTGCATGGGCAAAAGGCAAACCTGAATATGAAAATGTGTTAAGCGATTATGAAAAAAATTATGCTGCATGGACGCCTTATGCAAAAGAACGCGTATATACTATTGAAGGAATTTTAGGTTCATCGCTTGCAGGTTATGCATCATCTCTTATGGCGGTTGAAAGAGCGCTGGTGCAGCAGGGAAAAACACAAGCCGATGTAAACAAGGCATTGGATGCTGCTAATGAACAGCGAAAAACATTTCTTACCGAAGAAGACCAGCCCAGCGATAGAAAGATTATGGCAGCAACCGCAATGATGTTTTATACCGATGTTGATAAAAGCCAGCAACCAACAGATTTTTATAATAATTTAAAACAAAAATTCGGACCGCTTGATGACGACGCCACTTATAAAAAATGGGCCAATTATGTATTTGATAGCACGATGATCTTAGATTCAGCAAAGTGGGCTGCGTTCGTTGCCCATCCTGATGCAGTTACCTTACAAAACGATCCTGCCTATGCGTACGCATCGGCTTTCGTACAAAATTATCTTTTAAAATACAGCAAGCTTTATAGCGATTTCGTTGCAAAAAATAATGAGTTGGGAAGATTATATTTAAAAGGCATTATGGAAATGGATCCTGTGGCTGCAAAGAAAATGTATCCCGATGCCAACTTCAGCATGAGAGTAAGCTATGGTAATGTAAAAAGTTATAATCCGCGTGATGCCGTTCATTATGATTATGAAACAACCGAAAAAGGTATTTTAGAAAAATATATTCCCGGCGATTACGAATTTGATTTGCCTGCAAAAGAAATTGAATTATTAAAGAAGCGCGATTTCGGGCAATACATTGATAAAAAACGCAATGACCTGGTAACCGATTTTATAACAACTAACGATATTACCGGCGGCAACTCGGGCTCGCCTGTAATGGATGCAAACGGAAATCTTATCGGGCTTGCATTTGATGGAAATTATGAAGCATTAAGTCACAAGATTCAATTTGATAAAGATTTAAATCGTACCATTTGTGTTGACATTCGTTATGTGCTTTGGTGTGTTGATAAGCTTGGCGGTGCAAAAAATATTATTAACGAATTGAAGTTAGTTCGGTAAGAAGCGCATTCAATAATTTTTTTAAATTTTAAATGCATTGCTTTTTGCAATGCATTTTTTTTTAAGTAATTTTTCAAGTTGATCGTTTCTAAATTTAGATTTTTTGAAAAATGTCTTTACAAAACTTTACTCCTCAGCAGGCGATGCTTAAAATAAAACAATATTGCGCTTACCAGGAAAGATGCCATGCCGAAGTAAAAGATAAATTGTATTCGTTCGGGCTTTTTAAAAAAGAAGTTGACCAAATTATTGCTGATTTAATTGCAGAAAATTATTTAAATGAAGAACGATTTGCCATTCATTTTGCAGGTGGAAAATTTAGAATGAAACAATGGGGGAAAAATAAAATAAAGCAAGCCCTTAAACAAAAACAAATAAGCGATTATTGTATTAAAAAAGCGCTGAAAGAAATTGATGGTTCTAATTACAAGAAAACTTTTGAAAAATTAGTGGAACAAAAAATGAAAGCGCAAAAAAGCGAAAAAAATATTTTTATAAAGAAAAAGAAATTGCAAGATTTTTTATTGATGAAAGGATACGAGAGTGATTTAGTAAATGAAGAGGTGAGAAAGATTGGAAAGAAGTGATTGAAGCCATGCTATATTCAGCAAAGATTTTTTTAAAAATAAATATTTTGAAAAGTTCAAATATTAGCCTGTTCCTTTTGCAGTTTCCTCATTATTTTTTTTTGCGGCAGAATTATTATTTGCGGCTTTTACATTTTTTATAGATAATTGAAATTTGGTATTGAGACTTATTTCGTAATTATTTTCATTAATGATTTGCCTGGCATTTTCATCTTCCAATATTACGGCGGCTAAGTTAGTTGCGAGTGCCGAACCGCTAATTACATTGCTTACCTTTCCGTCAGAAAATTCAATAGTAAATTTATATCCTGCCTTTCTTCCCGTGCCTGCTCTTTCAAAATCAACCCTATTAAGATCCAGCACCTGATTGCCCGCAGCAGATTTTTTCATTAGTATTCTGATAATGGGAAGATATTTTTTCCAGATGTGATTATACATTAAGAATGCTGATTTAATTTTTTATACAAAAACAATATCCGGAAAAACAAAACTATAATACACTGCAAAAAGAAGTTTAACCGTATTCACAATAAAATTAGTGTATTTTTTTTTAAGACAAATTATTTGGCAATAATGAAGGTAGAGTATGAAAACTTAAGTATGCGTTTTTAATGAATAATACTATAAATAAAAAACTCCCGGCGAATAAGCCGGGAGGCTCCTGATTAAAAAACTACACACACTTTTATTTTCCAAAATTTTTTTTATACAATATACAATTGCTGAACCATTATGAACAACCAGCTTCTTCCACTTCGTTTCTTTTCTTTTGCTAAGTTTTATATTTTTTGGCAATAATTTTTTTCCATTTAGCAAATGGCAATTTCCACTTATCAGGCGGCAATTTTAATATATTTGCAATAGTTTTTGGCGCTAAGCCGCTGATAAATTAGTGTTTCACAAACGTGTAGTATTTATTAAATTTGTTTCTGTATTAACTTATTAATTGAATGTCATTAATAGAATTCAGATTACCTAAAACAATTTCCAAAGCGCTTAAGCTGCCTGTTAGTTCTGCCAAAAAGCAACAAATAAAAGTGCTTAAGAAATTGCTGAGAAAATCCCGGTTTACAGAATTCGGTCAACGATATCGTTTTGATGAAATTCTTTTAAACAAGCATCCTGGCAAGGCTTTTCAACAAATGGTACCTGCTTATAATTACAGCAAAATTTTTCATCAATGGTGGCATAGGGCGCTTGATGGAAAGCCCGATGTATGCTGGCCCGGTGTCATTAAATTTTTTGCTTTGAGCAGCGGCACAAGTGATGCGGCAAGTAAATATATTCCCATTACAAAAGAATTAATCAGGGCTAATACTCTTACCAGCATCAGGCAACTTATCAGCCTGGCAACTTACAACAATGTTCCCCGGTCTTCCGTCGGGAAAGGATGGTTGATGTTGGGCGGAAGCACACATTTACAAAAATCAGCCACATATTATGCTGGTGATCTTAGCGGCATACAGGCTAAAAACATTCCTTTCTGGTTTCAGGGAATGTATAAGCCGGGGAAAAAAATTGCAAAAAATACCGATTGGTCAAAAAAACTGGATGAGATTGTAGAAAAGGCGCCGCAATGGGATATTGCATTCTTAGTAGGGGTTCCGGCGTGGGTACAGCTTTGCATGGAAAAAGTAATTGAAAGATACCATCTCAAAAACATTCATGAAATATGGCCCAATCTTGCTTTTTATGTACACGGCGGCGTAGCATTTGAGCCTTACAAAAAAGGATTCAACAAACTATTGGGAAAACCTATTACTTATATTGAAACCTATCTTGCAAGCGAAGGGTTTCTTGCTTATCAAAACCGCCAGGATGCAAAAGGAATGAGGCTGGCCCTTAACAATAATATTTTTTTTGAGTTTGTTCCTTTCGATTATAAAAATTTCGACAGCGAAGGAAATATGGTTGCTAATCCCGAAGCATTAATGATTCATGAAGTAGAAGAAAATAAAAATTATGCTATACTCATCAGCACCAATGCTGGCACATGGCGTTATCTTATTGGCGATACCATTCAATTTGTGGATATTGAAAAAAATGAAATCATCATCACAGGCCGGACCAAGCATTTTTTAAGCCTGGTGGGAGAGCATTTAAGCGTTGATAATATGAATAAGGCCATACAATTAGTAAGCGAAGAGCTCAACATTTCCATTGGAGAATTTACTGTAGCCGGCATACCCTATGGCAATTTTTTTGCACATCATTGGTTTATTGCAACAAACGACGCCGTAAATTCGGAGCATTTAAAAATATTAATTGATGAAAAGCTGAAAGAGTTGAATGATGATTATGAAGTAGAAAGAAAGCACGCACTAAAAGAAATTTTTGTAGATGTACTTAGTGAAAAAACTTTTATGAATTTTATGAAAGCCAAAGGCAAGGTTGGCGGCCAGCATAAATTTCCACGTGTATTAAAAGACCGGATGCTTGATGAGTGGCAAAAATTTTTAAAGGGTGAAAAAGTTTAAAAATTTCTATTTACTTTTTTGTTATAAAAAAAGTTCTATTAAATTAAATTGTAGTTTTTTATAATCCTTCTATTTTTTAAAACATTAAACACCTCACCTATAAATGGCAGATGTTCTGGAAGCAATACTCAAAGGTCTTGCGATGGGCCTGCTGCTGGTAATATCGGTGGGCCCCGTAATTTTTACAATCATTAAGCAAAGCATTAATAATGGAAAAGAAGGTGGTTTTAGTTTTGTAATTGGCGTATGGGTAAGCGATTTTTTATTGGTTGTTCTCAGTAATGTATTTTCTGAATTAGTAACCCATCTTCTCTCTTTTAAAAAACCAATTGGTATTGCAGGAAGTTTGTTTTTAATAGGAATGGGAGTGTATTATATTTTTTTTAAAAAAGTTTCTTTGCATCCTGAAGATGTATCATTGCCGCCATTGCGCGCAAGCGACCATGCAAAAATTGCGCTGCAGGGTTTTTTGCTTAATACCCTCAATCCCGCTGTGATGGCTTTCTGGCTTACCGCTGCAACGGCTATTGCAGTAACTCATACGGTAAAAGAACGCATCATTATTTTTGCAATGGCTCTCCTGTTAAACATGTCTGCTGATGTGGCTAAAGTAAGGCTGGCAGGCAAGCTGCGCTCAAAACTTACCGTAAAAAATATAAGATTAATTAATAAAATATCCGGATTAATCTTACTCATTTTTGGAACGGTATTGCTTACCGGTGTTTTATTTTTTATAAAGAAACACATGAATTCATGAAAACATTTTTTGCAGTAACTATAAGTCTTTTATTTTTTTTATATGGAAATTCACAACCCTCCGACTTACTTGTTTTAAAAAAAAATAACCGCACCGTACAAAGTTTTTTTCCTGGTAACGAAATATCATTTTCAACTTCTTCAAAATATTATTATGATTGTTTTATAAAAAATATTAATCATGATTCATTATTTCTGATACAATATGATATCAGGCAAATGCCCACCACACTTGGGGTTTACGTTTTAGATACTGTTGCCACTTATCCATTTGCAATAAATTATAAAGAAATAACCGGCTTTGGAAAAGATAGAAATAAAAATTTTAATTGGTCAGGTTCCGGCGGCGTGCTGCTTGGTGGCGGCACACTCTTAACTTTAGTTGGCCTCGGCACATGGGTATTTTCAAAACCAAATACACAATATTATGCAAGCCCATACCTCGTTGGTGGGTCTGCATTGCTTGCAGGAGTTGGTTATCTGCTTGCAAAATCGGGTAACAAACAAATGATATTGGGTAAAAAATATTCGCTTGAATATATTGCAGTAAAATAAAAATTATTTTTTTGTCAAAAAAAACAATTGAGAAAAAACGATCACTAACGGTAACGGTTATACGCTTTTTTATAAAATTTTTTTTATACGGCTTTATTCTTTCTTTATTGTATGTATTCTTTTGCAAATGGATAAATCCGCCCATTACTATCACCGAGATTGGAAGCGTGCTTCATGGCAACAGCCTCCATAGAAAATATGTAAGCATGAATGAAATAAGCGCTAATGCTAAACTTGCTGTAATGGCCGGTGAAGACCAATTATTTCCTGATCACAATGGGTTCGATTTTAAAAGTATTCAAAAAGCAATGAAGCATAATCAAAAAAGTAAATCGCTGCGTGGCGCCAGCACTATAAGCCAGCAGGTTGCCAAGAATATTTTCCTATGGCAGCATGGCGGTTATTTGCGCAAAGGGCTTGAAGTATATTTTACTTTTATGATTGAAACTTTCTGGAGTAAAAAAAGAATACTTGAAATGTATCTGAATGAAGCAGAAATGGGTGAAGGAATTTTTGGCGTAGAAGCCGCGTCAGAATATTATTTTCATAAGCCTGCAAAAAATTTATCAAGAAAACAAGCGGCGCTTATTGCAGCATGTCTTCCCAATCCTAAAGGTTATACAATAAAACCATTATCTGCTCATGTAGCTTCCCGCTATCCATGGATATTGCGGCAAATGAATCATCTGGAAAATGATTCTGATATTGAAGCGTTATTAAAATAAATATTTTGCCTAAATATTTTTATTGACAAAATTTTTTGCCTCTTCAAATCTTTCTTCATAGTTACCATTTATATCAGTCCAGGGTGTTGATTGATTTTCTAAAATATCTTTATAAAAATGATATAATTTATTCCTTGTTTTTACTTCAGGATATTCACGTAAATCATCTGCAACCCACGGCAGATCAGTGTTACAAAGGAGATAGCCATCATACTTTCTTTCGGCAATGCGATTCAATATCCAATTATGGCATTTATTAAAAACAAATTCGCACCAAACTTTCATTACATACATATCGGTGTCAATAAAAATTGGCAATTGACAATTGACAATAGACAATTGATTTTCTTCCGTTTCAATTTGCCCTTTTGCTATAATTAATAGATCATCATACGAATAGTTTGTTCCCTTTTTTTCTAAATATTCTCTTGCATATTCAGGTGCCCAAAGTGTTTGATAATATTCGGCAAGCTGCGCACACAAAGTACTTTTGCCGGTTGACTCGGGGCCTATTACTACAAATTTTTTTATTGTTTCCATTCTGAAATTTCTTCTTTTTCTGCAACAGGCTTGTTTGCCTTTTTTGACCATTCATATAATCCTGAAAAAGCCATCACCAAAAGAATGATATAATAAACGCTGGTGAATACATAATGCTTTACAAAGTATAAAGGAATGGAAGCAATGTTCGTAGCAATCCACCAATGCCAGCTTTCCACTTTTTTGCGTGCCATGAGCCACATGGCTGTAAAGGCGGTGCTGCTTGCAAATGCATCAGCCCAGGGAATTGCGCCGGGTGCAAAACTTTTTTTAAGATATGTAAGTGAAACAAAAATTATGATATAAAAAACAGCAAAGAAAAGCAATTGACTTAGCCATTCTTTTAAATCGGATCGCGTAATTAAAACAATATGCTCAAGTTGTTGATTTTTTTTTGCCCATAAAATCCAGCCATAAATGCTCATAACCGTGTAATAAAAATTTACGGATGCTTCGCCAAACAAACTTCCATTAATACTGATATATACATAAGTAATTGTGTTAACTAACCCTACCGGGTATACGAGAATATTTTCTTTGCGGCTATACCACACGCTTGCAATGCCGAAGAATACAGCAATATATTCCAACACTGTTGTATGCTGCATATCGGAGATAAACTGCTGATAAATTTGTGTGAGGCTCAAAGAAAATTTTTAAAAAACAAATTTAAATCGGGACACAACCTGAAAGGTAAGAAAGGATAAAAGTTTTTGATAAAAAGAAATAGCATCTCTTCCGAAATGCTATGGTTTTAAGTCTCCTCCTCTGGAGGAGATTTAGAGGAGGCCTTTAATCTGCTTCTGCTACCACTTCTTTTACTTCTGGTATCATCCGCTTCATCATTCCTTCAATGCCTGCTTTTAAAGTGATCATTGAAGAAGGGCATCCACTGCAGCTTCCCTGCAACATTAGGTTTACTTTGCCATCTTCATAACTTTTAAATTGTATAGCGCCGCCATCCATTTCTACGGCAGGCTTTACATAATTTTCAAGTAATTCTTTTATTCGCTTTACCACATCACCATCATCTGCGCTTACTTCATTTGAAACATCTTTTTTTCTGGAAGCAATTGCATCTTCATTAATTATCTTTTTACCTTCTTCCAGATATTCTTTTAAAAATTGTTTAATAGAAGGAATCACATCCTGCCAGTCTTCTGTTTCATTTGTTTTAGTAAGCGTTACAAAATTGCTGGCGATAAATACCGATTTTATAAATGGAAAACTAAATAATTCCATTGCCAAAGGAGATGCTTTGGCGCTTTCTTCATCCTGAAAATCTATGCTCTTACCTGGATATAAAAGTTTATTGGCAACAAACTTCATTGTTTCCGGGTTAGGCGTCATTTCGGTATAGATACTTATAATCGGGTTTCCTGTTTTTATCATTGTAAAAAAATTAAGTGTACAAAGTTAATAAAAATGCTCCTAACCCCGAAGGGGAATATGCATCCCCTTTAATATTTACGCAACTCGTAATAAAATATAGAACTTGTATAAAATGAAAGAGATTAACTAACCTTACTAATCCCAAATAATGTTCCCTTCCCTTCGGGAAGGGGTTGGGGATGGGCTCTTATTCCACAATGCGCAGCTTTGCATAATTGAGCATGATTTTTTTTTCACCATTGTATTCAAATTTTACAGTAGCCACCGGGTTATGCGCTGCGCCTTCCATCTTTATTACTTCGCCAAAACCAAATTT